>JAICQP010000171.1 GCA_025937815.1 Gemmatimonadota bacterium
AAAGTGACGGGCGGCCCCGACGTTTCGCGTGAGGGAGTGCAGCGGGATCTCCTGCCCGTCGTCGAAGGCTCCAACGTGCAGACCAAGTACGGGCTGGTCCGCACCGATCACATCCTGTTCATCGCCGCGGGCGCGTTCCACGTCTCCAAGCCTTCCGACCTGATCCCCGAGATCCAGGGGCGCTTCCCGATCCGGGTCGAGCTGCGGAGCCTGACCGCCGAGGACTTCGAGCGCATCCTGACGGAGCCGCGGAACGCGCTGACGCTGCAGTATCAGGCGCTGCTGGAGTCGGAGGGCGTGAAGCTCAGCTTCACCGAGGACTCGATCCGCGAGATCGCGCGCACCGCCGCCGAAGTGAACGACGCGATGGAGAACATCGGCGCCCGGCGGCTGCACACGATCATGACCCGCCTGCTGGACGACATTCTCTTCGACGTTCCCGACATCGATCGGGGCGAGGTGGAACTCGACGCGAACGACGTGCGCGCGCGCCTGCAGGACGTGGTACAGAATACCGACCTCCGCAAGTATATTTTGTAGGCGGGACGTTGAAAACGGCCCATCTGCTTCGTTCCGCTCCTCGTGTCTTCCTGCGGCGTACCTTGCAGTACGCCTCGGAATCCTCTCGTCGCGCGCCTCGCATCTGAGCCATTTTGAACGCCCTGCAGGTCGAGCCGACCCCATGAGTCATCCTTCATCCGACTCCCTGAAGCGGACGGCGCTGGCGCGCGTGCACGAGGAGCTGGGCGCGAAGATGGTGCCCTTCGCGGGGTTCCTCATGCCGGTCCAGTACGCGTCCATGACGCAGGAGCACCACGCCGTTCGCCAGCGCGTGGGTATGTTCGACATCAGCCACATGGGCGAGTTCATGCTCGACGGGCCGCGCGCGCTGGAAGCGATCCAGCGTGTCACCGTGAACGACGCCACGACGCTGGCCGTGGATCAGGCGCAGTACTCGGCGATGGTGAACGAGGCCGGCGGGATCATCGACGACTGCGTCGTCTACCGGCTGGCGGACGAGCGCTGGATGATGGTCGTGAACGCGAGCAACCTGGCCAAGGACCTGGCGCAGGTCCGCGCGCATCTGCCGGCGGACGGGGTGGAGCTGCGGGACGAGTCCGACCGGATCACGCTCCTGGCCGTCCAGGGACCGCGCGCGGCCGAGACGGTCGCCGAGCTGTCGGATGTCCCGCTCGACGACCTCGCTTTCTATTGGAAGCGGGACGGCCGGATCGCCGGGGTGGAGACGATCATCAGCCGCACGGGTTACACCGGCGAGGACGGGTTCGAGCTGTACTTCGACCGCGAGGCGTCCGAGCAGGTGTGGGAGGCGGTCATGGAGGCGGGCGCGAAGCACGGGATCGAACCCTGCGGTCTGGGCGCGCGCGACACGCTCAGGCTCGAAATGAAGTACGCCCTCTACGGCAACGACATCGACGAGACCACGAACCCCTACGAGGCCGGCCTGGCGTGGATCGTCAAGCTCGACAAGGGCGAGTTCACCGGCCGCGAGGCCCTGGCGGGGATCGCAGAGGCGGGACCCACCCGTCGCCTGGTGGGGTTCCGCCTGGACGAGCGCGGGATCCCCCGCGCCCACTACCCGGTCCTCCTGGACGGCGAACCCGCGTCCGAGGTGCGAAGCGGCGCGATGAGCCCCACGCTCGGCTACGGGATCGGCACCTGCTATCTCCCCAAGGGGCGCACGAAGGCCGGCACCCCGCTGGCCGTCGGGGTCCGCGGCCGCGCGCTCGGCGGCGAGGTCGCCAGGACGCCGTTCTACACGCAGGGCTCGATCCGCCGCTGACCCCTCGAGCGTGACGTGCGCCGCACACATACGTGGGGTCGCCTTTGAAGATCCTGATCGTCCAGGACTATGACACTCTCAACGGTGGGGCGGAGCTCGAGACTCTCATCCTGCGGGCCGGCCTCCTCCGGCGAGGGATCGACGCCCGACTCTTCGCGAGCTCGGCGGCGACCGGGGGGGAGTCGGCAGGCGCCGATTATCGATGCTACGGGACAGTCGGCAGGTTCCGCACTCTCGTCCAGTCCGTCAATCCCGGAGCTGCGCTCGCGCTACGTCGCGTGCTGCGTTCCTTCCGGCCCGACGTCGTTCACGTCCAGATCTTCCTGACCCAGCTGGGGCCGCTCATCATGCCCTTGCTGCGCAACGTCCCGGCTGTCCACCACGTCGTGTGGTACCGTCCCGTGTGCCCGCGAGGAACGAAGCTCCTGCCCGATGGGCGCCCGTGCCGTGAGGCATACGGCCGCCCCTGTCTGCGGAATGGCTGCCTGACGCTCTCCGAGTGGGTGCCGTTGATGGCGCAGCTTCGACTTTACGGCCGCTGGCGCGGTGCGTTCGACGTCGTCGTCACGGACGGCGAGGGCGTCAGGGAGCGACTCATGGCAGGGGGAATAGATCCTGTCGAAGTGATCGTGCCCGGCGTGGTCGAGAGGGAGATGCGGCCACCTCTCGGAGAGCCGCCCCTGATCGCGTTCGGCGGAAGGCTGGTCTGGGAGAAGGGAGCCGACGTCCTGCTGCGCGCGTTCGCGCGGGTGCGGAAGCGGGTGCCGGCCGCTCGCCTGCTGATCGCCGGAGACGGTCCCGAGCGGGCCGCCCTCGAGCGCCTGGCGATCGACCTCCGCGTGGAGCGAGCGTCATGTTTCCTGGGACACATTCCACGCGCGGAACTCGAGCGGCGTTTCGAGGGCGCCTGGGTCCAGGTCCTGCCCGGGCGCTGGCAGGAGCCCTTCGGGCTGGCGGCGGCAGAGGCGATGATGCGCGGGACAGCGGTAGTGGCGAGCGCCGGGGGCGGTCCTTCGGAGCTCGTGATTCCCGACCGGACGGGGCTTCTCGTTCCTCCGGGTGACATCGATGCGCTGACCGGGGCGCTCCTCCATATCGCAACCGATCGCGAGCGAGCCGAGCGCATGGGTCTGGCGGGTCGGGCCTTCGCGCTCGAACATCTGGGAGCCGAGCGCTATGTCGACGAGTGGGTCGGGCTCTACGAGCGGCTGGTCGGTGGAGCATGAGTGGAGCGCCGCTGTACATCTTCGGAATCGACGCGGGAGACCCGGACTTCCTCACGCGCTGGGTGGCTTCGGGGGACATGCCCGCTCTTGCAGGAATCATGAAGCGCGGCTCCTGGGGCCGGACGGGAGGAGCCGAGCTCATCAGCGAGCACGGCGTCTGGGTGTCCATCTTCAGCGGGATCTCTCGACGCGACCACGGCTACTTCTACTTCCGCCAGCTGGAGCCGGGCACCTACGATCTGAAGACGGTCACCGGGCTCGACGTGGACGCGCCGCCCTTCTGGGTGCAGGACCGACTTGACGGCCGCCGTGCGACGGTCATCGACATCCCGGACTACGACGTGGTTCCCGGCCTGCCCGGTGTCCAGCTCTGCCACTGGGCGACTCACAACAACTGGGATCCCGACCACTTCGTGACTGCCGCAGAGCCGCCAGAGGTGCTGGAGGAGGTCAGCCGCCGCTTCGCTCCGCGCCTGGTGACCGTCGAGAACCACGACAGCGCGGTCGACGACGACCTGGCGATCCTGGACGAGCTGCTGGAGCGCGTGGCCAAGAAGGGGGCCGCGTGTCGCTACCTCCTCGAGCGCGGCGATTTCGAGTTGTTCGCGGGCGTGTTCGCGGAGTCGCACACCGCCAACCACCAATTCTGGAAGTACCGCCCCGAGCTGAACGGCGGCTCGCGCGTCCACCCCCGCCTCGCCGACGGCATCCGGGACGTCTACCGCGCGATCGATCGCGAGCTGGGGCTCATCCTCGAGCGGCTGCCCCCCGACGCGAGGGTCTTCGTCGTGTCGTCGGTCGGGATGGACGACGATTTCCCGGCCACCGGGCTGATCGAGGCGTTCTGCCGGGATTTCGGGTACCAGGCAACGCCGAAGGCGTCCGGCTCGGGGCGCTCGTGGCGGCCGGTCGACATCGCGCGGCGGCTGATCCCCGAGCGGTGGCGGTTGGCGCTGAGTCGCAGGCTCTCGCGCGAGGTGCGCGAGCGGCTCCTCGCCGATCAGTTCCGCGCCGCGACCGACTGGAGCGCCACGCGGGCCTTTGCGCTCCCCGCCGCGTACACGGGCTTCGTGCGTGTCAATCTGCGGGGCAGGGAGCCGAACGGGATCGTCGAACCCGGCGCGGACTACGCGGCGCTCCTGGATCGGCTGGAGGCCGACCTCGCGACTCTCGTCGACCCGCTGTCCGGCGAGCCCGCCGTGACGCGCACCGTTCGAACGGTCGCGGCGTTCGACTGCGAACCCCATCCCACCCTGCCCGACCTCTGGGTCGATTGGCGACCGGGGCGGTTTCTCGACCGGGTCGTCCACCCCGGTGGGGAGCTGAAGCAGGGCCGACCCGACTTCTATCGCCGCAGCGACCATTCGAACAGCGGGTTCTTCGCGGCGTCCGGACCGGGGATCCCGCCCCGTGGGGAGATCGGCAGTGTGGACGTGCTTGACCTGGCACCGACGTTCCTGGCGCTGCTCGGCCGGCCCCCGGCGGCTCGCATGACGGGTGCGCCGATCCGTGGGATCCTCGCGTGACGCCTCGCCGGACGTCAGCCTGACGTCCGTCCGCGGCAGACCGTTGCGGGTCGCGCTCCTCGGCTGCGGCCGGATCGCCCGCATCTTTCACCTGCCGATCCTGGCGGAGCTGCCGGTGTTCGAGCTGGCCGCGGTGGCCGAGCCGGAACCGGCGGGGCGAGCGCTGGCACTGGGGAAGGCGCCGGCGGCGCGGGTCGTAGAGGACTGGCGCGAGGCGCTCGACGATGCGGGCATCGAGGCGGTGGTCGTCTGTCTGCCGTCCGGCATGCACGCCGACGTGGCATGCGCCGCCTTCGCGGCCGGCAAGCACGTCTATCTGGAGAAGCCGGTCGCCACGACGTTCGAGGACGGCCGTCGCGTGCGGGACGCATGGCGTGCGAGCGGCGCGATGGGGATGACGGGGTTCGACCAGCGCTTCGCGGCGCCCATGGTGGCGCTCAAGCGCGAGCTCCGGGCGGGGAGGATCGGCAGGCCGACGGGCGCCCGGCTCGCTATGGGGAGTGGCAGGCGCGACGCG
>JAICQP010000173.1 GCA_025937815.1 Gemmatimonadota bacterium
GCATGATCGGCGGGAGGCACCGCTCGAACATGGAGCTGGTCGCGCAGGGCGTGGCCAACGTCGCCTCGCCCGTCTTCGGCGGCATCCCCGCGACCGGCGCGATCGCGCGCACGGCGCTCAACGTCCGCAGCGGCGGCAGGACGCCTGTGGCGGGGATGGTCCACGCCCTCACCGTGCTCGGGATCCTGTTCGCGCTGGCGCCCCTGGCGGGCCTCATCCCGATGGCGGCGCTGGCCGGCGTCCTCTTCATGGTCGCCTACCACATGAGCGAGTGGCGCATGTTCGTGAAGCTCTTCCGCAGCCCCAAGAGCGACATCCTCGTCATGCTGACGACGTTCCTTCTCACGGTGCTCGTCGACCTCGTGGTCGCGCTCCAGGTGGGGATCGTGCTGGCCGCGTTCCTGTTCATGCGGCGGATGGCGGAGCTCAGCGAGGCGGCCTACGTGAAGGACATGCTGTCGGAGGGTGAAGGTCTGGACCCCAAGATGGCCGAGCCACTGCCGCACGGCGTCGAGGTGTTCCAGGTGCACGGGACGCTCTTCTTCGGCGCGGCGAGCAAGTTCAAGGACGCGATGCGGCGGGTCGAGAAGCCGCCCCGGGTTCTCATTCTGCGGCTCCGCGAGGTGCTGGCGATCGACGCGACCGGTCTCCGCGCGCTCGAGGACGTTCTCGACAAGGCCCGGGCGGACGGCACCCAGGTGCTCATGACCGGCGTTCAGGCCCAGCCCCGGACCGTGCTCGCGCGGGCGGGCGTGCTGGAGCGGGTGGGGGAGGAGAACGTGGTGCCGGACTTCCGAAGGGCGGTGGAGCGCGCGAAGTCGATCGTGGAGACCCCGGCGCATTAGCGGCATCTCCGCGGAGACGCCCGGCCGGGTTTAGCGGATGGGCAGCTCTACGGAGAGCTCGTCCTCCGGAGCCGGAGCGGTGAACTCGAAGGGCTCGGGAGGTCCGCCGGCCTGGTACTCGCCCGACTCGCAGGACGCGAGCGCGAAGCGCTCGATCGTGAACGACGGGCCGGGAACGGCGGTGATGCGGGAGGCCGTGCCGCCTTCCTGCATCGCGCCGCACGCGTCGTACTGGATCATCTCCCCGCCCCACGTCCGGAGGCCGGAGTCGGCGAGAGAGACGACGGTCACGCTGGTCGAGTTCTCGCCCCCCATCCCGAACGATCCGGTCAGAGCCAACTCGTCGCGCCCGTCGCCGTCGAGGTCGGGGACCGCCGCGAGCGCGTGCGCTGGAGCCTCGAAAGCGACGTTCCGCACGAGCTCGCCGTCCTGGACCACGGCGATCCCCATCTTCGGGCAGCAGCGTGGCCAGGAGCTCATGTGGTAGAGGACCGCATACTGGGAGACGCCGGTCTCGCTGAACGAGCCCTCGGCGACCGCCATGACCTGCGTCTCCTCCTCGTATTCGGAGTCCTGCGCCTGCCAGTGCGCGCGGGCGGCCGTGAAGGCGGCCTGCACCATGGGCCGGCCCGCCCAGTCGGTGACGTCCTCCGGCTCGGCGAACACGCGGCCGTCCGCGATCACGATCGTGTCGGCGACGGCGGCGGCCGTCGCATCGGTGTCCGCTACGGCGTCGTCGGGCGTCCGCGCGTCGGCGCAGCCGACGACGGTGGCGCAGAGGAGCGCGAGGGCGAAGGGGGTTCGCACGGCCGCCAAGATTGCGAGACGTCGAGCGGAGCGCAAGCTATGCAGTCCCCAGACCGCCCCGAAACATGAACCATACGGCGCCGCAGAGGCAGAGCCCGGCCCAGAGGTAATCGAGCTTGATGGGCTCGCGGAGATAGAACACCGCGAAGGGCACGAACACCGAGAGCGTGATCACCTCCTGGAGCACCTTGAGGTGCGCCACGCTCGCCACCGAGTAGCCGATCCGGTTCGCGGGGACCTGGAACAGGTACTCGAGGAGCGCCACCCCCCAGCTGAGGAGCGCGGCGACGAGCCACGGCCGGTGGTTCAGCTCCTTGAGGTGCGCGTACCAGGCGAACGTCATGAAGACGTTCGATACGACGAGCAGCAGGGCGGTCTTGGCCAGCACGGGCATCGAAGGAGCGAGCCTCCGGTTCGATCGGATGGTGATTGACGCGGAAGGGGCCGCCGAAGCATCGTACGGCCCATGAGCGAGCCTCCGGATCCCTCCCCGGGGCGGGCGGGCGACGTACCCGCGGCCATCAAGATACTCGGGTTCGCGAGCTTCGCGCTGAGCGCGACGCTCGTTCTTCTCGTGCACCACTACCTGACGACCTGGAAGTGCCCGATTCCGCCGCCGTAGCGGCGTTATCGCCGGGTTGACGGCTTCCGTCACGCTCTCCATTGTTCCGCATCCCTTCGGCCCCCAACCGCACCCAGGAGAATCCCAGCGTGAGAACGCAGAGCCGCCTCGCCCTCGCGTCGCTCGGTCAGCTCCCCGCTTTCTCGCTCCTGCTCGCCCAGTACGACGGCTCGGGCGACGCCGCCGGTGGATGCGCCGCCTGCGGGGCGTGCGGGGCGGGGATCGGCGTCATCATCTTCATTTTTCTCGCGATCCTCGCGATCAACATCGCGATCCTCGTGTGGGTCGCGCGGGACGCGAAGGCCCGGGGGATGGACAGTTCGGTCCTGTGGATGCTCCTCGTCATGGTGACGGGGCCGATCGGCCTCATCATCTACCTCTACTCCCGGCCCAAGGGCGTGCTCGTCGCGTGCCCGAGCTGCGGCAACAAACGCATGGAGGCGAGCGCGCAATGTCCCCACTGCGGGAACGCCTGAAGCGGCCGGAGACCTGGCTGGCGGCTGTCGCCGTACTGGTCCTCGTGGGCGTCATGGACGCCCGGAGGGCGCCCGCCGATCAGCTGACCTCGCGAGCCTGGATCGCCGGCGTCCACGCGTACCGGGTCGTCGGCCACCCGCTCCTCGAGGGCCGGATCCAGTGCCGCTACGAGCCGACGTGCTCGGAGTACTCGATCCAGGCGGTGCGGCGCCTCGGGATCCGACGCGGGCTCGAGATGACGATCCGGCGCCTGGAATCCTGCAAGATCGACGTGCCGCTGGGGACGTACGACCCGGTACCGAAGAGGATAGAGTAGCGCGTGGAGCCGCCCAGCCACGGCGTGACGGCAGCGGGGGCGGCCTGGACGAATCCATCCTGCTTCGTGCTGGGGCCGCACCGCTCCGGCACGACGATCGTCTGCAGCGCGCTGGCCGCATCGGGCGCCTTCGTTTGCCTGACCGCCGCGGACATCGTCGCATTCCACGAACGGAGCGGCGGACCCGGCGACGACCGTCGCTCTGCACTCTCCGAACTGACTCGCCGGGGCGAGACCCGCGGCATCGATGCCGTCCCCATATCAGAGGATCTCCCCGAGGAATACGGGTTCCTCGTCCCAGGCCGACGGCTGACGCCGGAGACGGCTCCCGTCGTCGCGGCGGTGTATCGGGAGCTCGCGGGCGACGCGGAGGACGCCCGCTATCTCCTACGGAACCCGTGGGACTTCCCGAACGCGGCGGGAATCCTCGACCTCCTCCCCCAGGCTAGGTTCGTATTCGTCGCGCGCGACCCTGTCGAGACGATCGACTCGCAGCTCCGAGCGATCCGCCTGCTGCTGGCCGGGCCGTCGGAATACCACGCACTCCTCGATCTCCGGTACCGGCGACTGCTCCGGCGACCGCTCCGGTTCGCGCTCTATCGGTTCGTCGCAGGCCGGCCGCGGATGGTCGACCTGCTCTCGCGCTCCCTCGGGCGCGACACCGCGCGCTGGCTCCGGGATCTCGACCGGCTGCCCGCGGAACACCGGATCGTCACCCGGTACGAAGATCTGATCGAGGATCCCGCCGGGGAGCTGAAGCGCATCTACGCGTTCCTGGAGCTCCCCGGGGCGAGAATCGACCCCGTAGCACGGGAGATCCGGCCCGGAGAACGCGTGCTCCACCAGCACGTCGCGGCCCGAATTCCGAGCATTCGGGCGCGGACACGGCTCTTCCGCGAGCGATTCGGCTACTGATTCTTCAGGCCGAAACGCGCGTTGACACGGTCAGACCTCGAGGAGATCGCGGCCCACGATCAGGTTCCCCGCGAAGTGGGGACGCACGGCCTCGTACCACACCTCGTCCGTCAGGAACGGATATCCGCCGGGCACGAAGTGCGAGAGCACGAGCGTTCCAACCCCCGCATCCGTCGCCAGCCGGCCGACCTGCTCGGTCGTCGTGTGGCTCGCCAGCAGATGCTGCCGCAACGTCTTCGCGTTCGACTCACGCGCGATCAGCGACTCGATCGACGGTACGTGCATCACCTCATGCACGAGAACGTCGGCTCCCTTGGCCAGCTCGACGAGCGCCGGCGACGGCCGCGTGTCCCCGGAGATGACGATCGACCGATCGGGACAGTCGAACCGATAGGCCAATGACGGCGCCATCGGCGGGTGTTCCACCACGGCGACCGTGACCCGCACGTTTGCATCCTCCACCACCAACCCGGGGCCCGTGATCTCGTGCGTCGAGATGAGCGGCTCCAGGGCCGGACGTCCCTCATCGGCGATGCGCGTCCGAATGTCGACGTCATTGAGCGCCAGAAACTGCCGTGTCATCTCGGAGAGCGGCGGAGGGCCATACGTATCGACGCGCGTCGCGAGATCGGATGCCCAGCTCAGCAGGAGCAGATTGCCGTAGTCGGCCGCATGGTCGGAGTGGAGGTGGGTGAGGAACACGCTGCGGATCGACCGGAGATCGAGCCCGGCCAGCACCATTTGCCGAGCGACGCCGTTCCCGCAGTCGACGACGTAGGATGCCCCGTCCACCACGACTACCTGGGCCGGCGCCGCGCGGTTGGGCTTGGGGGTGGGCCCTCCGGCCGTTCCCAGGAGGATGAGACGCGACGCTCGATCAGCGGCGGGGCTGTCGATGCGGGTGCGGGCCAGCGCCGACAGTTCGAGGAAAGGCAGAGCGGAGAAGAAGGCCGCGCCGGCACGCAGGAACAGCCGCCGCGTCACCCCAGCGCTCAC
>JAICQP010000039.1 GCA_025937815.1 Gemmatimonadota bacterium
GGCGGCGCAGCGACCGCTCCCGGCGGCGCGAGCTCCCCGCCGACCGACGCCGACAGGCAGGCGGCGAAGCGGGAAGCCGATTCGCTGCTCGTGGCGCTCAGGGAAGGCGCGGACTTCGCTGCCGCCGCGCGCGCACACTCGGATGACCCGTCGAGCGCATCGGGCGGCGGCCGCATGCAGCCGTTCGGACGAGGCGACATGGTCGCGTCGTTCGAGCAGGTCGCCTTCGAGACGCCGGTGGGCGAGTTCGGTCCCGTGATCGAATCGCAGTTCGGCTATCACATCATCCGTGTCGTCGACCGATCGAAGCCGCCGCTGGACGACCTGCGGGATCAGATCGAGGAGCAGCTCGCGCGGCCCATGCAGAACGAGGCGGAGGACCGCTACGTCACCAACCTCATGGAGAACAGCCGGCTCGAGTTCTACGAGTCGAACATCGACAGCCTGATCCGGATCCTCGACGAAGAGCGGCCGCCGGAGGGCGGCGAGCGGGAGCTCGAGCTGGCGACCTTCGAGGGTGGCAACATCACGCTGGGAGAGATCTGGGGAATGTACGAGATCCTGCCCCCCGGCAATCGTCAGACGATCAGCCAGCTGGAGCAGACCGACATGGTCCGCGCGCTGGCCACGATGGTGCAGCAGAAGATCATGCTCGCGCGCGCCGAGGCGGCCGGCACCGAGCTCGACTCGCTGCGGCAGTCGCAGCTCGATGAGCGAGTCGAGGGCCTGCTCCTGTCGGCGTACCTCAGAAGCGCGTCCGAGGCCCGGCTCGAGGTGGATGACGAGGAAGTGCAGAGCTACTACGAGGAGCACCGGGAGTTCTACTCCGACAGGCCGTTCGCGGAAGTCGCGCCGGAGATCCGTCAGGTGCTCGCCGCGCAGCGACTGGAGGAAGCCACGAGCCCGGACATCCAGCGCGCTACGCTGGCGGCGATCGCGGATTCGCAGGAGAGCGCGGTGGACGTCGAGCGCAACACCGATCTGTACGACGAGGTGCTGCGCGAGCTCCGCCGGCTGCGCGAGGAGGCCGGCGTGCCGGATCCGGGACCCGCGCCCGGCGGCTCGGCGCAGCCCGCCCCTGGCGGCTCGGCGCCCCCGCCCGGCGCGCAGCCACCAGCGGGCGCGCAGGAAGCGACCGATGGGCAGTAGGCCCCTCGCGCTCCTGTCCGTGCTCGCCGCGCTCCTCGCCACGGCGAGCGCCGGTCGCGCGCAGGAGGCCAACGTGCCGCCCCCCGACACGACGGCCCAGCTCGTGCCCGCCGAGCCCGAGGCGCCGCAGCCGGACGCCGCGCTCCCCCAGCAGCCGGGGGGAGACCGCATCATGGCGGTCGTGGGGAGCAACCTCCTGCTCGAGTCCGAGTGGCGCGAGCAGACGGAAGTTCTGGCCACCCAGCTCGGCGTCGATCCCGCCTCCCCCCAGATGCGCGAGCTGGCGACCGAGACGTTCGACCAGATGGTACGGAACCTCGTCATCCTGGCAGCGGCCGAGCGCGACACCGCGGTCCAGGTGGACGGGGACCGTGTGGTGGAGGAGGCCGACGAGGAGATCGCGCGCATCCGCTCCCGCTTCCCGAGCGAGGCCGAGTTCCTGCGCCAGCTGACGAACAGCCAGTGGGGCAGCCTGGCCGCGTACCGGGCCGACATCATGGAGCGCAAGCGGCGCGAGCTCGCCGGACAGATGTATCTCGATCTCCACCGCGACGAGATCCTCCCGCGGCCCGTGTCGGACGAGGAGCTGCGCGAGTACTGGAACGAGAACCGCGAGGCCTTCGGGACGACGCCGACGACCGTCAGGTTCGAGGAGATCCCCGTGCTGGTCGTCCCTTCCGAAGAGGTGCGGGCCGCGGCCCTGGCGGAGGCCGAGTCCGTCCTGGCCGAGCTCCAGGCGGGGACCATCGACTTCCAGAGCGCCGCGATGCAGCACTCCGACGACCCCGCGTCGCGCGATACGGGGGGCGACGTCGGGTGGTTCGGGCGCGGGCGGATGGTCGAGCCCTTCGAGGAGGCCGCCTTCGCGGGCCAGCCGGGCGCGCTCGTGGGACCTGTGGAAACCCTCTTCGGCTACCACATATTGCAGGTGCTCGACAAGCGCGAGGACGAGGTCCGGGTCCGGCACGTCCTCGTGGGGTTCGAGCGCTCGGACGCCGACCGCCAGGCGGCGCAGGCCCGCGCCGATGAGCTCGCCGAGGCGATCAACGCGGGGGCCGACGTGGACAGTCTCCAGGCGATCGAGATGCCCGGGGACTCCGCCTCGTCGGCGGTGATCGAGCTGGGAACGGCGCAGGTGCCGGCCGTGTACGGCCGCGCGCTGGAGAGGCTCGAGCCCGGCCGCGCCGCAGTCGCCGAGACCCCGACGGGGTTCAGCGTCCTGATCGCCCGCGGCACGGGCGGCGGCGAGGAGCTGACCTTCGAGGAGATCGCTCCGCGCCTCAGGAGCCAGCTGGAACAGCAGAGGGCCGAGGATGCATTCGTCGATCGACTGCAGGACCAGGTGTATGTCGACATCCGCGTGCCCCCCGAGCGAGCGCTCCAGGGAGCCTGACGGCGTGACGGGCAATCGTCCGGCCGCATGATCCTCTTCAAGAACGTACACAAGGAATATCCCCGCACCGGCTACGCCCTGCAGGACGTCTCATTCCATCTGCGCAAGGGCGAGTTCACCTTCGTCACCGGCCCCTCCGGCGCCGGCAAGACCACGCTGGTCAAGCTCGTGACGATGGAGGAGCGGCCCACGGCCGGGACGGTCCGGATCTCGGGATACGCCTCGGACAAGATCAAGACGCGCGAGATCCCCGCGCTGCGCCGCCGGCTGGGGATCGTGTTCCAGGACTTCCGGCTCCTGAAGAACCGCACCGCGCGCGAGAACGTGGCCTTCGCGCTCGAGGTCACCGGCGCGTCGGCCGAGCAGATCAATCCCAAGGTCCTGCGCACGCTGGCCGCGGTGGGGCTCTCGGACAAGGCCGACCACCTGCCGTCGGAGCTCTCGGGCGGGGAGCAGCAGAGGGTGGCGATCGCCCGGGCGCTGGTCAACGATCCGTTCATTCTGCTGGCCGACGAGCCCACCGGGAACCTCGACCCCAAGGTGGCGCTCGACATCCTGCGCGTCTTCAAGGACATCAACCTGCGCGGGATGGCGGTGCTGCTCGTGACCCACGACCGCACGCTCCTCGGCGAACACCCGCGCGCCCGCATCATCGAGCTCGACCAGGGACGGATCGTCCGCGACACGGCGAACGGCGAGGCGGCAGGCTGATGGCCTACACCTCCCGCGAGGCGCTCTTCGCTTTCCGCCGCTCGCCGCTCCTGACTTCCCTCTCGATCGCCACCATCGCGTTCGCGCTCTACACGCTGTCGGTCTTCGGCCTGGTATGGAGGAACATCGATCGGGTGCTCGCCGACGTAGAGGAGCGCGTCGAGGTGATCGCCTATCTCGTGGACGGCACCGATCCCACCGAGACGTCCGCCCTCATGCGCGAGGTCGCCGCCTACCCCGAGGTGGATTCGATCGCCTACCTCTCCAAGGAGGACGCGCTGGCGCGCGCGCGGGCGGAGCTGTCCGACTACAGCGCGCTCTACGAGGACCTCGAGTCGAATCCACTGCCCGCCTCGGTCGAGATAGCGCTGAAGTCCGGCTACCGCGACGCCGCCGACGTGGACGACGTGGCGACCCGGATCGCGCGCTTCGCGTTCGTCGAGGACATCAAGTACGGCGAGGACTGGGTGCAGAAGCTCGACTTCCTGCAGAACCTGTCGTTGTTCCTGGGACTGGTCGTGGGCGGGGTGTTCGCGGTCATCGCGTTCGTGGCGATCGGCGCGACGATCAACATCGTGCTCATCTCCCGCGAGGACGAGATCGCGATCATGAAGATGGTCGGGGCCACGCGCTCGTTCATCGCCCGGCCGCTGGTCATCGAGGGCTTCATCAAGGGCGTCCTGGGCGCGGTGATCGCGCTCGTGCTTCTGACGTTCACCTACTCGCTCCTGGAGCAGCGCGTGGTCTCCCTGTCCTTTTACTCGCCGCTCCAGGTCGCGGGCGGGATCCTGCTGGGGGGCGCGCTGGGTGCCGTGGCCTCGATCGTGACGCTCAGGCGCCACCTCGCGACGTGGTGAGGCGGGTCGCCCTCGCGGCAGCGGTGTCGATCGCCCTCGCGGGCGGTCTCGCGACGGCCGCGCGCGCGCAGGACGAGGAGAGCGAGCTCGAGACCCAGCGACAGCGGTTGGAGAGCCTCCAGCAGGAGATCCGGCAGAAGCGCGATGAGGCCGCGCGGCTGGGGAGGCGCGAGTCGAGCGTGATACAGGAGCTCCGCCGGGTGGAGAACGAGCTGGGTGTCACGCAGGAGCTCGTGACCACGCTGGAGGAACAGATCGCCGAGCGGTCGCGGGAGATCGAATCGACCAGCGAGCAGCTCGCGCGGGCCCAGGACGAGCTCGCGATCAAGCGGCAGCTCCTGGCGCGCCGGCTCAGGACGATCTACAAGCTGGGGCGCTTCGGGAACTTCCAGATACTCCTGATGGCCGATTCCTTCGCCGAGATCCTCGGCCGCTACAAGTATCTGCGTCTGGTAGCCGAGCAGGACCGGCGGCTCGTCGATCGGATCCAGCGGCTGGAGACCATGATCCGCAGGAATCGCACGGCCCTCGAGGATGCGCGAAGCGGGCTGGCGGAAGCGCGCGAGGACCGGGTCGAGCAGGTGCAGAGCCTGTCCGCCACCGAGCGCGAGCGGGAGCGCGCGCTGACCCAGGTCAAGAGCCAGCGCTCCGAGCAGCTCGAGGCGGCGGAGGCGCTCGAGGCCGAGACGCGGCGCATCCAGTCGCTGCTCGCGAACCTGGAGCGGCGCCGGACGGAGCGCGAGGAGCTGGCGCGGCGCGAGGCGGAGGAGGCGGGCCGCGAGGCGCCCGCTCCGGCAGCGTCGACACTGACCGGCGACTTCGGCGCGCTCGGTTGGCCCGTCGACGGGGAGATCCTCGAGCGGTTCGGCCGCTCGCGGCACCCGGTCTACAACACCGAGATCGTCAACAACGGCATCGACATCCGGGCTCAGCGCGGGACGCCGGTCCGCGCGGTCGAGACCGGCGAGGTCGTATACGCCGATTACAACGGCGGCTACGGCCTGATGGTCATCCTCGACCACGAGGGCGGCGATTACTCGCTCTACGCCCACCTCGACCGCGCCTCGGTCTCGATCGGCGAGCGGGTGGCGAAGGAGCAGGTGATCGGCACCGTCGGGGAATCGGGAAGCCTGGTGGGCCCCAAGCTCCACTTCGAGATCCGGCAGGGGGGCAGGGCCGTCGACCCCATCGGATGGCTGAGGCGGCGGTGACGGCGAGCGCCGACGGCGGCGAGCGGATCGAGCTCTTCGGGCACGAACCGGTCAAGCGGGCGCTGAACGCGGCGCTGGCACGCGGGCGCCTGGGGGCGGCGCTCCTGTTCCACGGCCCGCCGGGGGTCGGCAAGCAGACGGCGGCCCGCTGGCTCGCGCAGCGGATGCTGTGCCAGGGCGACCCGGAGCCGTGCGGCCGCTGCTCGGCCTGCCGGCGGGTCTTCCGGGCGACCCACCCCGACGTCCACTGGTACTTCCCGCGTCCGGCGGAGTCCTACTACAAGGACGACGCGCGCGGCGCCGACCTGACGCGCCGGGGCGGAAGGCCGACCGAGCCGCCGACGTACGATCATCCTGCGTCGTTCCGCATGGAGGACTTCCACGAGATCGCGCGGCAGGCGAGCCGGCCGCCGTACGAGGCCGAGCAGCAGATGTTCCTGCTGGGCGACGTGGACCAGCATCCGGAGGGGAACGAGCCGACCGGGATGCTGATGAAGCTCCTCGAGGAGGCGCCGCCCCGGACCCGCTTTGTCCTGACCGCCACGCGGCCGGACGCGCTGCCCGACACGATCCACTCGCGCGTACAGGCGCTCGCGTTCCCGCCCCTCGACGACGCCACCGTCCGCGCGTTCGTCGACGCGCGGCTGGCGCTCCCCGCGGAAGAGGCCGAGGCGCTGACCGCGCTCGCCGAGGGTCGTCCCGGGCGGGCGCTCGCCCTCGCCGACCCCGCGATCCTGGCGCTCAAGGAGATGGCGCTCGGGCTCTTCGCGGTCGGCGTCGAGGGCCTGGGGAGCCCGTACCGCTTTCTGCTCGAGTCCGAGCTGCCCCGCGTCCGCGAGTCCCACGACCACGTCTTCGAGTTCCTGTCCGGCATCGTCGAGGACGCGCTGGCGGTGGCGCTGGACGCCGGCGGCAACGGCGGCCTCTCGCTCCACCACCCCGAGCTCCTGCCCCGCTACCGCGATGCCGCCGCGCGTCACGGCGCGGTGCGGCTGGCGGCGATGGCGAGGGGCCTCGACGAGGCGCGGGAAGGCGTCTGGAGCAACGTATCGCCCGCCCTCCTGTACTGGTCGGCGCTCCGCGCGCTCTGCCCCTGAGGAAACTATTCTCGGTCTTCCGGCACGCTCGCTCCTCAGACCGGAGATGGTACCAGTTGTTGTGACGAGATAGGATACAGGTGATGAGCCGCTACTACCTGACGACGCCGATCTACTACGTCAACGACCGGCCCCACATCGGCCACGCGTACACGACGATCCTGGCCGACGCCGTCGCGCGCGAGCGCCGCCTCGTCGGCGAGGACGTGCGCTTCCTGACCGGCACCGACGAGCACGGCGACAAGGTCGAGCGCGCGGCGGCGGCGCGCGGGCTCTCGCCCCAGGAGCACGTCGACGACCTGGCGCCGGTGTGGAAGGCGGAGTGGGACGCGCTCGAGGTCCGGTACGACCGCTTCATCCGGACGACCGACCCCGACCATCTGGCGGTCGTGGCGATCGCCCTCGAGAAGCTGAAGGCGGGTAAAGCGCCGGACGGCGGTCCGCTCCTCTACGAGGACGCGTACCGGGGATGGTACTGCGTCTCCGACGAGCGGTACTGGACGGAGAAGGACCTGGTCGACGGCCGCTGCCCGGAGTGCGGCAAGCCGGTCGAGGAGATCGAAGAGCGCAACTGGTTCTTCCGCATGAGCGCCTTCCAGGCCCGGCTCGTCGACCACATCCAGTCGCACCCGGGGTTCATCTACCCCGAGTCCCGCGCGAACGAGGTCCTCGGCTTTTTGCGGGAGCCCCTGGCAGATCTCTGCATCTCGCGGCCGCGGGAGCGGCTGGCATGGGGGGTCCCGTTCCCGTGGGACGAGGAGTTCGTGACGTACGTCTGGGTCGACGCGCTCCTCAACTACGTGACCGGCACCGTCGATCCGCAGCCCGGGGAGACCCCGGAGGAGACCGCCCGCCGCGCGATCGACGCCTGGAACGAGCATCCCGCCGACGTCCACCTGATCGGCAAGGACATCCTCACGACCCACAGCGTCTACTGGATCACGATCCTCATGGCGCTCGGCTGGGCGCTCCCGCGCCGGATCCTGGGCCACGGCTGGTGGCTCTGGGAGGGATCGAAGATCTCCAAGTCGGTCGGAAACGCCGTTCGACCGGAGGACCTGACGCCGCTCTTCGGCGTCGACGGCCTGCGCTATTACCTGCTCCGGGAGATGACGCTCGGTCAAGACAGTACGTATTCGTACGATTCGCTCGTCCGCCGCCTCAACGCCGATCTCGCCAACGACCTCGGCAACCTCCACTCGCGAGTCACCAAGATGGCCGGGCGGTACCTGGACGGCCGGCTGCCGCAGCGCGCCGACGCGGTGGGCCAGGCCGAGGAGCCGTTCCTCCGGGAGCGGGCGCTGGAGATCGGGGGCGGGAGCGGGGAGGTGGCGCGCGCGTGGCGGGAGTGGCGGACGCACGCCGCGCTCGCCCGGGTGTTCGAGCTCGTATCGGCGACGAACGAGTATCTGGAGCGCCTCGAGCCGTGGAAGCGGGCGAAGGACCCGGCGGCCGCGCCCGTGGTCGCCGCCACGCTCTTCCACGCCGCCGAGGCGGTCCGGCTGGCGGCCGCGCTCCTGTGGCCGGTCGTGCCGCAGCTCTCGGGGAGGATCCTCGAATCGCTGGGGCAGCCCGCCGTGCCCTGCCCCGAGCACCTCGCCTGGGGAATCCTCGACGGGGAAGCGATCCTCGCCGGGCCGGCGATCTACCAGCGGCTCGAGGCAGGCGCGGTATGAGCCCCCGGCGGACGGAGCCATCGTGGGGGGACCTGCGGCTCGGCATCATCGTGGTCTCGGTGGGGCTCCTCGCGCTCCTCGGCGTGATCGTCCTCGGCTCGGGCCGCGGCCCGATGCGGCCCGAGACCTACACGCTCTACGTCCACCTCGACGACGCCGGAGGCCTGCGGGTGGGATCGCCCGTGGAGGTCCTGGGCGCGCCGGCGGGACAGGTCGTGGACGTCACGATCCTGCCGCCCGGGATGCCCGGGACGGCCGGGGCCGGCGCGCGGCAAGACATGGAGCGGGGGGACATCCGGATCGAGCTCTCGGTCGAGGAGCGGTTTCGGGATCACATCACGAACAGCTCGCGCGCTCAGCTCGCGAGTCTCGGCATGGGGGGCGAGCGGTACGTGAAGATCGTCGCCGGCGACGTCCGCGAGCCGCCGGTGGATCCCGGGGCGGTGATCCCTACCGTGGCCTCGGTGGACCTGGATCTCGTGCTGGCTCAGGCGGGGCGCGCGGGGAACGAGATCCAGGAGATCTTCTACCTGGGCACCGAGCTCCAGGCGAAGGTGGCCTCGGGGGCCGGTACCGCGGGGAAGCTCGTCGACCTCGACTCCCCGCTGTACGACCGGGTCTACCGGTTCGAAGACCACGCCCAGGACTTCCTGGAGGCCCTCGACCACGGGGAGGGCGTGATCCCGGGCTGGCGGTCCGACGGCCGGTTCAAGGCCAACGTCGAGGCTCTCCGCTCCGACATCGCGTTCCTGTCCGACTCGAGCCGCGCGCTCGAGGACTGGTCCGACCCGGCGGAGCTGCGTCAGGCGATCCACGACCTGCGGGGGGCGGCGGCGGCCCTGTCGGCCAAGCTGGACTCCGGGCAGGGGACGCTCGGGCGCCTGGCCCACGATCAGGAACTGTTCATTCAGCTCCGGGTACTCCAGCTGGGCCTGCGCGACCTGATCGCGGCCCTCAAGGAGGATCCGATGGGATCCGTCAACATCGAACTCTTCTGACCATGTTTTCGGGTTGGATTCGGTTGACAGCACCCCCCGGTAGATGGTACGCTCTTCCCGCTTTGCACTCCCCAGAAGGCGTCATTCTTGCATCGATACGCGGGTTCGACGGCCCGCATACATCTTCGATAAGCTCCCCGGGAGGGTCCAGGTGTCTGATCGGTTCGGTACGTTCATGTTCATCCCCCATGAAAACAGCAACGTGAGATCCTTCCGGACGACCCGTCGGACGATCGTAGGCACCGCCTGCATCGCCATCGGCGTGCTGGCCCTCGCCGCCGGCGCCGGCGCGTGGTTCGTGTCGGGCGGCCGACCCGGTGCCGCTCCCGCCATCGCGCGGGAGAACGAGCGGCTGCGGACGGAGCTCTCGACGCTCCAGGGCAAGACGGACGAGCTGGGGCAGCGGCTGGAAGAGCTGCTCGGCCGCGAAGAGGAGCTCAGGCTTGTGGCCGATCTGCCGGCCGTCCCGGTCGAAGTCCAGGCCGTGGGCGTCGGCGGTCCCGGGCACCCCTCGCTCGACCCGATCGAGATCGCCGGCGACCGGGAGCTCGGCAACCGGGTGACCGAGATCTCGTCCTCGCTGGACATGCTGATCCGGCGCAGCGAGCTGGTGGCGTCCAGCATGGAGGACGTCCGCAAGTCGATCGCGGCGAAGAAGGCGCGATTCAGCGCCACCCCCTCGATCTGGCCCGCCTCGGGGTTCCTCTCCAGCACCTTCTCTCTCCACCGCCGCCATCCGATCTTCCACGACCTCAGGCCGCACTACGGCATCGACATCTCCGCGCGGCGGGGCAGCCCGATCGTGGCGACCGCGAGCGGCACGGTGGTCGCGGCCGGATGGAAGTCCGGGCACGGCAACTACGTCGAGATCGACCACGGCCACGGCATCCGCACGACCTACTCCCACGCCTCACGGGTCGTCGTGAGGACCGGGCAGGGGGTCGAGCGCGGGGACACGGTCGCGCTGGTGGGCTCGACGGGGTTTTCGGTGGCGCCGCACGTGCACTACGAAGTGCACGAAAGCGGCCGTCCCATCGACCCGCTCCGTTACATTTTCCCCGACGCGATAGCCGACTAATCTCGGTCGCTGAGGGCGGCCCATCTGCGTCGTTGGGCTCCTCGGCGCTCGCTGCGGCGTACTTTGCAGTACGCCTCACTCGGCCGTCGTCGCCCGCCTAGGATCTGGGCCACCCTGAGCGACCTCGGCGTCCTCTTTCTCTCCCGGAAACTTGTCCCGGCGTTCTCGCTCGGCGTGCCGTCTTCGCGGGTGGCAGCGGCGAGGCGGGCGGCTAGGTTCGGGGGCCGATGAAGGGCGGGAGCTCCAAACTCGAGTGGATCGGGGGTAGTGGCGAACCGAGCCCCGCGCCCTTCGCGCGCGCGCGGCTCGACAACGGTGTCCGGGTACTGATCCGCCCCAACTCCGCCGTGCCAGTGGTCGCGGTCGACTGCTGGATCGAGGTGGGGGCGCTGCACGAGACCGACGAGCACGCCGGCATCTCGCATTTCCTCGAGCACATGTTCTTCAAGGGCACGCGCCGGTATCCGCTGGGCGCCATGGATCGCCTGGTGAAGCAGATGGGCGGGTACAACAACGCCGCGACCTCGATGGAGTACACCCACTACTACATCGTGGCCCCTGCGGAGCACGCCTGGAACGCCGCCGACCTCCTGGCCGACCACCTCGCCGATCCCGCCCTTCCAGCCGACGAGCTGGAGCGCGAACGCGTCGTCGTGAAGGAGGAGATCCGGCGCAAGGACGACTCCCCCCAGGGCCGCCTCTACACCGCCCTCAGCGAGGCCGTCTACGGAGACAGCGACTACGCGCGCGAAGTGCTGGGGACGCCCGAGTCGCTCGACCGGATCGACACCGAGGTGATGCGCGACTGGTGGCGCTCGAATTACGCCGGAGACCGTATCGTCGTGGCGATCGCGGGTGACGTGGAGGCCGACCAGGCGCTCGCCGAGGTCGAGGCCCGCTTCGGCGGCCTGGCGGCCGGCCCACCCGCGCCGGAGCCCCCCGAGCCCCCGCCCGTCGTCCCGCGGCAGGTCGACGTGCGCATGGAGGTCGCGCAGGGATACCTCGCCTGGGGATTCACGGTGCCCGGCCGCGAGGACCTGGATTCGCTCTGCGCGCTGGAGGTCGGGGCCACGATCCTCGGCGACGGGGAGACGTCGCGGCTTCACCGCCGGCTGATCGACGAGCTCCGACTGGTGACGGAGATCGGGGCGTGGACCTACGGGCTCGATCGCACCGGACTCCTGGGGGTCTCGGGAGTGTGCGGCCCGGATCGCCGGGAGGCGGTGGAATCGGAGATCGCGGGGACGCTGGAGGCGGCGCTCAGGCACGGAGTCAGCCTCGAGGAAGTGCGCCGCGCGCAGACGATCCTGGCGGCGGACTTCGCGTACGACAACGAGACCAACGCGGCGCTGACCGGGACGCTGGGCGAGTTCGAGACCCTCTACGGCGCCGCCGAGGCATACCGGGACGTGCTCCGGGGCATCGAGGCCGTCACGCCGGACCGGGTGATGGAGGCGCTCGTCCAGTGGACCGTCCCCGATCGGGCGGTACGGGCGTGGGTGGGGCCGGATGGTGCTTGAGCACGAGCGCCACGCCCTCTCCTGTGGCGCCACCGTCCTGACCCGGCCGCTGGAGTCCAACGACATCGTGGTCGTCCGGGCCCTCACGCCGATGGGCCCGATCTACGAGACCGACGGCGAGGCCGGCCTCTGCTCTCTCACGCAGGCCGTCCTGACGCGGGGCACCCAGCAGCGCTCGGCCTCCGAGATGCAGGACGCTCTCGCGGATCTCGGATCCGACATCGACGCATCGACAGGGAGCGATCTGGGCAGCGTCTCGATGCGCGCCACCGCCGCGACCTGGGAGCGGACGCTGGA
Source organism: Gemmatimonadota bacterium (assembly GCA_025937815.1). Classification (GTDB taxonomy): domain Bacteria; phylum Gemmatimonadota; class Gemmatimonadetes; order JACCXV01; family JAHWKZ01; genus JAICNR01. The sequence goes on from JAICQP010000039.1 coordinate 11,988, forward strand.
TCTCTACATCGAGACCCTCACCGCCCCGGCGTTCGACCCGCGCGAGGTCGAGACCGAGATCGAGCAGACCCTGGGCGCCCTCGAGGCGCGCGAGGACCAGCTCCTGGCGCGGGCGACGGACCTGTTCCGCGAGGTGTTCTACGGCGATCACCCGCTGCACAAACGCGTGCTCGGCTACAGCCATACGGTGGCGACGTTCGACCGCGAGCGGGTGGCGACCTGCGCGCGGACGTTCTACCGGCCGTTTCCCCCGATCATCGTCGCGGTCGGGCGGTTCGACCCGGAAGTCCTGCTCGCGCGGCTCGAGACCGCGTTCGGCACCACCCCGATCGTCCCCCCGACGCCGAGGCCGGCGCCGCCCGAGCCCCGACCCGGCAAGCAGCGGCTCGAGCTCGATCGCGAGGCGGCCTACCTGATGCACGGGTTCCCCGCGCCCAACTGGAGGGACCTCGACTATCCGGTGGCTCGCGTGCTGGACGCGATCCTCGGGGGGTCGATGTCGAGCCGGCTGTTCATCGAGCTGCGCGAGAAGCAGGCGCTCGGATATCAGGTGTCCTCGATCTACAGCGATCAGCTCGACGGCTCGTTCCTCGCCGGATACATCGTCACCGACCCCGGGCGCGCCGACCAGGCGGCTCGCGGGCTGGCCGAGCAGTTCCGCCGCGTCGTCGAGGAGCCGGTGGAGGAGGAGGAGATCCTGGCGGCGCGGCGGTATCTGCGAGGCTCGTACTTGATCGGCGCGGAGACCAACTCGGCGCAGGCGATGCGGCTCGGGCGCCACGAAGGGTACGGCCTGGGCCAGGACTTCGGCGCCCGCTGGCTGACCGCCATCGAGGCGGTGACCCCCGAGGCGGTCCAGGCGCTCGCCCGCCGGTGGTTCGATCGCGAGCCGACGTGCGCGTATGTCGTGCCCCGAGGCGCGCCGGATTTCTGACCGCGTTGCTCGTCCCCTTCGCGGGCGGGTACGTTAGCAGAGGATCATCGGGGCGAGCGGATCGAGCAGCGGGCGCGTCGCTCCGGAGCGGGCGTTTCGACGAGAGGGTGGAGGCATGAAGCGGGCGGAGCGGTGGCACCACGCTCGCAAGGTCGTCGTGGTCGACGGCGTGCGGACGCCGTTCGCCAAGGTGGAGACGGCGCTCTCCGAGGTTCCCGCCGTGGAGCTCGCGCGCGTGGCGATCCGCGAGCTCCTCGAGCGGACCGAGATCGATCCCGCGTCGATCGACGAGGTGATCCTGGGGAACGCCGCGTCGCCGGCCGACGCGCCCAACATCGCCCGCGTGGCCGCGCTCGAGGCCGGCATCCCCCCCGAGGTTCCCGCCTACTCAGTCCAACGCAACTGCGCCTCGGGCTTCCAGTCGATCACCGACGGCTATAACCAGATCGTCACAGGACAGGCGGACGTCGTGGTGGCGGGCGGCGTCGAGTCGATGTCCAGTGTCCCCCTCCTTTTTCCCGACGAGTTCGCCGACGTCATGTCGGACATGACGCGCGCGCGGAGCGCGACCGGCAAGGCCGCGGCCGCCGCGCAGCTCCGGCCGGCACACTTCAAGCCCGTCGTCGCGCTTCTCGAGGGGCTGACCGACCCGGTCTGCGGCCTCAACATGGGCGAGACCGCCGAAGTGCTGGCGCGGGAGCTCCATCTCTCGCGCCGCGCGCAGGACGAGTACGCGCTCCGCTCGCACCAGCGCGCGGCGGCCGCCTGGGCCGAGGGCAGGTTCGCCGAGGAGGTGACGCCCGTCTTCGTGCCGCCCGACTACGGCGACGTCGTGGCCGAGGACGTGGGCTACCGGCCGCAGCAGACCCTCGAGGCGCTGGCGAAGCTCCGGCCCGTGTTCGAGCGCGAGGGCACGGTGACGGCGGGGAACGCCTCGATGGTGACCGATGGAGCGGCAGCGCTCCTCCTCATGGACGAGGCGCGCGCGCGGGCCGAGGGGTACCGGCCGCTCGGCCGGATCGTGTCGTTCGCGTACGCGGGTCTCGAGCCGAGCCGCATGGGGCTGGGGCCCGCGCTTGCCACGCCGCTCGCGCTCGCGCGCGCGGGCGCTACGCTCGCCGACATCGGCCTGGTCGAGCTCAACGAGGCGTTCGCCGCGGTCGTGCTAGCGAACATGGAAGTCTTCCCTTCGAGGAAGTGGGCCGAGGAGCGCCTGGGCAGGACGCTGCCGATCGGCGCGCTCAGGGAGGAGACGCTGAACGTCAACGGCGGGGCGATCGCGCTCGGCCATCCGATCGCGGCGACCGGGAGCCGGCTCGCCCTCACGCTCCTCCTCGAGATGCGGCGCCGCGACGTCGAGCACGGGCTCGCGACACTGTGCGTGGGCGGCGGGCTCGGCGGGGCGATCGTCTTCCAGCGGGTCGCCGCATCCGAATGACGCCCTCGTTCCGGCTCGACGCGGACGCCCGGGGCCTGGCGGTCGTCACCTTCGACGCCCCCGGCAAGAAGGTCAACCTGTGGTCGCGCGCCGCGCTAGAGGAGTTCGACGCGCTGCTCGACGAGCTGGTCGGTCGCGGAGACCTGACGGGTGTGGTCTTTCGCTCGGGCAAGCCCGACACGTTCATCGCGGGCGCCGACGTCGATGAGCTGGCGGCCATCGACTCTCCGGAAGAGGCGCGCGAGCTGTCGCGCCGCGGCCAGGCGGTCTTCCAGCGCGTTACCGACCTCTCGCTGCCGGTCGTGGCGGCGATCCACGGGGCATGCGTCGGCGGCGGGCTCGAGTTCGCGCTGGCCTGCTCGTTTCGCGTCGCCAGCGACGCCGTCGAGTCCCGGCTCGGATTTCCGGAGGTCCAGCTGGGGATCGTCCCGGCGTGGGGCGGAACCCAGCGCGCCGCCCGGCTCCTGTCGCTCGAGGACGCGCTGACGCTCGTCCTGACCGGGAACCGCGTTCCGGCGAAGAAGGCGCTCCGGATGGGGCTGGTCGACAGGGTGGTGCCCAAGGAGCGGCTGGACGAGGAGGCGGCGGCCATGGCGCGCGCGGCGGCGGGCGGGGAGCGGGCCGCGGCCCAGAGCCGGGCCGGCATGTCGAACTGGCTCCTCAAGCGAAACCCCGTCGGCCGCAAGCTCGTCCTGTCCCAGGCGCGTCGCCGCGTCGAGGAGCGGTCCGGCTACCACTACCCGGCGCCGTTCAAGGCGATCGAGGCGATCGAGGTCGGGCTGTCACAGGGCATGTCGGCGGGCCTGGCGTTCGAGGCCGAGGCGGTATCGGAGCTGGCCGGCACGCCCGCCGCCCGGAACCTGATGCGGATCTACCAGCTTCGCGAGGCGTCCCGCCGCCCGCCGGTCGCGACGGAGCCCCGCGAGGTGCGTGCGCTCGGGATCCTCGGGGCCGGTGTCATGGGCGGGGGCATCGCGGAGGTCGCCGCGTACTCCGGAATCCGGGTGCGGCTCAAGGACGTCGACCATGCGCGCCTGGCGGACGGTCTCGCGCACGCCGCGCGGATCGCGGCGCAGGCCGCGCGAAAGGGATCGATCGATCCGCTCGGCGTCCGCGACCTGATGCACCGGATCTCGGGCACGGTGGGGTACGACGGCTTCGGCCGCCTCGACCTCGTCGTCGAGGCGATCGTCGAGGACCTCGAGGTCAAGCGCAAGGTCCTGGCCGAGGTCGAGCGCGAGATCCGCCCTGGCACCGTGCTGGCGACGAACACGTCGTCGCTCAGGGTGGACGACCTGACGGTCGCGCTCACGCGCCCGGAGAACTTCGGCGGACTCCACTTCTTCAATCCCGTCGAGAAGATGCCGCTGGTCGAGGTGGTGCGGGGAGCACGGACGTCCGACCGCACGGTGGCGACCCTCCACCGGCTGGCGGTCGATCTCGGCAAGACGCCGGTCGTCGTGCGCGACGGGCCGGGCTTCTGGGTGAACCGCCTGCTCATGCCGTATCTCAACGAGGCCGTTCACCTGTACGCCGAAGGGGTGCCGATCGAGGCGCTCGACGGCGCGCTCGAGGATTTCGGCCTGCCGATGGGACCGCTCGCCCTTCTCGACGAGATCGGCCTCGACGTCGCGGCCAAGGTCGGCAAGGTGATGGCCGACGCGTATCCCGATCGCATGCGGCCGCACGCGATCCTGCATCGACTGCAGGTGACGGAGCGTCTGGGCAGGAAGTCCGGCGCGGGCTTCTACCGGTACGAGGGGAGCGAGCGCAAAGGGCCCGACGAGAAGCTCCGGGGCGAGCTGGGGCTGCCGCCGACCGGCGAGGGCCAGACCCCCGTGTACGACGACGATTACCTGGTCACCCGGACCCTGTATCCCATGGTCAACGAGGCAGCGCGCGCGCTGGCGGAGGGGATCGTGTCCTCGCCGGGTGAGGGCGACCTGGCCCTGGTCATGGGGATCGGCTGGCCGCCGTTCCGCGGGGGGCTGCTGCGGTGGGCGGATGACGTCGGAGCGGCGGAGATCGTCGAGCGGCTCGGCCACTGGTCGGCGCTGGTCGACCCGCGCTTCGCGCCCTCCGCCGCGCTGCGCGAACGCGCCCGCGGCGGGGATGGATTCTACGGGGAGCCCCCGAGGGCGGTCGCGCGCGGGGCCGTCCGCGAGGACGGGCAAGCCACGCTGGGGATCTGACGTGCGCTTCGCGCCGCTACTCCACAGCTCGGCGTTCTGGGCGCTGAGCGCGGTCGCCGCCGCGATCCTCGTAGTCTACGCGATCGCCGCCAGGCGGCGGCTGGCCGGCGCCGCGCACGTGCTGCGGGTCCTGTCGATCGCCGCGCTCGTCATTCCGGCCTGGACGCTCTTCGACTGGTACCAGGACCTCTCCCGCGCGCGCGACGTCGCGGCGCGCATTTCGATCGAGGCCGACCCGATCGTCGAGCGGGCGGCGGTCAACGGGGCGGCGCTCCTCTGCCTCGGCTTCTTCGTCATGATCTGCGGGATCTGGCTGGCCCGTCGACTCCGGTGAGCGTCTGCCGCCCGTTCTTCACCGGGCACCTCGACCTCGAGGCTCTGTTCCCCTTCCCGTCGATGTCCCCCGAGGAATCCGAAACCCTGGAGATCCTGCGCGACTCGCTCGAGCGATTCGGCAAGGAGCGGGTGGACAGCCGGCGGATCGACGCCGAAGCCAGACTCCCGCGGGAGGTGCTCGACGGGCTGGCGGAGCTCGGGGTGTTCGGGATCATCGTGCCCGCCGAATACGACGGCGCAGGGGCATCGATGATGTTCTACGCGAAGGCGTTCGAGACGCTGGCGCGAATCGACGGATCGATCGTCGTGACCGTCGGCGCGCACGAATCGATCGGCCTCAAGGGGATCCTTCAGTTCGGCACGGAAGAGCAGAAGCGGCGCTTCCTGCCGCCGCTCGCCCGCGGCGAGCAGCTGGCGGCGTTCGCGTTGACCGAGCCGACGTCGGGGTCCGACGCCGCCTCGATCCGCACGCGGGCGACGTGGAGCGAGGAGCGCGGCGCGTGGATCCTGGACGGCACGAAGATCTGGATCACCAACGGTGGCATCGCCGAGGTGTTCACCGTGTTCGCGCAGACCGCCGTAGAGCGCGAGGGGAAGACGGTGGACCGGATCACGGCCTTCATCGTGCCGCGTTCGCTGGAGGGGGTGTCGTCGGGGCCGGAGGAGCACAAGCTCGGGATCCGCGGCTCCTCCACCACCGAGGTCCACTTCGAGGGCGTGGTGGTGCCGCCCGATCTCGTGCTCGGAGAGGTCGGCGGGGGGTTCAAGGTCGCGATGGAGGTGCTGAACTCCGGGCGCCTGGGACTTGCTGCGGGCTGCGTCGGTGGGATGAAGCAGCTGCTGGCCGAAGCCACGTCGTACGCCCTGGAGCGCAGGCAGTTCGGCCGGCCGATCGCGGAGTTCGAGCTCATCCAGAAGAAGCTCGCGGGCATGGCGCTCGAGATCTACGGCGCGGAGTCGATCGTGTATCTGACGACCGGCCTCGTCGACCGCGGCGCCGCCGACTACTCGCTCGAGTCGGCGATCTGCAAGGTGAAGGCGTCCGAGGGCGTGTGGCGGGTCGTCAACGAGGCGCTCCAGATCGCGGGCGGCATGGGGTACATGCAGGAGTACCCGTACGAGCGCTACCTCCGCGATGCGCGCATCAACCTGATCTTCGAGGGCACCAACGAGATCCTCCGACTCTACACGGCGCTATCGGGCCTCGAGGCGCCGGGCGAGCAGCTGAAGGCGGTGGCGCGGGCGCTCAGGGACCCGATCAAGCAGCTGGGGCTCCTGACAGGCTACGCGCGCGGCCGCGCGCGGCGCGCTATCCACCGGCCGGACCTCCCCGATCTCGATCCCGCCGTCGCCGAAATCGCGCGCCCGCTTCCCGTGTGGGTCGCGGAGTTCGCCGGGGCGGTCGAGTGGGCGCTCCGGCGGCACGGCGGCGAGATCGTCGAGCGGCAGATCGCCCTGGAGCGGCTCGCGGAGGCGGCCGGCGACCTGTTCCTCATGGCAGCGGTCGTCTCGCGCGCCGAGGAAGGGCGGCGCGCCGAGCCGGGCCCCGGCGGCGAGGCGCACGTGACGCGCGCACGGCTGATTGTCAACGAAGCGTGGCGCCGGGTCCGGCGCCAGCTCGGCCGGCTGCGCGAGTACCCCGACAACGACCTCCGCGTCGTGGCAGCCGAAGTGCTGGCCTCGTCGGGAGCCTATCTGCCCGGCCGCCGGCCGGCGGAATGAAGCGAGACCCCGCGGGTATAGACGAGGAGCGGGCGGAGGCCGAGGAGGAAGCCGCCCTCATCGCGCGGATCGCCGCCGGCGAGTCGCACGGCTTCGGGCTCCTGGTCGATCGCTACCAGCGGCGCGTCTGGTGGATGTGCCTGCGCATGCTCGGCGATCCCGACGAGGCCGACGAGGTCGTGCAGGAGGCCTTCGTCCGCGCCTGGGAGCGGCTCACCGAGTTCGATCCGGCCCAGCGGTTCTACCCCTGGGTATTCACGATCGCCAGGAACCGCTGCCTGAACGCGATCCGCCGCCGGCGCACGTGGGGTTTCGTCTCCCTCTCCGGGGACGACCCGCCGGCGCTCGCCGCGCGCGAGGCGGCGGGGGCGCGGGTGGAGGACCGGGAGCTGGGCGGGGCGCTCGAGCAGTGTCTGGAGACGCTATCCGACGAGCAGCGGGAGGTGTTCGACCTGCGGCACGGCGAGGGGTTCAAGTACGCGGAGATCGCCGCGGCGCTCGAGATCTCGCACGGGACCGTGATGTCGCGGCTCCACCGCGCTCGCGAGAAGATGCGGGAATGCCTGGAGGGCAAGGGGATGACGCCATGAAGCGGGACCCCGGGGCGAGCGGCGGCGACGCCCACGTCGAGGCGCTGCTGGACGCCTTCCGGAGCGGCGAGCTGGAAGACGCCGAGCGCGCGCGCGTCGAGGAGCACCTGGCCGGGTGCGCCCGCTGTCGCGAGGAGCTGGCCGCGACCGGCGCCTGGTCGGACGCCTTCGACCGCGCGTACGCGGCGCGGCGCGCGGCGGCCGCGGAGCTGGAGCCCGACTGGGCGGCCCAGCGCGCGGCGATCGTGGCTCGGACGTCCGCCAGGGCGCCCGGCGGCCGGCCGGCGTTCTGGCGCTGGGCGCCACAGATCGCGCTGGCGGCGGTGGCGGCCCTGATCGTGGGGATCGTCTGGCGCGAGAACCCGCGCGAGGAGCCGGGCATGGCGAGCCGCGCGAGCGAGCGCGTGGTGGCCGACTCGGCGGTCGCGGGATCGCCGGCCGAGCCGGCCGAGGCCCCGGATGTCCCCGCGCGCGCCCGCGAGATGCCGGCGGCCCCCCCGCCACCCGCGGCGCGGGAGGAGCGACTCGAAGAGGATGGCGCCGATGACTTCGCCAAGGCGCGCGACGAGGACGCCGTGCTCCACGAGGCCGTTCCGCAAGCGGCAGTCGGGGCGGCACAGGCTGCGCTCCCGCCCCTCCAGCGCTTCCAGCTGGAGGCCCGGGAGGCGCTGGGCGCCCGCGACACGGCGGCCGCCCGCCGGGCGCTCGACCTCTGGAGCGACACGCTCGCCCCGCGCGGCGACACGCTCGGGCAGCGGCCCGGGCGCCCCGGCCAGCCGGCCGCCCTCGCGGACAGCCTGCGCGATCTCCTCGAAACACCGGTCCGCGCCGACAGCCTGCCGGGCGCCGCGGAATAAACCGCGTCTCCGGTTGTACGGGTGAGCGGAGGCCACGTTCACCCAACGACCGGAGGATTCCATGCAGCGCACCGTCATCCTGTTCGCCCTGTTCGCCGGCGCGGCCCTCGCGCTCGGCGCCCTTCCCGCCGCCCACGGCGACGATCCCGAGCCGCGCGCGGTGGCCGTCACCGTCTACAACGGAAATCTCGGCCTCGTCCGCGACGAGCGCCGGATCGAGCTCGAGGACGGCGTGTTCACGCTGCCGTTCCGCGACGTGGCGGCCCTCATCGATCCGACCTCGGTTGCGTTCCGCGCCTTGCGCGCGGGCGGCGCGGTCGACGTGCTCGAGCAGAACTACGAGTACGATCTGATGACGCCGGAAGCCCTGCTCGAGAAGTACGTCGGCGAGACCGTGACGCTCGTTACGACGACCGCCGACGGCGAGGACCGCGCCGTCCGTGCAAAGCTCCTGTCGGTCCAGGGCGGAACCGTGTACCAGATCGGCGACTCGATAGCGCTGAACCCGCCGGGCCGCGTCGTGCTGCCGGCCCTCGTGGGCGATCTGAAGGCCTCGCCGACCCTGGTATGGACGCTGGCCAGCCCGCGCGCGGGTCTGGAGCCGGTCGAGGTCTCGTACCTGACCGGCGGGCTGTCGTGGAAGGCGGATTACGTCGCCACGCTGTCCGCCGACGACCGGTCGCTCGAGCTGGGCGGCTGGGTGACGATCGACAACCGGAGCGGGACGACGTATCCGGACGCCAAGCTCAAGCTCGTCGCGGGGGACATCCACCGCGCGCCGCAGGCCGGGCGCGAGGAGTTCGCCAGGCACGCCCTCGAGGTCGCCGACGCCGCCCCGAGCGCGGCCGCCTTCGAGGAGCGCACGTTCTTCGAGTACCATCTCTACGACCTGCCGCGCCCCACGACGATCAAGAACAACCAGACGAAGCAGATCCGGCTGCTCGAGACCGCTTCCGTCCGGACGCAGAAGGTCTTCCGCCTCGCCGGCGCGCCGTGGTACTACACCCAGCAGTACGGCGGCGAGCAGGGGCTCAAGGTCGGTGTGTACCAGGAGTTCGAGAACCGCGAGCGGGACGGCCTCGGCGTGCCGCTGCCGGCCGGCACCGTGCGGCTCTACAAGGCCGATGCCGACGGGACGCTCCAGCTCGTGGGCGAGGACCGCATCGACCACACCCCCGAGGGCGAGAAGGTCGTCCTCAAGATCGGCGAGGCGTTCGACGTGGTGGCGGACCGCCGCCAGACCGAGTTCGAGGTCGTGGCCAGCGGCCACGTCTGGGAGGAGGCGTTCGAGGTCGTGATCCGGAACCACAAGAAGGAGGACATCGTCGTGCAGGTCGTCGAGCCCCTGCCCGGCGAATGGCGGATGCTCTCCAACTCGCACGACTTCGAGAAGCTGGACGCGTTCACCGTGCGCTTCGACGTGCCGGTCAAGGCCGGCGGCGAGGCCACGCTGCAGTACCGGATCCGGATCGAGTACTGAGGCGGCCAGCGACGGTGGCGGTCGGCCGGGGTAGCGCAGCCCGGACCGGCCGCCTACCGTCGTGGGCATGGGTCGATCGTGGATCGTGGCCCCGGTGTTCGCCGGACTCGTCGTTGGAAGCACGCCCCTGCTCGCCCAGGGCTCCGGCGGGTTCGCGTCCCGCTTCTCGGTCTCGGCAATCGGAGGAGCTCTATTGATCGACGACCAGGGACTGCGGTTCTCGTTCGAGCCGGACGGGCCCCGGGTCGAGGGCCGGAGCGAGGTGGCGCCCCTCGTGGGGGCCGCCGTGGCGTTCGACGTGGTTCCCGCCTTCGGCCTGGAAGCCCACTACGGGTACGCCACGACCTCGATGGAGGCGGACGGATTCCTCCTCGGCGCTCCGATCCCCGTCGCGCTCGAGGAGGACCGGATCGACGTGGACCTCTGGGGCATCCGCGGCCGGGTGAGGGTTCCCTCCGATGGGCGGCTCCGTGCCTCCGGGGTGCTGGGCTACGGCACAATCGAGGTCGACCTGGACTTCCGCGCGTCATCGAACGGCGAGCGGCTCGGCCCGATCGGATCGACCGCGCGCGAGCGGATGTGGGAGATCGGAGGGGGAATAGAATGGCGGCCCGGCTCGCGATGGGGCGTCCGGGCGGACGTCATCGATCACATCCAGGTGTGCTCGGGCGAGACCCACTCCGA
>JAICQP010000062.1 GCA_025937815.1 Gemmatimonadota bacterium
ATCCCGAGCAGCGGAGCCAGCATGTGACCCCACACGACAGTGGGGATCGTCAGCGCGAGCGAAACCCAGAACTTGCGCCGGAACATCGCCACGCTATGGCCGGCGTGAGCGTCGTGCTCCCCGTGAGCGTCGTGCTCCCCGTGAGCGCCGTGAGGGCCGTGAGCGTCGTGCTCCCCGTGAGCGCCGTGAGCGCCGGGACTCCTCAAGCGCTCTCCGGCTGGATGGCGGAGGCTCGACTCGTCACGCGCGCGCGGGAGGCACGCTCGGGCGCTCCACCATGGGAGGATTCTCGCTTCGGTGGAGGCCGGTCCAGCGCAGGATGTCCTCCATCAGGCACCACCTCGTGAACGCCGACTGCAAGAGGTTCAGACCCACGAACGCCGTAAAGAGGAACCACCACGAGCTCACGTACCAGCCCAGCCCGAGGCTCGCCAGGATGAACGTCCCGGCGATCGCGCGGATTTTCTGCTCCAACGTCTGCAACATGACCGGATCTCCTTTCTTACTGTGTCGCGGCGCACGGACGGCCGCCGCTGTCCCTCACCGCACAGGCGGCGAGCTTCCTTCGTTCTCTTCCCCCTCGGGCCGGCGACGCATGAGAAAGTAGATGCCGGGGACCACCACGAGGGTCAAGACCGTCGAGGCTACGGCGCCGGTCACCAGCGAGACGGCCAGGCCCTGAAAGATCGGATCGAACAGGATCACGAGCGCCCCGATGACCACCGTCCCGGCCGTGAGCGCGATCGGTCGTGTGCGCACCGCGCCGGCCTCGATCACCGCCTGATCGATCGGCGCCCCGGCCGCCAGACGCGCCTCGAGGTAATCGATCAGCAGGATCCCGTTGCGGACCATGATTCCCGCCAGCGCTATCATGCCGATCATCGACGTGGCCGTGAAGAAAGCACCGAACAGCAAGTGGCCCGGCGCGATCCCGATGAGGGTCAAGGGGATCGCCGCCATCATGACCAGCGGCGTCGTGAACGATCGGAACCAGGCCACGATCAGCACGTAGATGAGCAGCAGCGCGCCGGCGAACGCGATGCCCAGATCCCGGAACACCTCGTAGGTCACCTGCCATTCGCCGTCCCATTTCATGACCGGCTGCTCGACGAAGCCGGGCTCGCGCGCGTACAGGATCCCCAGCTTCGAACCGGAGGGCAGCTCGATCGCGCCCAGGCGCTTCCTGAGGTCCAGAATCGCGTAGACCGGACTCTCCTCCTCGCCGGCGACATCAGCCGTGACGTAGACGACGCGTTTCCCGTTCTTGCGATCGATGACCTGCGGCACCTGGGCTTCCTCCCCGCGGATCAGCTCCCCGAGGGGCACCATGCTTCCATTCAGGGACGCTACGTGGAGGCCGGCGAGACGCTCCTCGCCCGATCGCGCCGCCTCGAAGAGCTGGACGCGAACGGGCACCGGCGCGCGCGATTCCGGGGTCGCCAGCCAGGTGGCCACGCGCCCGGCCAAACCCACCTGCAGGGCCTCGGCGACGGCCGCGTGCGACACTCCCGACAGCGCCGCTTTCTCCCTGTCGATCGCAAGTCGCCACTCTCGCTGCGGAGACCAGGGAGACCAGTCGATGTCCACTACCCCCGGCGCCTCCGCCAGCGCTTCCAAGACCTGCCGCGCGACGCGCTCCTGGTCAAGCGGATCCGATCCGTACACCTCCGCCACCAGCGTCGAGAGCACGGGCGGGCCGGGTGGCACCTCGACGATCTTGGCGCGGGCGCCCGTTCCCGATGCCGCGACGACCGCCTCGACGATCGGTCGCACCCGCCTGGCGATGTCGTGGCTCTGGGCACCGCGATCCCCCTTGGGAATCAGATTCAGCTGCAGATCGGCCACGTTCGGGCCGCGCCGCAGGTAGTAGTGGCGAATCATGCCGTTGAAATTGAACGGCGCCGCTGTTCCGGAATAGAGCTCGATGCTCGATATCTCCGCCACCCCGGCCAGCGCGCGGCTCACGTCGAGAGCCAGGGATGTCGTCGTCTCGAGCGCTGCGCCTTCCGGCAGGTCGAGGATCACTTGCATCTCGTCCTTGTCGTCGAAGGGCAACATCTTGACCGCCACGCCGCGCGTCAGGAACATCGCGGTCGCGGCGAGTAGCAGGATCCCCACGAGCACGAGCGTCCAAGCCATCCGCCTGGGATCGTTGAGAAGCGGCGTCATGACACGCCGGTAGACGCGGTAGATCCGCGTCTCCTCGAGCACGTACCGCTTCTCTTCTTCCGCCTCAGCCGGCAAGAGACGGAACGCCAGCCACGGCGTTCCGATCAGCGCTACCAGCAGGGAGAAGGTCATCGCCACCGTCGCTCCGATCGGCATCGGGCTCATGTACGGGCCCATGAGGCCGGAGACGAAGAGCATCGGGAGCACGGCGGCGATGACGGTCAGCGTCGCGAGAATCGTGGGGTTGCCCACCTCGTCGACAGCGGCCCGCGCGGCGGCGCGGCGGGGGCGGTCTCGCATCGTGAAATGACGGTGCATGTTCTCGGCGACTATGATCGAGTCGTCGATCACGATGCCGGTCACGAAGATCAACGCAAACAGTGTGACGCGGTTCAGCGTGTAGCCGAACACGTGGTACACGAAGAGCGTCAGCGCGAAGGTGACGGGAACCGCGGTCATCACGACTAGTCCCGCCCGCCATCCCATCGACAGCGCGACCACGATCCCCACGGCCAGGATCGCAAGCAGGAGATGCTCCTTCAACGTATTGATCTTGTCGCGCGCGGTCTCCCCGTAATTGCGCGTAACGTCGGCTTGCACGTCGATGGGGAGGATCCGGCCGCGGGCGCTCGCGAGCTTCTCCTCCAGCGCCTCGCCCACCCGGCTCGCATCGGCGCCAGGTCGCTTCGAGATCGCCAGGGTCACCAGTGGATTCATGGGCCCTCCGGGAGCGCCGTGGAACGTGTAGGTCGAAATCTCTCCGGGTCCGTCGACGACGTCCGCGACGTCGGCCACTTGGACGAGGCGCCCCTCACGCACGTCCACGACCGCACCACCGACGTCGGCCGCGGTTGCGAAGAACGGCCCTGCACTGACCCGCACGACTTCGTTCTCTCGCGTATACGTCCCGGCATCCGCCGCCGCGTTGGCTTCCGCGAGGCGCGCCACTACGATCCTGGGATCGACCCCGTACGCCGCCAGGCGTTCGGCCGACAGCTCGACTCTGATCTCGCGCGGCGATCCGCCGATCGTCGTGACGTCGCGGACATCGGGGACGGTCTCGAGGTCGGATTTCAGCTCTTCAGCCATGTCGCGAAGAGCCTCGTGGTCATACCTCTCTCCCGAGAGCGCCACCGTGAAGAACGGCACGTCATCGATCGTCACCGCCTTGACGAGAGGCATTGTGAAGCCCGGAGGCATCTCGTCGGCGTGCTTGAGCAGCGCGGTGTAGAGACGCACCAGGCTCTGCTCCATGTCCTGTCCCACCTCGAACCGGACGGTCACGAGGCCGAACCCTTGCTCGGCGTGGCTGTAGACGTATTGCACGCCTTCGATGCCCGAGAGAGCGCCCTCCAAGGGAATCAGCAGTCGGTTTTCGACCTCCTGCGGGGAATGACCGGGAAACGGCAGGTACAGATCGGCCAGAGGGACGATGATCTGGGGCTCCTCCTCGCTCGGCATCGTCGCCACCGACCAGACGCCGATGGCAACGGCCGCGGCCAGGAGGAGCGGCGTGAGCTTGGACTCCAGAAACGCGCCGGCCAGGCGACCGGCGAGATCGGTCTTCATCGCGGGGTCTCCGGAGCCCCGTCCGCGGGAGCCCCGAGCCGCCAACCCTGACTGGCGTCCGCCCGGGCCGGCTGGCCGTCGGTGAGCTGCGGCGCGGGGCGGCGCACGAGACGTACGTCCCCGCCGAGACCGGCCAGCACCTCGACGGCGTCGCCGCGCCTCTCACCGAGCCGCACCCAGCGCAGCCGCAGCGTGTCGTTCTCGAGAACGAACACGCCCGTCAGCTGTCCGCGCCGGATCACGGCGTCGGCCGGCATCCAGCGGGTCTGATCGCCTCCGCCGTCCAGCTCCAGGCGCGCGAACATGCCGGGAACCAGTCCGGCCGCCGCCGGGGGGGCATCGAGCGCGACCTCGACGCGGAAGCGACGGCTGGAGCCTTCGAGCGCCGGCACGACACGAGCGACCCGGGCGGGAAGCCTGGCACCGTCGGGGCCGACGACGGTCACCGGGTCACCGGCCGCCACCTGGCTGACACGCTCGCCGGGGAGGTCGGCGCGAACCACGAGGCCGCCGGTCGAGACGAGGGTCAGCACGGGCTGTCCCGGAACTACCAGATCCCCGGGGTCCACGCGACGCTCCGTGACGACCCCCGCGAACGGAGCGGACAGGTTCACGTATCCGAACTGGGCCTCGGCCCGCTGGACCTCGGCTTCGGCCAAGGCGGATCGCGCTCGCGCGTCGTCCAGTTCCTGAGGCGTGGCCGCGCCGTCGACCTCCAGCGCGACGATGCGGTCGAGGTAGCGTCGTGCCTGGGTGGCTCCCGCGCGCGCGGCCGCGATGCCGGCTCCGACATCCCCGCCCTCGAGCGTTACCAGGAGCTGGCCCGCGCGAACGCGGCCGCCCACGTCGACGGTGACGCGCCGCACGGTCCCGCTGGCCCGGGTGGCAAGCTCGACCCGCTCCTCGGCGACGACCTCGGCGGGGAAGGCGAGGGTCGCGGACGCGGTCTCCAGCGGCGAGACGACCACCGAGGCGATCTGGGCCGGCGCTTCGATCCTGCCCGGCTCGCTCGACCCGCAGGCCGCTGTCAGGGCGGTCGCGAGGATCCATGGAAACCCGGTCTTCACGGCAGCTCCTCCACCTCGGCAGGGGTGCGGACGAAATCGGCCTGGGCGCGCGCGGCCTGATAGCTGGCCAGGGCGTCGATCGCGCGACCCTGCATCGCGGTGCGACGCGCCTCGGCTTGCAGAAGCTCGTCGGGTGTGGCCAGCCCCTCCTCGAAGCGACGGCGAAGAAGATCGGCCGCCGCGCCGGCGGCCCGGCGACCCGCGAGGGCGGCCTCGACCGCGGCTGCCGTCGCTTCGACCGCGCGATCGGCCGCGTCGATCTCCGCCGCCGCCGCGCGCCGCGCCTGGTCGCGCTGAAGTCTGGCGATCCAGAGGGCCTCGTCGGCCCGGCGCCGTTCCGCGATGCGCGCGAGCCCGGCGAATGCCGTCCAGCGGAGGCTCATCCCCACGGTCCAGTCATCGTCTTCCGGGTCGAATGCATCGCGGCCGCGCTTCGCCACCTGGCCGAACGCGTCGATCGCGGGCAGGAAGGCGAGATCCGCGCCGCGGGCGTCCGCCCGCCGGGCTTCGATCGCGGAATCGAGGGCCCGCAGGTCGGCGCGGCTCGTGGCTTCGAACGGCAGGGGCCTGCCCGGTGAGGGCGCCTCGAGCGTGTCGGTCGGCAGCGGCAGGATGCCCGGCTCCCAGCCCAGGAACACGCCCAGGGACTGACGCGCCTCCCTGGCCCGGCGCCCGGCGTCGAACCGCGTGGCCGTGGCAGCCGCAAGATCCGCCTCGGCCTGCAGTCGGTCCGCCTCGGTCAGGAGGCCCCGCTCCTGACGCCGGGCGAACCGGTCCAACGTGGCCCGCGCGGCCGCCTCGGCGGCTTCCGCGGCCTCGGCCAACGCCAGAGTTCGGACGGCGTCGTAGTAGAGGATCCGGGCCGCGAGCTCCGTGGACTGACGCGCCCGAACGGTCCGCCATCCGGCGGCCTCCGCCTGGTGGCGGGCGGCCGCCCACCCCATCCACCGGGTGGGGGAGAGGGCTTCCCAGCGGAATCCGACGGTCGTGGACCAGTCCGCGACCGGCCCGGGGTCGTTCAGCGCCTCGAGCGCCAGATCCTCGGCGAGGAAGCGCGCCTGACGCAGCTTCGTTCCGAACGCGAAGACGGGGTCGGTGGAGCGCGTGATCCCGTACTCGACCAGCAGGTGGGGCCACGTGAAGGCCCCCGCCCCCAGGGCCGCGGCCCCGGCGGCCCTCGACTCCGCCAACGCGATCGAGAGGTCGACGTTGCCGGACAGCGCCTCCGCGACGGCCTCGTCGAGGCTCAGTCGCCGTTCCGTTCCCAGCTCCTGGGCCTCGGCGGGGAAGGCCAGGAGCGTGAGCGCGCCGACCAGCAGAACCGCGCGACGCGCGGGATCAGACGTCGCAGTCGCGAATGCAATCCAGAACACGGGTGACCTTCTCGTCGTGGACGCGATATAGGACGTTGACGCCGTCGCGACGGCTGGCGACGATTCCCTTGTCGCGCATCAATCCGAGATGCTGCGACGTTGTCGGCTGATCCAGCCCCACCGCCTCCTGAATGGCCGTGACGTTCTGCTCGCCGCGCCCGTCGAGAAACTCGAGGATCTCGAGCCTCGTGGGATGGCCGATGCACTTGAGGACCTCGGCGGCCTCGAGAATCGCGCTCGTGCTGATGGTGCGCTGCCGTCTCGTGTGCTTCATGTTTATAATTATATATATCTATTTTATAATGTCAAGGAATCCCCCCCGGGGACTCCTTGGTCCCTCCAGCGGCGCGCGTTACCGTTGGGGTCGTGACCCGTCCCCCTTCGCCGGCACCTCTCCTCCTCGCGGCCATCCTCGCCTTCTCGGCGTGCGACCGCGTCGAATCCCCACCTGCCGGAGCCGGGGCGCAGGCGCCGGTAGAGTCGCTGACCGGGCGGGGGATCTTCGCCCCTCCGGGCCCCGACGGCGAAGTGCTTCGCGAGGTGACCTGGCGACCGGACGGTGGCGCGGTCGCATTCCTCGCACCCGGCTCGCGCGACTCGGCGACGGGCGACGAAGTGCTGGCCCTCTGGCTCGCGGACCCGGCCACGGGCGAGCGCCGGCGCCTGCTCGGAATCGAGGAGCTCCTGGGCGGCGGGCGACAGACCTTCGGTGAAGCCGAGGAGGCGATGCGCGAGCGTCTCCGCCTCTCGGCCCGGGGCATCACCTCCTACCAGTGGTCGCCCGACGGCGGCCGCATCCTCGTCCCGCTCTCCGGCGACCTCTACGAGCATGACGCGGCGGCGGGCACGACGCGCAGGCTGACCGACACTCCCGCTCCCGAGTTCGACCCGCGCTATTCGCCCGACGGGACGCGGATCGCGTTCGTGCGGGATGGAGATCTGTGGCTCCTCGACGTGCAAACGCGGACGACGCGCCGCCTGACTACCGGAGCGAGCGACACTGTTTCCTACGGCGTCGCCGAGTTCATCGCGCAGGAGGAGCTCGGCCGGCGTCGCGGCCACTGGTGGTCGCCGGACGGCAGCCGGATCGCGTTCACCGAGGTCGACGAGTCGGACGTGCCGGTCTTCGCGCTCGCCGACTATCGCGACGATTACGGCGGGCTCACCCGCCAGCGCTACCCACGGCCCGGCGACACCAACGCGACCGTGAGCCTCTGGGTGGCGCGGGTGGATTCCCTGACCCCGTCCGACTCGGCGGCACCCGCCGTCCGTGTCGACATTCCCGCGGGTCCCGACTGGTATCTGGCGCGGGTCGCCTGGCGGCCGGATGGACGCGGCCTGGTCGTCCAGGTCCTGCCCCGGAGCCAGAACGAGCTCCGGGTCCTCGAGGCGGATGCCGCAACCGGGGTGACGCGCACACTCTTCGTCGAGCGCGACGACGAGTGGGTGAGCATCGGCGACGACCCTCTATGGCTCCCCGACGGCGGCTTCCTGTGGATCAGCGAGCGCTCCGGACACGACCATGTGTACCGCTACGACACGGGCGGGCGGCTCACGCATCCGGTCACCGCCGGAGACTGGTCGGTGGCCTCGATCGCCGACGTGGATGCCGACGCCGGCTGGCTCTACTTCACCGGGCACGTGTCGGGGCCCTTCGAGCGGCATCTGTATCGGGCGCGGCTCGACGGGTCGGCCGCGCGCGGGCAGGCGAGCGGCTCCGCCCGGACCGGCACACCGCCACTCCAGAGAGTCAGCCGCGAGCCCGGCTGGCACCAGGTATCCTTCGCGCCCGAGGGCGATCGCTACGTGGACACCTGGTCCACGGCCACGCGCCCGCCCGCCGTCTCCACGCGCGACGCGGACACCGGCGAGCGGCTCGCGTGGATCGAGGAGAACGACCCGCAGCGGCTCGCGGTCTACGGCCTGGTGCGACCCGAGTTCCTGTGGGTGCGCCCGATCGACGACGATGGCGAGATGCGCGAGGACTCGCTGCCCGCGATGCTCTACCGGCCGCGCGACTTCGACCCGGAGCGCCGCTACCCGGTGATCGTCTACACCTACGGCGGGCCCGGATCGCAGACTGTCGTCGACGACTGGCTGTCGCGCGGCCGCGGCCTCTGGCACCAGCTCATGGTGCAGCGCGGCTTCCTCGTGTGGTCGTGCGACGGGCGCGGGACGGGGGCCCGCGGCAAGGCATGGGTGGAGCTCGTGCACGAGCGGCTCGGGATCCTCGAGAGCGAGGATCAGGCCGCCTGCGTGCGCGCGCTGTGGCGGAACGAACTCGCCGCGGACTCGACCCGGACCGGGATCTGGGGCTGGTCGTACGGCGGCTTCATGGCCGCCCGCGCGCTCGTCCAGGAGCCGGAGGCGTGGGCGGCCGCGGCGGCCGTAGCGCCGGTCAGCGACTGGAGGGACTACGACACCGCCTACACCGAGCGCTACATGGAGCTTCCATCGGAGAACGAAGAGGGGTACGAGGAGACCTCCGTGCTTTCGGCGGTTGGGGCCATGCGGGACCCGCTGTTCCTCGCCTGGGGCACCACCGACGACAACGTCCACCCCGTGCACAGCGAGCGCCTGGTCGACGCGCTGATCGCGGCCGGCCACGCGCCCGAGGTCCACGTGTTCCCGGGCCGCGGCCACGCGATCGGCGACCCGCCCGCCCGGATCGCTCTTTTCACCGCCCTGACCGATTTCTTCAGCCGCCACCTCGGAGCCCCCACCCCTCCGGCTGCCACCACCGACCCGGAGTGAGCCGGGTCAGGAGGCGCCGCGACCATGATCGAGGGAGCCGAGGCCGCCTACGTCACGGCCGTGACGATCGGCGCGCTGCATGGAACGGAGCCCGGCCACGGTTGGCCCGTGGCGGCGGCGTACGCCATGGGTCGGAGACGTCCGTGGTTCGAGGGAACGCTGGCGGGACTCCTCATCGGCGGTGCCCACCTCGTCTCCTCCCTCGCGGTTGTAGCCCTCTTCGCGCTGCTCGACCGCTGGGTGGACCTCACGGACTCCGCCTGGATCGGTCCGGTCGCCGGAGCCGTCCTGATCGCCATGGGGATCGTGCAGTGGCGGCGCGGTGCGCATTCGCACGTCGATTCCGGCGGCCACCGGGAGCGCAATGCAGGAGCGCGTGATGGCCTTTGGGGGATCGCGGCCTTCGCGTTCGTTCTGGGCTTCGCGCACGAGGAGGAGTTCGCGATCGTCGCACTTTGTGCGGGACGAGCCAGCTGTTGGGGCGTGATGGGGGCGTACGCGCTTACGGTCGCAGCGGCGATCCTGGCGCTGACCCTGCTCTCCATCGCGGCCCTCGGAAAGCTCGGTGAGCGCGTAGAAGGCTGGCACCACGCTCTGCCGCGGATCAGCGCGGCGATCCTGATAGCGATGGGGATCGCCTACCTGAGCGGCTTGCTCTGACTCGCGAACTCATGCCACCCATGGTAGCTGGCACAGCTACCGTTCCGACGATATGGTTGAAGCCATGAACTTCCGATCCGGTGTTTACTTTGTTTCCACCGATCGATGGTACATCGAGAGGACGGTGTGGCTGATCGCCGGCCTGTTCATCCTCTTCGCCACGGCACTGGCTGCGCTGCACCAGCCCTTATGGGTCCTGCTGGTCATAGTGACGGCACTCGTCTCGATCAACGTGTCACTGACAGGCTTCTGCCCGGTGGGCAACGTGCTCCAGCTGCTCGGCTTCACTCCTATGCTGGGGAGGAGCGAGCCGACGGTCGGGGACCGGTACTTCATGCAGACCGACGCGTGGTATCTCGAGCGGCGCATCTACATGGGGGTAGGGATCAACCTCACCGTCGCGTCGGTCCTCTCGCTCGTGCACAGCGCCTGGTGGCTCCTGTTCCCCGCATTCGTCGGCGTTGCGATGCTGGTATTCGCCACGACCGGGTTCTGCATCATGGCGAACAGCCTCTATTGGCTCGGAGCGGAGCCCCGACTCGCTCCGGAATGCGGCAGGACCTGCGACCCCGTTCTGGGCGCAACCGACCATGCGAGCGCGGGCTAGAACCGGCGAGTGAGATAGAGTCCCGCCCCGGTGGCGCTGAACGCCCCCGTTACCGAGCGCACGTTGTCCAGGTACGCGGCGCGGGCCACCAGCGACCAGTCCGTCGTGATGCCGAACGTCGCCTCGGCGGCGAGCTCCGCGCTGCGCTCGAAGTCCTCTATCTCGTCGTCCCGGAAGGCCCCGATCGCCGCCCGGGCGGACAGCCCGGACTGATCGCCGAGCTTCCAGTACGTGGACACGACCCCCAGGTGCTGCTCGTAGCGCGCCGGGTCGTAGTAGCCGCTGTCGGTGTTCTCGTCGAACCACAGCCAGCGGCTCGCCACGCCCAGGTCGACGTTGACGAGCTGCCGGCGGAGGACGCCGTCGCTCACCGCCAGCCGGGCCTCCCAGCGACCGTTGTCGTCGCTGTACGACTCGCGGGAGCCCAGGGCCTCGACCGTCCAGCCGATGGCGGGCGACCAGCGCAGCTGCGCGCGGCCGGCCGTGCGCTCGATGCCGAGGTCGAGCGCGCGCGCGGAGACGTCGAAGAAGTCGCGCCCGCTGGATAGCGCTATCCCCACCGCGTCGGAGGGCGTCAGGCGCAGCGCGGCGAGCCACGTGAAGAGCTCCGGTCCGCCTTCGTCGATCCACGCTCCCCCCACGCGCGCCTCGATCTCTCCCGAACCGCCGAGTCCGAAGACGATCCCCGCGTCCGCGGCCCGCTCGTGAACGGTCGCGTCACCGGAGAGCGGCGCCAGGCCCGATCCCGGCTCGGACCGCACCCGGGTGTCGCTGCCCTGACCGACGAGTTTCGATGCCGGCGAGAGTTACACGCCGGCCTCGAATCCGTACAGGTCGTGGCGAACCTCGTCGGAGTCGTCGTAGTACTCATACCGCGGCCGCACGAAGGAGCGGATCGGCGTCATGACGTAGGCCCGCACCTCCGCTGTCCGCGGATTCGCCGGATCGATTCGCGCGAGCTCCTCCACGGAGCCGGCGGCGTCACGCCGGCGGCCCGCGTCGGACAGGGCGAGCGTGAGAACCAGGCGCGCCTCGTAGTCATCGGGGCGCTCCGCTACGAGCGGCTCCAGGATCTCGATCGCCGCGCGCGGCCGCCCGCCGGTCACGAGCGCGCGGCCGCGCTCGATCCGGTAATCGACCGTCTCGCCGAACCGCTCGCGGTAGCCGTCCAGGAGCTTCAGCGCCGCCCGCGCGTCGCCGCGCCAGGTCTCCTGGCGCGCCAGCTCGATCGTCGCGACGGAGTCGGCCGGCTCCCGCCTCAGATACTCCCGGTAGTGCCGTATCGAGACGGCGGTCTTCCCCTGCCAGGCGGCGATCCGCGCCAGGCCCAGCTCGGCCGCCGGCTCTCCGGTCAGCTCTCCGATCCGCCGATGGCTGTCGGCCGCGCGCTCGTAGTCCCCGGCCCACGAGGCGAGCTCCGCCCGCGCGCGGAGGTGCGCCACGTCGCCGGGCTCGAGCTCCACCGCCCGCTCGATGGCCTCCAGCGCCGCCTGCGGATCGTTGCGCGTGGCCTCGATGCGGGAGATCCGAACCCAGAGGTCGGCGCGGCCGCCCCCGCGCGCGGCCTCCTCGTAGACGGCGATCGCGGCGTCCAGGTCCCCCGCCGCCTCCGCGGCCAGACCGGCGGCCGGAACGGCGGGCTCCTGGGCGAGCGCCACGCCCGCCGGGCTTGCCAGGGCGAACCAGATGATGAGCACGAAGGCCTTCACTTGCGCCACTTCCGGGTCCCGAAGATCCAGAGATCGGCGGCGAAGCGCACGGAGGTGACGAAGTCCCACATCAGCGACACGTACCGGATAGGGGTGATCAGCAGGCACTTGAGGAAGTACTCGACCCGCTGGCCCGGCGAGGAGATCGCAAGCAGGGTGGACGCCAGCAGGATCTCGGCCACGATCGTCACCAGCAGCGCCTCCCACCATCCGAGCAGCATCATGATGATGATCGCCGCCGGGAAGAACAGCTTTTCGATGACGCCCATGAGGAGCACCCAACCCATGGGCCGTCCCCGGTTCTTCGTCACTTCTTCGCCGAACGCCTGGCGGTACGGCTCGGCGACGCGCCGGCGCTCGTCATAGGAGCGCACCTTGTTGCGCCGCCAGTCGCCGTTGATCAGCCGGCGCATGGACTTGAACGGGCTCCACATGAGCGAGTCGAAATAGAACGCGCTCTGCAGAAACGCCGAAGACCACAGATAGAGCTGCTTGTGGAGGCGCTGGAACTCGGGCTCCTCGGTGCGAGCGACGACGTCCTGAAGCTGAATGTTCCGGTGTCCCTCGTTCAGAGAGGCGAGGCCGAGGAACACGTCCTCGGAATTCGTGAGATCGTCGCCCATGATGGGCTCGTACTTGTCGAACAGGTTCTCCACGTATTGCCGGCGGTACGCGACGGCGCACCCGATCGGGCCCGAGATGGACCCGAAGAACGTCATCTGGCCGCGGTAGATGAAGCGCTGGAGATAGACGTACAGGGTCTCCCGGTAGAGGTTCGTGATCCCGCGCAGGAAGCGCCGCATCCGGCTCCTGTCCTCGTAGACCTTGCCCTCGGGGTGATTCACCAGGAAGCGCTGCATGGCCGTCGTCTTCCCGAACCGGTCGCGGTCGCGCGCCCGCTGCGGCATGATGATCCCGCAGGCGCTCGCGATGCCCACCGCTTTGTACAGCTCCTCCACGGTCCGCTCGATGTAGTTCTCCGACTCGAGCACGGTATCGGCATCCAGGATGAACTCGACGTCGGAATCGAATTCGCGTGCCTGCCGCTTCAGCGTCGGAGTCTTCCCGATCGGTTTCTTGCGCCGGATGGCGATCAGCTCGATTCCGTTGACGTGGCAGAACTCCTGTGCGAACTCCACCGTGCGGTCCAGGCTCCCATCGTCCACCAGGATGATCCGCCGCGGCTGCATCGTCTGACGCGCGACCGAGGCTAGCGCGAGCGTGATGTTCCGCTCCTCGTTCAGGCAGGGGATGACGACGTCGACCTTGGCCTGTCGATAGTCTTCGGTCGGCACGGGGATCGTCTTGTCGGGACCCCGAACGTAACCTACGAGGCTGACGATCGTGTTGGGGCTGATTACGAAAAGCGGATATACCGCCATCAGCCCGTGGCCCTGGCCCCTTCGGCGGTCGGCCGTATTGCGGCGAGCAGATCGGTGATCGTGTCTTCTAGGGTGTGCTCGGGCTCGAAGCCGACCAGGCGCTTGAGCTTGTCGAGGGCGGGCTTGCGGTGGCGAATCCCCACGAAGCCGTGATAGTACGCCTCGCTGTCAGGCACGAAGATCACCGGCGAGCTGCTGCCGGCCATCGAACGCACGAGGTTCGCGAGGTCGAGGACCGTGATCGCGCGGTCGTTGCCGACGTTCACGATCTCCCCCTCGGCGGCGTCGCTCTCACAGAGCAGATGCAGCGCGCGCACCGAGTCGCCGACGTGGCAGAAGGAGCGCGTCTGGAGTCCGTCGCCGAAGACGGTGAGCGGCTCGCCTAGAGTGGCCTGGCGCACGAAGCGCGGCACCACCATGCCGTAGCGCCCGGACTGCCGCGGACCGGTCGTGTTGAACAGCCGCACGATCGTCACCGGCAGGTCGAACGAGCCGGAGTAGGTGATTCCCAGCGCCTCTCCGGCCAATTTGCTGAGCGCGTAGTTCCACTGCGTCTTGGCGGTGTCGCAGTGGACCAGGAGCGCGTCGGTCTCGTCCAGCCGGTGGGTTCCCACCGGGCCGTAGACCTCGGAGCTGGAGGCCACCAGGACGCGCGGCCGGGATCCCGCCTCGGCCGCGCAGCGCAGCACGCGCTCGGTGCCGGCGACGTTGGTCGCGAGAACGGCTTCGGGCTCGGTCAGGACGCGGAACATCCCGACGACGGCCGCCATGTGATATACGCGGTCGGCTCGCGCCAGCGCCTCGGTGAGGCCGTCCCAGGTCAGGATGTCCGCGCGGTCGAAGCGGAACTCCGGGCTATCCCGGAACGGCGCGATGTTCTCCAGCGTGCCTGTGCTCAGATCGTCGACGCAGTGGACCTCATCTCCCCGCTCGAGGTGGAACTCGGCGAGGTGGGAGCCGATGAACCCCGCTCCGCCCGTGATCAGGACCCGCATGGCTCAGCTCCCTCCATCGGCGCCGTGGCCCTCCCCGCTCCAGGCGTACACCTGGTAGCCGTCCACGATCTTGGGCGTCTCCTGGAACCCCTCCCTGTCGGTCAGCGGCTCCACGACGGTCTTGGCGACCGATACGGTCATCGGCTCCGCGTGCTTCTGCATGTGCCCCGCGATGTCGATGACCCGGTCGCTGACCTCCTCGAGCGGCACGTCGTCGTCCATGTAGACATAGCCGGAGTTGACCCCGCATCGCACGCGGAAATCCGACTTCATGAGCTTGACATCGCGATTGAACTGCTTCAACCCGCGGATCACGTCCTTCCCGGTCTTCACGGCCGTGTCGATGTTCGAGAAGCAGGCCATGATGCCGTCGGGGGTCCAGGCCACCTTGATGACCCCGTTCGCCTTGAGGATCTCGTCGACGAACGTCTTGTATTGCTTGAAGTCGTACTCGATCGTCTCCTGGTCTTCGCCGATCTTCATCTTGGTCGAGTCCACGATGTCTATCGACAGGAAGGCGAGCTCGCGGCCCATCCCCGAGAGTTTGCGCTTGGTCTCCGCGAAGATCCGCAAGAGCTCCTCCCGGTCGCCCTTGCTGCCTTCCTTGAGGGCTTCGAGCTTGGCGTTGAGCGATGACGTCACGGCGGAGTCCTTGGCCAGGCCCATCTCCTGCTGCCAGGTCTCCACCTTGCGCTTGAGCTTCAGGTAGTCGGCGCGCGCGCCGAACAGCCCGCCAACCCTCGCCGCGGCGATCTCCACGAGCAGGAACCCGCCGACCAGGATCCACATCGTGCGGTCCGCGCCCGCGATGTGGGTCGGAACCCATTGCTGCACCTTGGCGCCCAGCCGGGCCCGGGCGCGCGCCCCGAGATCCACGGCCTTCTGCAGGTACTCGTACTGGTCGGCGTTCTCGACGTACTGGAGCGGGTACGGGAGGATCATGAGGATGATCAGCACCAGGGCGCCGATCGCGACCAGGCGGGCGAACCAGGAGGCCATGAGAAACGGGATCGGGCTCATGTTCGTCCAGCGGGCTTCGTGCTCGGGCATGTGCAGGTCCTCGTAGGAGGCGGGTCGCCGTCGCGGCGGAGAATTTGCCCCCGGCGGGCGCGCGGCGTTGGACCAGGATGCGGCCGGGGGAACCGTTCGAGCCGGTCTCGTTGGAGCTGATCTCGGTTTCGGGAACGTGGAATTTAGCAACTTTGGACTCCTTTTTTCATCCCCCGGACGCACGGCTCCCGGCGCGGGGGATTCCATGGGGAGTCGTGCAAGGGACGTGCCGTCGATTCAGTCGCGAATCGTGATCTCGCGCCGGGCGCGACGCGGAGCGGCTCCGCGCCATGTCACCTCGACCTCGACGGCGTAGCGGCCGGGCGAGAGGCCCGCCAGCTCGAGGCCGACGGCGCGGGGAACGACGGGCGCGTCGGCGGGGAAAGATTCGCGCCAGTGGAGCGCGCCGGGAAGCGCATCCCGCTCCCGCACCGAGACCGAGATCGTGACCGGTCCGGCAATGGCTTGCGGGGGATAGGCTTCCCAGAAGATCCCGAGGCGCTCTCCCGCGAGGGCCACGGTCGAACCACGGGCGAGCGGAATCGCCTCTTCGAGCGTGGCGGGGAGGGCGTCCGGGGAACGCAGGAAGAGG
>JAICQP010000198.1 GCA_025937815.1 Gemmatimonadota bacterium
GCGAGCGGCGCGATGGGGATGACGGGGTTCGACCAGCGCTTCGCGGCGCCCATGGTGGCGCTCAAGCGCGAGCTCCGGGCGGGGAGGATCGGCAGGCCGACGGGCGCCCGGCTCGCTATGGGGAGTGGCAGGCGCGACGCGCCGGAGTGGAAGCGGGCGCGGGCGACCGGGGGGGGCGTGCTCCTCGACCTGGGCAGCCACATGGCGGATCTCGTGCGTTTCGTGCTCGAGAAAGAGGTGGGCGTGGTCGGAGCATCCATCGCTTCGGTCCTCGCCGACGACGACACGGCGGCCTTCACGATGACGCTCACCGGCGGGCTGCTGGCCCAGGCGTGGGTCACCCTGGCGGGGATCACCGAGAGCCGCTTCGAGGTCGTCGGCGAGCGCGGCATGCTGATCGCCGACCGCTACGCGGGGACGCTGCGTCACGAGGCGCCGGAGCCGCCCTGGGGCCGGCCGGCGCGGGCGCGCGCGGGACTTGCCCGGCTGGGCCGCGACACCCGCGCGCTGCTCGAGGTCGCGCGCCCTGTCGCGCTCGGCGCCACTTACCGGGCGGCGCTCGAGGCCTTCGCGGAGGCGGTCTCCACGGGAAGACCAGCCGCACCGGACATCGAGGACGGCGTTCGGAGCCTCGCCGTGGTGCTCGCGGCGGAGGAATCGGCCCGAACCGGCCGCTCGACGGCCGTCCCGTCCGCCTAGCGCCTGCCCGCGCGACGGGGGAGCACCGCGTCCCGCGCCACCGAGAGCTCGCGGCGGCTGAACTCGCCCATGGCGACCAGCGCCAGGGGGATGGAAACGCAGAACAGCGCGAGCTCGGCGATCAGCTCCCAGCCGCCGGCGGCCCACGCGCGCGCGCCGATGCCCACGGCCAGGGACACGAGCGCGATCCGGAGGAGGCTGGTGGCGGGTGGACGTACGTCCCACATGCGCGCGATCGCGGCCAGGGTGAGCAGCGCTCCCGTCACCAGCACGCAGGTCGACACCCACGCCGCGCCGATCGGGCCGAAGCGGGGGATCGCCCACAGGTGCCCGCCGATCGCCACCGGGACGAGAGAGACAAGGATCCACGCCTGCCGGTCGAGCCTGCCGCCGGCGATCAGCATCGTGCCGCCGACCGCCATCAGCGTCACGGCCACGCCGGCGAAGAGGAGGCGGGTGAGTATCGGCCCCGCCGGCGCGAACTCCGCCCCGAAGACGAGCTCGACGATTCCGTTCGACGCGCCGGCCGCGAGCGCCGTGAACGGCACCAGGAGGAGGGTGAGCCTCAACGCGTCCCGCGCGAGCTCGCGAGCGTGATCGATCTCCCCCTCCCGCGTGAGCCGCACGAGGGTCGATAGGATCAGCGGGGCGAAGGCCGCCGCGAACACGGTGGTCACGAGCGACAGGTTGCGCGCGGCGGCATAGAAGCCGGCTTCGGCCGTGGATCCGCCCAGCGCCTTGAGCGTGAACAGGTCCGCGTCCTGGATCACCCGCAGCGCCATCGCTGCCACCAGCAGTGGCGCCGCCGCGGCCAGGAACGGGCGCGACGAGATCTCGCTCCGGGCCAGGACCGGGGCCCGGTCGTACCTGCGCGCCACCAGGAGCTCCAGCACCGAGGCTCCGATCGAGGCCAGGATCGCGCCCCGGATCGAGAGCCCCAGACCGACCAGCACCAGCATGAGCACCATGCGCGAGATCCAGCGCGTGGCCACCGCCCGGGCGCGGAGCCCGAACCGCCCCAGCCCCGTGACGATGTTCCGGTGGCCGTGCGCGTAGACGAACACGGCGACATCGATCGCGAAGAGGCGCAGGTAGCCCCCGAGTGCCGGTACCGACAGGGCGGTCGCGACCACGGGGGCCAGAACCCAGAGCGCGGCCGTGGCCAGGACCCCGGTGGCCAGGTGTAGCTGCAGGATGCGCGTCGCCAGCGGCTTCCACCGGGCGGTCTCCCGGATCGACAGGATCGTGGGTCGCGAGAAGAGCGAGACCACGCTCCACTGGATCCACGTGACGATCAGAGCCGCCAGGCTGAACACTCCATATCCGTCGGCGCCGAGCCGGCGGGTCAGCCACGCGGCGGTGACGACGCCGGTCGGGAAGACAAGCGCTTCGGCCGCCAGCACCCGCATGGTCCCGGCCAGCGTCTTCTGTCCCGGCGAGGCACTCCGGTCCCGGTATCCCATGGCGAGATCGTATAGATTGCGGGGTCCGGCGCACAGGGCGCCGAGTCCTGTCGAACCCCGAAGAACAGACTATGGACCGCACAGTCGTCATCGGCGCCGGCCCGGCGGGTCTCGCGGCCGCGCACGAGCTCTCCGTCCTCGGCAGAGCCGCCACGGTGCTCGAGAAGGACGACCAGGTCGGCGGGATCGCCCGCACGGTCGTCTATCGAGGGTACCGGTTCGACATCGGGGGGCACCGCTTCTTCACCCGGGCCGCCGGCATCCAGGAGCTGTGGGAGGAGGTGATGGGCGGCGACTTCCTCGTCCGCCCGCGGCTGTCGCGGATCCACTACAACGATCGCTTCTTCCACTATCCGCTGAAGCCGGTCGAGGCGCTGATCGGACTTGGCCCCTTCGAGTCGCTGCGCATCCTGGTCAGCTATCTCCGGGCGCGCGCCTTTCCCATCGAGGACGAGCGCTCGTTCGAAGAATGGGTGGTCAACCGCTTCGGGCGTCGACTGTTCGAGATCTTCTTCCAGACCTACACGGAAAAGGTGTGGGGGCGGCCCTGCAGCGAGATCGGGGCCGAGTGGGCGGCGCAGCGGATCAAGAATCTGGATCTGGTCGCCGCTGTCCGGAACGCGCTCATCGGAAGTCGCGGTGACGGCCAGATCGTCACTACCTTGATCGACCGCTTCCACTACCCGCGGCTGGGGCCCGGCATGCTGTGGGAGCGGTGGACGGAGCGGCTCGTCGAGCGCGGAATCGAGGTCCGGCTCGGTGCCGAGGTGAAGCGACTGCACCACACGGACGGACGCGTGGTGTTTGCGGAGACGCGGAGCCCGGACGGTACCACACACCGGCTGGCGGGCCGGCACTTCATCTCGACGATGCCGATCCGCGAGCTCGTTCATGCTCTCGAGCCCGCCCCACCGGCGGAGGTGATCGAGGCGGCGGACCGACTCCAGTACCGCGACTTCCTGACCGTCGTCCTGATCGTCGAAGTGGAGGAGCTGTTCCCCGACAACTGGATCTACATCCACTCGCCGGACGTGCGCGTCGGCCGGATCCAGAACTTCAAGAACTGGAGCCCCGAGATGGTGCCCGATCCATCCACCACGTCGCTCGGGCTCGAATATTTCGTCCACGAGGGGGACGACCTGTGGTCGATGCCGGACGACGAACTCGTCGCCTTGGGCGCCCGAGAGACCGAGCGGCTGGGCCTCGTGGATGCCGCACGGGTGCGGGACGGCGCGGTGGTGCGGGTGCAGAAGGCGTACCCCGTGTATGACGGCGACTACCGGGAGGCACTGGCCACGATCCGGGGCTGGCTGTCGAGCCTCCAGAACCTTCAGCTCGTCGGGCGCAACGGGCAGCATCGATACAACAACCAGGATCATTCGATGCTTACCGGAATCCTGGCCGCGCGGAACATCGACGGGGAGCGCCACGACATCTGGTCGGTGAACGTGGAGGAGGAGTACCACGAGGGGGGCGCCCCGGCGAGCGATCGGCTGACGCCTGGCGCGACGCGCGGGCGGACGCTCGAGGAGGTGCTGGCCGCCGCGTTCGCCCGCTACGACCCGCTGGCGCTGGGGGCGGCGGTGGGGCTCGTCCTCGGCGCGGGGCTGTTCCTCGCGACGGCCATCGCCATCCTGCGCGGGCCGGGAGGCGCGGGCAGCGTGCTGGCGCTCATCGGCCAGTACCTGCTGGGCTACGAGGTAAGCTGGGCGGGCGCGGGCATCGGGCTGGTCGGCGCCGGATTGGGAGGTTTCCTGTTCGGCTGGCTGCTGGCGTACGCGATCAACGGGCTGATCGGCTGGGAGGAGCTCCTGCTCCGCCGCCAGATCA
>JAICQP010000179.1 GCA_025937815.1 Gemmatimonadota bacterium
CGAGCCCGCGGTCGTGACGACGTCCTCGACCGCGACCACGCGCTCGCCGGGCGCCAGCGCGAACCCGCGGCGGAAGGCGAGCTCCGGGCCCGACCCCGCGCGCTCCGCCCAGATCGCGCGCGCGCCCCACGCCCGGGCCACCTCCTGGCCGAGGACGATCCCCCCGATCGCGGGCGAGACGATCGTCGCCGGCGCCGGCGTCACCCGCCGGGCGAGCTTCTCGACGAGCGCCGCTCCGGCCGCCTCCGCGTCCTCCGGGTGCTGGAGGAGGAGCGCGCACTGGACATAGGCCGGGCTGTGGAGCCCGCTGCTCAGCCGGAAGTGGCCGTCGAGCAGCGCGCCGCGCGCGCGGAGCCGGGCCAGCCAGTCGCGGTCGGCCGGGCGATCGGCGGCCGCGGAGCTCATTGCCTGGCAGCCGCGACGTCGGCCGCGATCCGCTCGAGCGCGGCGCGCGGATCGGGGTCGGCCGTGATCGCGCGGCCGATGACGAGACACGACGCGCCGGCGGATAGCGCGGCCCGGGGCTCGGCGGTCCGCGACTGACCCCGGTGATCGCTCTCCGACCAGGCGGGGCGGATACCCGGAACGACGAGAAGCGGTGCCGGCCCGAGCTCGGCGCGTAGACGCGCGACTTCGTGCGCGGAGCAGACCAGCCCGTCCGCTCCCGCCTCGATCGCCATCCTGGCCAGCTCCGACACGGCCTCCGCGATCGGCCGCGCGCCCGGCCCCGACACGGCGCGCCAGGTGGACTCGTCGAGGCTCGTCAGCACGGTGACCGCCAGGATCCGCGGCGCGCCGGGCGACGAGCCCGCGGCGGCGCGGGCCGCAGCGATCATCCCGGTGCCTCCCGCCGCGTGCACGGTCAGCATCTCGACCCCCAGGTCCGCCGCGGCAGCGACGGCGCCCCCCACTGTGGCCGGCGTGTCGTGGAACTTGAGGTCCAGGAAGACCCCGTGGCCGCGACCCACCAGCTCCGCGACCAGCGGTGGCCCCGAGCGGGTGAACAGAACGCTCCCGACCTTGTAGCGCTCGGCCGCCTCGCCCAGCGCGTCGACGCAGGCCCTGGCCGTTTCCTCGTCGGGATGGTCGAGCGCGACGATGAGCGGCGAGCTCTTCATCCGGTCCACACCGGCTCCTCGGCCCGCTCTCCGACCCGGTGCGCGGCGCCGACGATCTCCCCAATCGAGGTGTTCCGCATGGCGCACCAGCGGTCGAGCCCGGCGAGGACCTCGCGGCACGCGTTCGGGTCGACGAACGAAGCGGTGCCCACCTGCACGGCGTCTGCGCCCGCCATCAGGTACTGGAGCGCGGCCTGCCACGTGGAGATCCCGCCGATCCCGAAGATCGGCAATTCGGGGAGCGCGGCGCGGACCTTGTAGACCCAGTGCACGCCGACGGGGAGGATCGCGGGACCGGAGAGCCCGCCCGAGCCCGTTCCGAGGACCGGGCGCCGGAGCTCGGTGTCGATCTGCATCCCGTACAGGGTGTTGATCAGCGAGACGCCCTCGGCCCCCTCCTCCGCCGCCGCACGCGCGAACGGCACCACGTCGGCCACGTTGGGGGAGAGCTTGACGAACATGGGGAGCGTCGTGGCGGCGCGGACGCGCGCGACCGCGTCGCGGAACTGGCCCGGGTGGCAGCCGATGTTCGTCCCGCCTTCCTTGACGTTCGGGCACGAGACGTTGACCTCGATCGCGTCGCAGCCGACCGCCTCCCTGTCGGCCTCGACGCGTGCCGCGATCTCACCGAACTCCTCCGGCGAGTTCCCCGCGATGTTGACGAGCATGCGTGCGGACCCGCGAAGGGCGTTGACGCGCGGGGCCTTCTCCCGGACGAACGCCTCCCAGCCGACGTTGGCGAGCCCGATCGAGTTGAGCATCCCCGCGCTCGTCTCGGCGATGCGGGGCGCTGGATTGCCGTCGCGCGGCGCGAGGAAGAGCGTCTTGGTGACGAACCCGCCCAGCGTCTCGAGCGGCCAGAACCGCTCGAAGGAGTCGCCGTACCCGAAGGTTCCGCTCGCCGCGAGCACCGGGTTGGCGAGCTCCAGCGGCCCGCACTTCGTGGCCAGCCTGTCTACCACGCCACCTCCGACGCCCGCTTCTCTACCACGCGACCTCCCGCGGATCGACGACGGGCCCCTCCATGCACAGGAGCCGGTACGCGGGCGGGGGGTCGCGGCGGGGCACGATGCACGCCTGGCAGACCCCGAATCCGCACGCCATCCGCTCCTCGAGCGAGAACTGGGCGCCCTCGACGCCCATCGACTCGAGCCGCGCGGCGAGCGCCCGCAGCATCGGCTGGGGGCCGCACGCGTACCAGGCGGCGCCGGCGTCTTCGAACGGGCCATCCAGCATGCCGACGACCGTTCCGGGCTGGCCGAGGCTGCCGTCGTCCGTGCAGCGCTCGACGAGGTCGAAGAGATCTCTCTCTGGGCCCGCCAGGCGCGCGTGGGCGTCGGCCGTTCGCTCGCCGTACAGGAGCTCGATCCGCGCGGCGGGCTGCCGGTGGCGGAGCCGCCGCGCGAGGTAGAAGAAAGGCGCCAGCCCGATCCCCCCGGCCACCATACGGTGGACCGGCCGCTCGGGCAGCGCGAAGGGGCGGCCGAGCGGCCCCACGAGGCGGAGCGGCGTCCCCGACGGAAGGCTTCGGAACCAGGCGGTCGCCCGACCCAGCGCGCGGACGAGGAAATGGAGCCGCCCGCCCGCCACGTCGCCGATCGACAGCGGCCGTCCGAGGAACGGGGCTCCCATCGTCGCAGCCCCTCCGGCCGACGGCGCGGAGAGCATGAAGAAGTGCCCGGGCTCGCAGTCGAGGCCGGCGGGAAGGGCGAAGCGAAGCCAGTACGTCCCCGCCGCCACGTCCTCGACCTCGACCAGCGGGAGCGTCCGGACCGCGTCCTGGCTCAAATCTTGGGTTCGCCTTCCGGTACCGGGACCGGCGGCTGCTGATCCTCGGGGTTCCCGGCCTGCTCGCGCTCGCGCTCGGCCTCCATCGCCCGGCCCGCCCCGCGCAGACGCGCGCGGCTCGACTGATCCCGGGCCCCGTAGCGGTTCATCTGGTCCTCGATCTCAAGCATCGGATCCCCGGCCGGGGGGAGCACCCGCGTCAGCACCATCAGCGTGGGATCGCTGGCGTAGAAGTCGCCCGGCCGCGCCGGGACATCGAAGCCCATCTCGCGGCGCGCGGAGTCCGAGGCCTGATGGTCCGGATAGCTCTCGATCAGCGACAGCATCCGCGCGACCCCGGTCCCGATCGACTCCTCGCCGTCGGCCAAAAGCTTTCCCGAGGCGAGCATCGCGAACGGCCGCCAGGGGGAGTCCGGGTACCGCTGGGCGAGCTGCCAGAAGAGCTCCGCAGCCGCCTCGCGATCCTGCTCCACTTCGAGCACCTCCTCCGCCAGGCGGTACATGGCCGTGGAGCGCGCCAGGCCCTCCCTCTCGATCTGCGGCACCGGGACCTCCCCGTCGACGATCCGCTCGTAGTGTAAGAGGCGCGCCAGCGCGCGCGACTCGTTGCGCGCCGAGTCGCCCCACGCACTGGCGGGCGAGTGGATGAAGGCGTCCAGGAGGACGTCGAGCGCGGCTTCCCGGTCCCCGCGCACCCTCCACACGATCCGGCCGCGGTGGAGCGTGGCCCGGCTGGCGGTCGGCGACCCCGGAGCCAGCTCCGCCACCCTGACGTACGCCTCATCGGCCGCGTCCCATTCTCCCCTGGACTCTAGGATCTCGCCCCTCTCGACCTCGATCTCGGCGGCGAGCGAGTCCGGGATCGTGCCGGCGAGCACCCGTTCGTAGGCTTCCAGCGCCTCCGCCCCACGCCCCTCGAGGGCCAGCGCGCGCGCGGCGCGGATCTCGATCGTGCGCCGATACTGGGGCTCGGCGGTCGCCGCGGCGAGCGCGCGGTAGGCGGCCAGCGCGTCGTCGTATTCACCCGCTGCGAGCTGAGCGTCCGCGAACTCCACCGTAAGCTCGCGGTCGCGGGCGAACTCGGGATGCTCGACGAGCAGCCGGTCGTAGGTTTCCCTCGCCAGCTCGCGCCGGCCGGTCGCGAGCAGGATCAGCGCGTGCTCGTAGATCACTTCGCTCTCGGCGACTCCGGACGCGGACTGGTCCAGGATCGGGGCCAGGGCCGCGGCCGCCGCCGCGGTGTCGCCGATCCGCCGCTCGGAGCGCGCCCAGCCGAGCCGCGCCGCCGCCGCGTGCTCGCCCTCCGGGAAACGGGTCACGTACCGCTCGTACGATGCGGCCGCGTCCGCCCAGCTGCCCATTCGATAGAAGGAGTCGCCCATCAGGAAGAGCGCGTCGTCGACGTACTCGGAATCGGGATAGCGCTCGAGCACGATCGCGCTCTTCTCGGCCGCCGACCGGAACGCCTCGCGGGCGGCCTGGGAGAGCGAGTCGGACCCGGCCGAGAGCCGAACGCCCTCGTCGTAGGCCTGCCGCGCGTTGTAGAACGTGTTCAGGTACGCGCAGGCGGGAACCAGACACAGCGCCGCGAGCGCGAGGACGAAAAGCCGCGCGTCAGCGCGCGGCCGTGGCGGGGTACACCTTGCGGCTGTAGCGGTCGAGATGGGCGAGCAGGCTCTCGGCGAGCCCGTCGGCGATGCGGTTCTGGAACGCGGGATCATCGAGCAGGGATTCCTCTTTGGGATTGCTGATGAACGCCATCTCGAACAGGATCGCGGGCATGAACGCCCCGTTGAGAACGAAAAAACCGGCCTGCTTGACCCCTCGACTGCGCAGGGCAAGCCGCCGGTCGATCTCC
>JAICQP010000185.1 GCA_025937815.1 Gemmatimonadota bacterium
ACGATCCTCGTCGAGATCGAGGATCCGGCGCTCCTCCCCGAGCGCCTCGGCCCTTGGCGCTGGCTGCACGCCGGTCCCGGAGTCCGCCCGCTGCTCGCGCTCGCGGCTGCTCTTCGCGCCGAGGCCCGTCCGATCGAAGACACGGTGCTGGACCTACTCGGCGAGGTCTCGGACACCGGGCGGCCGGTGCCGCGGGATCCGCCGGCCTGGGTCCGGCGCGCGCGCGAGGCGCTCGACGACGCCGACCCCTCGGCCGCCCGGGTTCGCGTCCTGGCGGAGGTGCTCGACGTCCATCCCGTCTCGCTGGCGCGGGCGTTCCGCCGTCACTTCGGATTGCCCGTTACTGCGTACCGCCGGCGAGTCCGCCTGCGGAGGGCCGCCGCGCAGCTCGCCGGGACTCGCCAGCTCACCCGCATCGCGCACGCGGCGGGCTTCGCCGACCAGGCCCACATGTGCCGCGAGGTCCGCGCCGCCACGGGCTGCACGCCCACGGAGCTTCGGGCCATCGCCCGGCCGCGTTAACCCCGCAGGGTTTCATTCGTTCAAGCAAGCGGATCCGCCCGACTCGATACTCTCGCCGCCGACATCCTTTTCGATCCGCGAATTCCGCTCGAGGAGACACCCATGCGATCCCTGACGCTGCTGTGGTCACTTCTTCTCCCACCCCTCCTCCTTCCTCCGCCGGCAACGGGCCAGGCGATGATCGGTGGGGAGTGGCGTGACGACGTCGCGCGGTTCGCGCAGAGCGCGGTCGACCTCGGCCTCACGCCGGGGGTGGGGATCGCGGTGACACAGGACGACTGGGTGTTGTGGGCCGCGGGCTTCGGGGTCGCGGACGCCACGTCGGGCCGCGCGGTGGACGAGGCGACCCAGTTCTACATCGCGTCCAGCACGAAGGCGCTGACCGGCACCGCGGTGGTCCTCCGCGCGGCACGCGGCGAGATCGACCTGGACGCCCCCATCGACCGCTACATCCCGGGGCTTCGATTCCGCGCGCCGATGGAGGCGGGGGAGGTGACGGTCGAGCGGTTCCTCACGATGACCGACGGCCTCGAGGACGGCGGACCCGTGGTCATCCGCACCGCGTACTCCGGCGAGTTCACCCCCGCGCTCCTGATCGAGCTCCTCGCGGACTACGGCCCCGACGCGGACGGCACCGCGTTCTCCTACGACAATCTGCCCTACAACATCCTCGGCATGGCGCTCGACCCGCGGAACGCCGAGGGGTGGAAGGACGCCGTGCGCGAGGAGATTCTGGATCCCCTCGGCATGCGCGAGACGAGCGCTCGCCTCTCCACGCTCGACCCCGACCGGATCGCCATGCCGCACTCGATTGCGTCCGGCGACGGCTACCGCAGGATCCCGCTCGCCAAGGCGGATGCCAACCTCCACGCCGCGGGCGGCCACTTCGCGACGCCTCGCGACCTCGCCCGCTTCGTCGCGGCGCACGCGAGCGGCGGCCGGCTCGAGGGCGCGCGGATCTTCCCCGAGGCGCCGATCGCGTCGACCCACGAGCGGCACGCCGAGCAGGACCGCACGTTCGGCCCCTACCAGCGCTTCGGCTGGGGATACGGCTGGGACCTGGGGACGTGGGAGGGCAAGACGATCGTCCACCGCTTCGGAAGCTTCCCCGGCTACCGCTCGCACATGTCCTTCGAGCCAGCGTCGCGGCTCGGCGTGGTCGTCCTGGTCAACGGAGACGGCCCCGCCTCGCCTGCGGCGGACCTGATCGCGAGCTACGTCTACGACCGCCTCCTGGGACGCGCCGAGCTCGACGCCGAGTACGAGCGGCGGCTGCACCAGGTGGAGCTCGAGCTGGCGGAGGAAGAGCGCGAAGCGGCGGACGAGCTCGCCGAGCGCGCCCGGCGGCTCGCGCCGCTCCCCCACCCGCTCGCCGCCTACGCCGGCACGTACGTGAGCCCGCGCCTCGGCACGCAGACGTGGCGGGTGGTGGCGGACGGGCTGGAGGTCCACATGGGAGTGGCCTCGAGCCGGGCAGAGGTCTTCAACGCCGCCACCGACGAGCTCCGAATCGAGCTGACCGGCGGGGGCCTGACGGCGCGGTTCGAGTTCCCCGAAGACGGCGGCCACGCAACGGCGGTCGTGATCGCCGGGGAGCGGTTCGAGCGGGTCGGCGGCTGAGGCCGCCGAAACCCGCGCCAGCTCCGGTCCGTAGGCGAGGTGGTCGCCAGCCCCACCCCTGACCGGAGGTCCGCTTGCCGATCCTGCCGCTCGTTCTCGCCTGCGTCCCATGGGCGCCGGCCGGCCCCGCGCTCGCGCACATGTCCGCCGACACGCTCGTCGACGTCGGCGACTACGCCATACACGTCGAGGTGATCCGCGGGGAGCGCCCGGTCGCTTTCGTGCTCGAGTCGGGCGGCGCCGCCGAGCTGTCCGCGTGGGAAGCCGTGCCGGAGTCGATCGCCGCCCGGACGGGCGCGACGGTCGTGACGTACGGCCGGGCCGGCTTCGGGGGAAGCGAGCTCGGACCCGACGACCTCACCCCCGACCAGCAGGTCGAGGATCTCCGCGAGGCGCTGGACGCTCTGAGCGTCCCGCGGCCGCGCGTGGTGGTGGGGCACTCCTACGGCGGGCTCATGGCCATGCATCACGCCGCGCGCCATCCCGACGAGGTGGCCGGCGTCATCCTCGTCGACGCCATGAACGCGCGATTCGTCGAGGCGACGGGGGACTTCATCCATACCACCGTCCCCCATATCACCGATCCTCGGACCGACGGCGAGCGCGCGATCGCCCGGCTGGTCGACACCTTCGACGCGTTTCTGGCACTTGTCCACGACCGGGCGATCGTGCAGCCCATGGCCGTCATCACCGCGAACGCCTGGTGGGGCCGCGACGGGGTCGAGGACCCGGCGATCGAGGCCGCGTGGCGGGCGAGCCACGAGGCGATCGCGGCCGCCGCGCCCAACCGCTGGCTGGTGGTCGCCGCAGGGTCGCGCCACGCCGTCCCCTCCATGCGCCCGGACACGATCGTCGAGGCCGCCGCCCGGATGCTCGAGGTGATCCTCGACTCCTAGCGGAGTCGCGCGCCTGGCTTGACTTGCCGGCCGGCGCGCCCGAGCATCCGCCCCCATGCAGCCGCTCCGGATCGCCTTGCTGGGCTGCGGGGCGGGCGCGCTCCGCCACCACCTGCCGATCCTCGCCCGGATGCCGGACGCCCGCCTCGCAGCGGTGGCCGAGCCGGATCCCGCCCGCCGCAACGCCGCACTCGCGCTCGCGCCGGGCGCTCGCGGCTACGCCGATTGGCGCGAAGCGCTCGCCGGGTCCGATGTCGAGGCGGCGATCGTCTGCCTCCCCAGCGCCGATCACGCGGAGGCCACGCTCGATGCGCTCGCCCACGGCCACGCCGTGTACGTGGAAAAGCCGCTCGCCACCACGCTCGCAGACGCCGACCGGGTCGCCACCGTGTGGCGTTCCTCCGGCCTCGTGGGTATGACTGGCTTCAACTACCGGTTCATCCGGTTGTACGACGCCGCGCGCCGGGCGATCGCGGCCGGAGATCTCGGGGGGCTGATCTCGGTCCGCACCACGTTCACCCTGGCGCGACCCGCTCTGCCCGACTGGAAGCGATCCCGCGCGGCGGGAGGCGGTGCGCTCCTCGATCTGGGCTCTCATCACGTCGACCTCGTGTTCTGGCTCTTCGGCCGCCGGATCCACACCGCGTTCGCCGAGCTCGGCTCGCGCCGGACAGAGGAGGACACCGCACACGTCCAGCTCGCGCTCGAGGACGGCCCCGGCATCCAGTGCCTGTTCGCCTTCGGCGGCTCGGATCGGGAGCGGTTCGAGATCGAAGCCGAGAGAGGTCGCATGATCGTCGATCGGTCGCGGTATCAGGACATATTCGTCGACCCTGCAGGCCGTCGCGGATGGCGGGCGATCGGCCGCCCGGCGGGAGCGCTCCGGCGCGTTCCATGGATCATCGAGAAGCGGCGCGCGCCAGGCCGCGATCCCTCGCACGTCAAGGCGCTCGCCCGGTTCGTCGCGGCCGCAAGGGCGGGCGCTCCCTGCGCTCCCGACCTCGAGGACGGGCGGCGGAGCCTGGCGGTGATCGACGCCGCCGAGCGCTCGGCGCGGAGCGGGCGTGCGGAAGAGGTGCGTGATGGGTCTCCGGCGGGCATGGGAGCCGCGACGCGTGGGATCTGAGCTTCCGGCGATCTCGGTCGTTGTCGCCACCCGCGACCGCGGACACCTGGCGGCATCCGCCGTACGCTCGGTCCTCGCCTGCAGTCCGCCGGCGCGCGAGGTATGGGTGGTCGATCAGAGCCGGGACGGCCGAACCTCAGACGCGATGGCGGACCTCGCGGCGGATGAAAGGATGAGGTACCTCCGCTCGGATACGAAGGGACTGAGCCGCGCCCACAACCTGGCGATCGGCCGCACCACGAGCGAGCTGGTCGCGATCACCGACGACGATTGCGA
>JAICQP010000117.1 GCA_025937815.1 Gemmatimonadota bacterium
CCTGGCGGAGCGTCACGTTGAGCGAGCGGAACCCGCCGCCCACCGGCGTCGTCAGCGGTCCCTTGATCGCCACGCGCCAGTCGCGGATCGCCTTGAGCGTATCGTCCGGCAGATACATATCCGGCCCGTACTTCGCGACCGCCTTCTTGCCGGCATAGATCTCGAACCACTGGACCTCGCGGGCGCCGCCGAATGCCTTCGCTACGGCGGCGTCGAATACTCGACGGGCGGCGGCCCAGATGTCGGGACCTATTCCGTCACCCTCGATGAACGGGATCACGGGCCGATCCGGCGCCTTCACACGGAAGGCGCGCTCGTGCTCGATCGCCCCACCCGACGTGGGAGGCGTCAGGCGTTCGTACGCCATCGCTTGCTCCTTTCCCCTCTTTGCAAGATTCGGGACCGCCGCGCTTCGGCCGTCAGACCGCCGCGGCTTCAGCCGCGTTCGCCGACCGGGACGTAGCGGAGGTCGCGCTTGCCCACGTACCGGGCGCGCGGCCGGATGAGGCGGTTGTTCGCGTACTGCGCCTCCACGTGCGCGACCCAGCCGCTGATGCGCGCGATCGCGAAGATCGGAGTGAAGAGGTCGGCCGGGATTCCCAGCGCGTGGTAGGTGGAGGCGCTGAAGAAGTCCACGTTCGGGTCGATGCCCTTTTCCCTCTGCATCGTCGTCAGGATCTCCTCGCTCATCCGGTACCAGCGGTCGTCCCCCGTCCGCTCTCCGAGCTTCCTGGAGAAGCCGCGCAGGATCGGGGCGCGCGGGTCCATCGTCTTGTAGACGCGATGTCCGAAGCCCATCACCTTCGAGCCGGCGGCGAGCATCTCCCGGATGTGC
Organism: Gemmatimonadota bacterium; assembly: GCA_025937815.1. Classification (GTDB taxonomy): domain Bacteria; phylum Gemmatimonadota; class Gemmatimonadetes; order JACCXV01; family JAHWKZ01; genus JAICNR01. The sequence goes on from JAICQP010000117.1 coordinate 836, forward strand.
GCGGCCGGCTCCACGCCCCGGCGGTCGATCTCCCGGAGCATCTTCATCACGGCCTCGTTGGCGCCTCCGTGCAAGGGACCCTTGAGCGTTCCCACCGCGGACGTGATCGCGGAGTGGATGTCGGAGAGCGTGGCGGTCGTCACCCGGGCGGCGAACGTCGAGGCGTTCATGCCGTGTTCGGCGTGCAGGACCAGGCACACGTCGAGGACGCGCGCGTCCTCCGGGTCGGGCTCGCTTCCGCGCAGCATGTAGAGGAAGTTCGCGGCGTGCCCCAGCTCGCCGTGCGGCGCCAGCGGCTCCAGGCCGCGGCGCGCGCGATCGAACGCGGCGACGAGCGTCGGGATACGGGCGATGAGGCGAATCCCCTTCCGGCGCGTCGCCTCCCGGCCCTCGTCGCCCCGATCGGGATCGGTCAGCCCCAGGAGCGATACGCCGGTCCGCAGTGCGGACATGGGATCCGCGGCCGGCGGAAATCGGCGCACGGCCTCCAGCGTCTCGCCATCGAGCTCCCGCTGGGCGGCCAGCTCGCTCTGGAACTCTCGCAGCTCCCGGCCGTCCGGCAGCTCGCCGTCCAGCAGGAGATTCGTGGTCTCCTCGAAGGAAGAGCGCTCGGCGAGCTCTTCGATCGAGTAGCCCCGGTACACGAGCCGCCCCGCCTGGCCATCGACGTACGAGATCTCGCTGTCGGCGACGACGACGCCTTCGAGGCCGGCGGTCTTGGGTGGAGCGGCGACGGTTTCGGTCATGGAGTTCGGGAAGCTATCGGCGGCTTTCGGGGGGGTCAAACGCGGCCCTTGCCGAGCCGCGGCTTGTCTCCGACGCGATGGATCTTCATGAGATTCGTGCGTCCCCCAACGTCGAGCGGCGCGCCGCAGACCAGGACGACCACATCGCCCTCTTCCACCAGCTTCTTGTCTACCAGAAGCTTGTCCACGTCAGCGATCAAGCGGTCGATCGTGACGGGGATCTCCATCACCATCGGCGTGACGCCCCAGCTGAGCGCGAGCCTGTTTCGCACCTTCAGATACGGCGTGAACGCGAGCAGGGGAGAGGGCGGCCGATACTTGCTCAAGAGCTGAGCGGTCGATCCGGACTGCGTGAAGGCGACGATGTAGCGGGCCCCGACTTCCGCCGCTACCAGCGTCGCGGCATCGCAGATCGCGTCCGCGAAGTCGGTCACCCTGGCAACGCCCTGGAATGGCTTCCAGGGATTGCGCTCCATCTCGATCTCGGCCGCCACCGTGATCCGCTCCATCATCTCCAGCGTGGCGACGGGGTGATTGCCGGTGGCGGTCTCCGACGAGAGCATGACCGCGTCGGCCCCGTCGAAGATAGCGTTCGCCACGTCGGACGCCTCGGCGCGAGTCGGGCGCAGGTTCGTGTTCATCGATTCCAGCATCTGGGTCGCGACGATGACGATCCGCTTGGCCTGGTTCGCGCGGAGGATGATCTCCTTCTGCAGGATCGGCACCCGTTCGGGAGGTAGCTCGACGCCCAGGTCTCCGCGCGCGATCATCACGCCCTCGGCGCGTGCCAGGATCTCGTCCAGGTTCTCGACCGCCTGCGGCTTCTCGAGCTTGGCGATCACCTGCGGGCCCCCTCCGGCCACGCGGATCTCCTCCTTGAGGATATCGATGTCTTCGCCCCGCCGGACGAAAGACAGCGCCACGAAGTCGACTCCGTGCTCGCATCCGAAGCGCAGGTCCTCGCGGTCCTTCTCGGTGAGCGCGGGAGTGGAGACCATCACTCCCGGGAGATTGATTCCCTTCCTCTCCTTTAGGGCTCCCCCTTGAAGAACGATGCCGCGCACAACGTTCCCCCCTTCGATCTCTTTCACCTCGAGGACGAGGCGCCCGTCGTCGAGAAGGATCAGGTCCCCGGGAGCCACGTCCTGGGGAAGCTCGCGGTAGGTCGTCGTGAGCAGCTCACGCGTGCCGGGATTCTCGGTGGTGTTGATGATGCGGACGGTCTCGCCTTCGCCGAGCTCGACCATGCCACCTTCTATCCGGCCGATCCGGATCTTGGGACCCTGGAGGTCCTGCAGTATCGCCACGGCCCGCCCCACGTCGTCCGCCGTGGAGCGGATCACGTCGATGACCCGCGCGTACTCCTCGTAGTCGCCGTGGGAGAAGTTGAGCCGCGCGCAGTCCATGCCCGCGGTGATCAGCTCGCGGATGATCTCGGGGCTCTCGCTGGCGGGTCCCAGCGTGCAGAGGATCTTGGTTCTCGTGGGCCTCATCATCGGAGGGCCAAGTTAGGTCTATCGGTTTGACTGCGCAGGAGGGCACGGGTAGCTTTTTTCCGGCCTGAGTGGGGCTGTAGCTCAGCTGGGAGAGCGCCTGAATGGCATTCAGGAGGTCGTCGGTTCGATCCCGATCAGCTCCACCATCCCCCTGGCCGTAGCTGTCGTCGTCCTGGTGATTCCCCCACTTGATCCGCTCACGGGAGTTCCGCATGCCGCTGTACATGGATATCCATCATAAGGTCGACGCCACACCGGACGACGTGCAGAAGGCCCATCTCAGCGACCTCGAGGCACAGGAGAAATTCGGCGTCAAGTACCTCAAGTACTGGTTCAATCCGCAGGCCGGGACGATCTGCTGCCTCGTGCACGCGCCGGATCCCGAGACCGCGAACAAGGTCCATCTCGCCGCGCACGGACTCGCGGCCGACAAGATCATAGAGGTCCAGGACGAGGTCGTGGAGGCGTTCCTGGGGGGCAGCGTCGACGCGGGCAGCGGGCGCATGATCAGTCCGGCCGGGACCCCGGACGGCGGCCTCCGGACCGTTCTCTTCACTGACATTGCGGGCTCGACGTCGATGACCCAGCGTCTCGGCGACGCCGAGGCGATGAAGATCATTCGGGCTCACGACTCGCTCGTGCGCCGGGAGATCGAGGCGCGCCAGGGCCGCGTCGTCAAGCACACGGGCGACGGGACGATGGCGGCTTTCCCGGCCGCTTCGTCGGCCATCTACGCCTCGATGGCGATCCAGAAGGCGTTCCACGTCCACAACCAGCGCCTCCCCGACCGGCCGATCGAGGTGCGGATCGGAATGAGCGCCGGCGAGCCCGTCGACGAGGGGCAGGACCTGTTCGGATCAGCGGTGCAGCTCGCGCGGCGCGTGTGCGACGCCGCCGAGACGAGCCAGATCCGTGTCTCCAACGTCGTCCGCGAGCTGTGCATCGGGAAGGAGATCGGCTTCGTCGACCTCGGGGCGGCGCCGCTGCGCGGCTTCGACGAGCCCGTCCACATGTACGAGGTGCGCTGGTCGTGAACGGCGAAGCGCCGTCGACCGAAGGCATGCCCAGGGAGGATTTTCAGGAGCAGGCGGTCCTCTACGAGCTGGGCCGGCTCCCGGCGGACCGGCGCGACGCGTTCGAGGCGGAGCTCGCCGCGCGCGGCGAAGACGGCAGGCGCGTGCTGGAAGGAGTGCGGCGCGCGTTCGCGCGCGCAGGGCTCGGTCCAGGATCGACCACTGTGTCCGCCGAGCGCGCGGCGCTGGCGGCCGTAACCGCCCGGCCCATCCGCCGCCGCCGATCGAGCTCGCGGGGCTGGCCGTTGATCGCGATCCTGGCCGGGCTCCTGTTCGTCGGAGCGCTGGCCTGGGCGCTGACGCTGCGCGCCGAGCGCTCGCGCTTCGAGCGCGAGCGCGGCGCCGCGACCGCCGTCGCGGACTCCCTGTCACGGGAGATCGCGGAACGCGACTCGCTCGAGACCGCCCGTCCCGGGGCCACCGATCTGGCCCCGATCATGGCCTCGCCCGATCTGACGGCCGTCGACCTGACCGGGGCCACCGGCGGACGCGGACGCCTCTTCGCGTCCGAAGGCGGAGCGCTTCTCGTGGTCGAGGAGCTTCCGCCGCTCTCCGAGGAGGGCGGCTATCACCTCTGGACCCGCACGCCGGGCGGCATGGCGGCGCACGTCACCGCGCTGGGATCGGCGCCCGCCGGCTATCTGCTCGCGCGTTTCTCCGACGCGGCGTACCTGCGCGGCACCAGCGGCGTCATGATCACCGCCGAGACCGGCCCGGCGGGCACGTTTCCGAGGGGCGCGATCCTGCTCCAGGGCGCGGTCCCGGCGGCCCTGCGCTAGCTCTCGTCCAGCCCGCCGCGGCTAGCGTGGCCGCGCCCGGTCCCGTAGCTTCCTATGTTCGCGAAGCGCTGTCGGATCCAGCTCGTTCCGGCGCCGGGGTGGCGGAACTGGTAGACGCGCCGGACTCAAAATCCGGTGGCCGCAAGGCCGTGTGGGTTCGATTCCCTCCCCCGGCACCATCCGTTCGAGAAAGTTGACGGCTTCTGAAGCTCTCGTCACCTTCGAGATCGATGCATCGGACTCTCGTCCTCGCCCTGCTCCTCCTCGCGGTGACGCTGGGGCTTCGCTGCGCGCGCAACTCGGAGCGCGCGGCCCTCGACGAGCCCATCACCCCTCCGGGGGCCGTCGAGCGCGAGCCGTACTTCGTGTGGATGACCGATTCCAGCGCGACGATCCGCTGGCGGACCTGGCAGCCGGCGCAGTCCGGGATCCGGTTCTGGTCGGAGGCCGACACGACCGAGCTCCTGCTCGAGCAGGAAGGCCGCACGCACACGTTCCAGATGCTCCAGCTCCAGCCCGCGACCACCTATCACTACGAGATCCGCCTGAACGATACGCTGTGGTCGAAGACCGCGGATTTCACGACGTTTCCGCTTCCGGGATCGAAGGATGCCTTCACGTTCCTGCTGATGGGCGACACGGGGATGAACAACACTCCCCAGCGCGCGCTGGCCGAGCACATCAACCAGGAGACGCCCAACTTCATCCTGCACGTCGGCGACCTCGCCTACCCCGACGGCACGGATCGCGAGTACACGGTCAATCACTTCGAGATCTTCGCCCCGGTCCTACAGCGCGCGCCGCTGTTCCCCGCGCCCGGTGACCACGACCTCCGCACAAACCTGGGCGCGCCCTACATCGAGGCGTTCGAGCCGCCGGGCGGGCACGCGTCCGGATCGTCTCTGTATTATTCGTTCACCTACGGCAACGCCCGATTCATCTCGCTCGACACCAAGGATGATCCCGAGCACGCAGCGCGGTTCGGCTACATCGGCGACCCGACCAGCCAGCAGTACCAGTGGCTGCTCCGGGAACTGTCCGACGCGCGTCGCGATCCCGGCATCGACTGGATCATCGTGTTCTTCCACCACGCGCCGTACAGCGCCTCCACGGGCTTCGGCGGCCACGGCTCGCACCTGCCTACGCGCCGCGCGCTGAGTCCTCTGTTCGACGGCTACCAGGTTCCGCTCGCGCTGAGCGGTCACGACCACGACTACCAGCGCTCGCGACCGATTCGCGGAAACACGATCCAGGAGGACGGCAGCGGGACGGTGTACATCGTGAGCGGCGGCGGGGGCGGCCGGTGGACGTTCCGCGGCACCGGGACGGACTGGTTCTCGGCCTTCACGCGACAGATCAACCAGTACGTCAGGATCCAGATCGACCATTACGATCTTTCGCTCGAGGCGGTCGACACGGGGGGGAACGTCTTCGACACCTACGCGATGTCGATTCCCGAAGACCAGCGCAAGCCCGAGATCGAGCAGGCCGAGCCGCTCGCCACCCCGCCCGCGGCGGCAGCCGAGACCGAGGCCGCCGGGGCGACCCCGATCGACACGTCCTCGACCGCCACGTCGAGCGCCACGACGCCCTAGGGTCCTGAGTCGACAACTCGCCATTCCCGTAGCCCTCGCGATCCTGGCCGCTCTGGGGAACGTGCTTGGGGGCTGGCTGGTGAGCTCGCGGAGCGGCTGGAGCAACACGATGCTCCGGCTGTTCGTGGCCGTGGGCGCCGGCTTCCTGCTCTGCGTCGCAATCCTCCGCATGCTGCCCGAAGCGATGACCCTCGAGCCGATCGCCGCGCTACCGCTGGTCGCCTGCGGGTACTTCCTGACCCACCTGTTCGAGCACGCCCTGGTCCCCCATTTCCACTTCGGAGAGGAGGTCCATTCGGAGTTCGTGCATCGCAGCTCGAGCCGGGCCGCGGTACTGGGCCTGGGCCTGCACTCGTTCTTCGACGGCGTCTCGATCGCCACCGGCTATGCGGTCTCCCCCGTGCTCGGCTGGCTCGCGTTCGTCGCGATCGCGCTGCACAAGCTCCCCGAGGGGTTCACGATCGCCTCGATAGTGCGCGCGGCGGGAGGGGGGCGGGCGGCGTCCCTGGGTGCTTCCGCGGTGGTTGGCGCGGCGTGCCTGCTCGGGGCGCTGCTCTTGACGGGGGCTGCCAGCCTCGCCGGGTACGGGCTCGCGCTGGCGACCGGGGTGACGATCTACGTGGCAGCTACCGACCTCATTCCCGAGGTCAACAAGGAAGTCGGCCACCACCTGGCGTTCACGGTCCTGGGCGGTCCGGCGCTGTATCTGGCGGCGGCCTGGATGCTGCGCCTCCTGGATCTTCACTAGCCGGCTTTCCGAGCTTCCGCACCATGTGCACGAGGGCGTCGAGCTCCGCCAGCGATTCCGCCACCAGGTCCACGTAGGTCGGTTCTCCGGCCACTCCGTCGATGCTCGCCCCGGGAAGGGAGTCGGCATCGCCGACGTCGATTCCGGCCGGCACGCGCACGGCGGTCGGCCCGGTCGCGTAGGTCCGATCGCGGTCGGAGACGTTGGGACGCTCTTCGCCGGTGGGCTGGGCGATCGTGGCCGGCAACGCGCCGGCGACC
>JAICQP010000032.1 GCA_025937815.1 Gemmatimonadota bacterium
ATCCCGCGGACCGAACGACCGCGTAGGCCTTGAACAGCGGGCCGTTCAAAACGGCTCAGGTGCAAGGCGCACGACGAGCGGGCCGTTCAAAACGGCTCAGGTGCAAGGCGCACGACGAGAGGACTCCGAGGCGTACTTCTTGTACGCCGCAGGAGGACACGAGGAGTCCAACGCAGCAGATGGGCCGTTTTCAACGGCCCGCACGCGAGAGGCGGGCGGCCCACTCGGTAAATCGCCGCGCGATCGGGTGGCGCGGATGGGCGAGAACGAAGGGTGTGCCCTCGCGCGTGGCCCGACCCACGCGGCGGTCCTCGGGGATGGTCCCCAGCTCCGGGCAGCGCAGCGCCAGATTCTGCTCCACGACCGCGCGGAACCGGTCGAGATACTGCCGCTCCTCGCGGTCCCGCACGCGATTCAGGACGAGCAGCGGCGCGTCGTACTCCAGGATTCCGTCGACCTCGGCCTCGAGATCGGGGAAATTCTCCCTGAGGCTCGCGATCAGGGCGGTGATCGTCCGGTCCGGCACGGGCTCGTCACCGGTCCCGCGATAGTACTCCAGCACGAAATGGAGCGCCTCGCGGTGATCGCGGAGCTCGGTCAGGAGCCGGCGCAGGACGTAGTTCTTGAGGAATCCGTACGCGTTGTGGAACGCCGTCGACTCGGGGTTCGTCACCACCAGCTTCACGTCGCCGAGGAAGAAGAAGTCGAGCGTCACAGGGGTGGCCCCCGCCTGGAGGTCGAGCAGCACGTAGTTCGCGTCGAGCCCGACGAGTCCGCGGATCAGATCGAGCTTCCGGTCCCGCAGCGGATCCAGGGCGGTGACCATGTCGAAGGACCCGGCGGCGTAGCGCAGGTTCGGGAGCCGGGTCGGCTGGAGGATCTCCGAGAGCGATGCGACCCGCCCGTCGATGAAGTCGGCGAGCTCCCGCTCGGGGTGCGGCTCGCCGAGGAGGAGGTTCAGGTTGGATCCGCCGAGATCGAGATCCACCGCCACCACGCGGGCGCCCGATCGGCTGCCGCCCTGCGCCAGCGAAAGCGCGAGGCTGGCCGTCACGAACGACTTCCCGACCCCGCCCTTCCCCCCGCCCACTGCGATGAAGACCGGACCGGATCGCTCTTCCGCCATCTAGTCTGTCGCGATCAGGCGGACCGGGATGAGAGGATCTCGTCTTCCAGCAGGACCTCGAGCTCGTCGGCCAGCGTGTCGATGATGTCGCCGTCCAGCGTGTAGCGGCCCAGCACGCGGATCCGTCCCAGGGCGTCGCGCGGCGACAGGCCCTCGCGGTACGGGCGCGGGTGGCTGAGTGCCTCCAGCGTGTCGCACACCGCGAGCAGGCGCGCGTCGGGATCGATGCTCTCGCCGACGAGGCCGGCCGGGTAGCCCGTGCCGTCGATCCGCTCGTGCTCCTGCAGGACGATCCGCGCCATGCCCGGCGAGACGCCGGTGATCTGCTGCATTAACCGGAAGCCGGCGTCCGCATGGGGCCGGATCACGCGCTCGAAGGTCTTGGGTGGCAGCCGCATCGAAACGTCCCAGGTCTCGCGCGCTTCCAGCATCCCGATATCGTGGAGGAAGGCGACGGTCCCGAGGTCGATGACGTCGCTGAGCGCGCCGCGCCGCGTGTCCGCGGTCAGGAGCGTCAGGATCGCCACGTTGACATGGTGCCGCTCGAACCACTCCTCGGGTGTGGCGCGGAACGTCTCGGGAAGCAGCGATCCAGGGTCGGCGCGCAGGCGCTCGAGCAGGTCGTAGAGCGCGTAGCGTATCTGCCCGACGTCGATCTCGGCCAGCGGGTCGCGGGCGCGAAAGATGCGCCGCGCGAGCCCGAGGGCGGTGTGGTAGATCGCCTCCGCGGGAGCTCTGGCGGGCATCGGCTCGTCGGCCGGCGGCTCGGGGATCGCCACGGCGGGACCCCCCGGCCCGTGCGCTTCGCCGGACGTCTCGGGGCCGGGCGTCTCCTGCGGCCTGTCCTGGCCGACCGCCTGCACGGGCTCGGGGACGGCCGCGACGATCCCCGGCTCCTCCACCGGCGCCAGCTCGTGCTCGACGGCGTGGGGCGGCGCGATCTCGGCCGCCGACGCCAGGAAGTCCTCGCCGAGCGGGATCGGCTCGACGGCGGCGCGGCGCTTCTCGGCCAGTCGGGCCCGGTCCTCCCGGACCCCGTCCCTGAGCGCCAGGATGCTCCGCGGGAACGCCATGCCCGCCGCCACCAGCCAGGCCACCCCGGGCTCGCCCTCGTAGAGAGCGGGCTGGAGCTCGCACGGCGCGGCTTCTTCCCAGGCGTCGCGCACGAGCTTCTCGAAGTGGCCGCGGCCGCCGCTCTCGAGCCACGCCCGGGGGACTCGGACCAGGGGCAGCACCGCCTGCGCCTCGGACCATTCGAAGCCCGCCGGTTGCCATGACGCCGGCTCTTCGGCCAGCCGCTCGAACCAGGGCTGCGCGTCGCGCGCGCAATCTTCAGCGGCGAGATCGAGCTCGCGCCAGGCGACGAACCCAGGCGTCGACAGGAACCGGACCAGGGACTCGGATCCCAGACCGCGCACCGCCTCCCCGAGCTCCTCGCCGGCCAGGCCGACCAGCTCGCGGAGGCGGGAGGCGACGACCCGCGGGTCGCCGGAGTCGAGGGCCGAGTCGGAGGGGGGTTGAACGAGCAGGACGCCGCAGCTCGCTCCCTCGAGGAGCGCGTTCACAGCGACCAGCGCGCGGGCCCTGCGGTCCGGGCTGGAGCGAGTCTCCGGCAGCCGGGCGATCGCCAGGCGGCTGACCCCCGGCGCGGCCTTCACCATCCGTTTCATGAGCGTGGCCAGCATGACGCCCGCGCCCGCCGAGACATCCGCGGCCACCATCATGAGGTCGCAGTCGGCATCGGCGGCGAGCCCCGCCTGGAGCTCGGCGTCGGATGACAATGACCGGGAGAGTGCGGCCCAGCGCCCCGCTGTCCGGCTGTCGACCTGCAGGTGGTGCACGCGACCGGGATCGAGGCCCGTGCGGCGGACGGACACCGCGCTGTCTATCGCTCGGGCCTCCAGGCCGCTGTCGCCGAGGAGCTCGGCGATCCGGGTTCCCCATTCCCCCAGCCCCGTGACGCGAACCCGCAGCTCCGCCAGAGGCACCTCTGGCATGGACGTGTCCTGGCGGTCCATGGATGTCATCGGATGGTCCTTTCTTCGGATGGCGAGCGGGAACCCGCGCGTCGGTCGAGAAGCTTACGCGCTCGCTCGCCGGTCCGCCACGTCTCCTGGCTGGAAATCGTGGAACGCTCCCGCCTGCGGCACGGTGACGGGCTCGATCCCGGCGCTGCGGAGCTTCGCCGCGAGCGACTGCGCCTGCGGTTCCTCGCCGTGCACGAGGAATACGTGCTCGACGGTCCGGCGGCAGGACTTCGCGAAGTCGACCAGCTCAACCGCGTCCGCGTGGCTCGAAAATGCGCCGACGTCCACGACCTCCGCCTCGACCGGGACGTCGATCCCGAAGATCCGCACCTCGGGACGGTGCTCCACCAGCTGGCGCCCGAGCGTGTTGCGGGCCTGGAACCCGACGATCAACACCGTGTTCCGCTCGTCCTCGATGTTGTTCCTGAGGTGATGCACGATCCGCCCCGCCTCGCACATCCCCGACGCCGAGATGATGATGGCGGGACCCTCCAGGTAGTTGAGCGCCTTCGACTCCTCCACGTCGGCCACGTAGCGGAGCGTGCGGAACCCGAACGGATCGGAGCTCTCCCAGAACGCGCGCGCCTCGGCGTCGAAGTGTTCCGGGTGGAGCTTGAAGACTGCGGTGATGTCGGCGGTCATGGGGCTGTCGACGTAGATCGGTATCGGCGGTATCGCGCCGCCCTCGAGCAGGCGGTGGAGGAGGTAGACGACCGTCTGCGCTCGCTCGAGGGCGAAGGCCGGGATGAGGATCTTGCCGCCCCGAGCGACGGTGCGGTTCACGACGTCCGCCAGGCTCGTGCGCATGCTGGAGACCGCCGGGTGCTCGCGGTCGCCGTAGGTGGACTCCATGATCAGGATGTTGACGTCCTCGACCGGGCTGGGATCGCGGAGCAGCGGCATCGAGCGCCGGCCGAGGTCCCCCGTGAAACAGAGGCGCGTCCGCCGTCCCGTATCGCAGTCCAGCACCACGATGGCGGAGCCCAGCACGTGGCCGGCGTCGCGAAGCTCGAGCCTGAGGCTCGGGCCGAGCGACAGCGGCGCCCCGTAGTCGATCCCCACGAAGTGGTGGAGCGAGTCGATCGCTTCCGCTTCCGTGTACAGCGGCTGAAGCTCCGGCTCCCCACGGCGTCTGACCTTGCGGTTGTACCATTCCGCATCCCGCTCGTGGATCCGCCCCGAGTCGCGGAGCATGATCGCGCACAGGTCGCGGGTCGCGTGCGTGGCGAAGATCGGCCCCTGAAACCCCTGCGCGACCAGCGAGGGGATGTTCCCGGAGTGGTCGATGTGCGCGTGGGACAGGATCATCGCGTCGATGCCGCGGGGGTCGAACGGAAAATACCGGTTTCGCTCCTCGGCCTCGCGGCGCCGGCCCTGGAACAAACCGCACTCCAGGAGGATCCTCTTGCCCGCGACCTCGAGCACGTGCATGGATCCCGTCACCGCGCGGGCGCCCCCGAAGAAGAAGATGCGGATGGGAGGCCCGGCGCCGTCGAGGGGCCGGACGGTCAGACTGGAGGGGCTGAGGGGCGTCGAGGCGATGAGGCGACCCGGCACCGAAGGAGGTCGACGAAGGCCCGGCGGAAAGTAGTCACGACACGTCGGGCGGCGGTCGGCCGAAGGATAGCGGCCGGCCCCCGGTTCCACAATGATCGGCGGTCAGCCGAGTAGTCTACACGCCGACTCGGTTCCGGCACGGGTTCAGCCGGTACGCGGTCTGCGAAGCGCGCGCCAGGCGGCTGCGATCCCGAGCAGCCCCCCGAGCACCGCGATGATCATGGGTGCCGAGGGAAAATCGTAGCGGTAGGAAAGACCGATCCCCAGGTACACCGCCACCGCGGCGGCGGCCATCGCGATCAGGAACACCCCGCCCAGCCGGCGTGTCAGGACGAGCCCGAGCGATGCGGGAATCACGAGGAAGGCGAACATGAGCAGGATCCCGATCGCCTTGATGGCCAGCGCGACACCGACGCCCAGCAGCACGTAGAACGCGAGGTTCCAGCGCCCCGCGCGATAGCCCTGCGTGGCGGCCATCGTGGGGTCGAACGACAGGTACAGGAACTCCTTGAAGAACGCGAGGTGGACCGCCAGGATCCCGGCGAATGCCAGCGCCAGCCAGCGCGCTTCGGCCGCGGTCATCGCGAGCAGGTTCCCCTGCACCAGGTGGACCACCTCCTCGTTTCCGCGCGCCGTGTGCGCGACCAGCAGCACGGCCGCGGCGCCCGAGACGGTGAACAGGACTCCCAGGGTCGCGTCCTGCGGCCAGCGCTTCCCGAACGACGGGTGGGCGAAGAACAGGACCGCCAGGAACGTGAGGCCAACCGACCACGCGTTCGGACTCCAACCGGTCAGGATCCCCAGGGCGATCCCCGCCGACGAGATCTGCGCCATCGTGGCCCCGACGAAGACGATCCGCCTGAGCACGACGTAGACCCCCAGGTACGCGCAGACGACCCCGATCGCGGTCGTGCCCAGGAGCGCGGTCCGGATGAACCCGTACTGCAGCATGTCGGTCAACGGGGCACCACCACGACCGAAGCGCCGGCCACCGTCTCGACCACGACCGGCACCTGATAGATCCGCCGCAGGTGATCCGCGGTCAGGACCTCGTCGACCGGTCCGAAGTGGTAGCGGCCCTCGTCGATGACGAGCAGCCGGTCGACATAGTTCGCGACTTCGTTGAGCTGGTGGCTCACGAACACGACCGTGAGACCCTCGTCGCGGTGCAGCCGCCGCACGAGGCCCAGGATCCCGTGCGTGCTCTTGAGGTCCATCCCGTCCGTCGGCTCGTCGAGGACGAGGAAGTTGGCCCCGGTCGCGAGCGCCCGGGCGATAAGGGCGCGCTGCCGCTGCCCCCCCGAGAGCTCCGCGAAGCGGCGCTCCGCCAGGTCGACGATGTCGATCGCCTCGAGCGCACGGGCCACCGCGAGATCGTCCGCGGGTCCCGGCCGCCGCACGAGCCCCGCGCGCGCGTAGCGCGCCATGCCGACGATGGCGCGGACGCTGAGCGGGTAGATGTGGTCGAGGGTGTGACGCTGGGGCACGTAGCCGAAGCGCAGCTCCCGGTGGACCTCGGCCTCGTAGACGACCGCGCCCCGGGCGGGTCGCAGGATCCCGAGCATCGCCTTGAGGATCGTCGATTTCCCGGCTCCGTTGGGGCCCACGATCCCGACGAAATCCCCCTTTGCGACCGCGAAGGAGAGCTTCTCGATGACCGGCAGGCCGCCATAGCCCAGCCCGACGTCCTCGAAGCGGACGAGCGCCGAGCCGGCCGGGACCGCAGTCATCGCGCCACCCCCACATCCCGCGCCGCCGCCACCACCCGGTCGACGAGCGCGTCGATGAACGCGAGGTAGTCCTGCCCCGGCTGCGGCTGGTTCGGGAGCTCGACCACCCGCGCCCCGGTCTCGCGCGCGACCAGGTCCGGGTTCTTGTCCTCGTAGTACGGCTCCTTGAGGATGAGCTTCACGTCCCGCGCCTTCATCCGGTCCATGAGCTGAGCGAGATGGGACGGCGACGGCGGGATGCCGGGCTTGGGCTCCAGGGTGCCGACGATCTCCAGCCCGAAGCGCCGGGCGAGGTACTCCCATGACTCGTGATAGGAAGCGACGGCTCGACCCCGGAGCGGCGCCATCCGCGACCGCCATGTCGCCATCCGCCGTTCGAGACTCGCCAGGAAAGCGCGGCGGCGGTCGTTGTAGAGGCCGGCGTTCGCCGGGTCCACCCGCGCCAGGGCGAGCGCGATGTCGGCGGTCAGCGGAACCGCGTTCAAAGGATCGAGCCAGTAGTGGGGATTGCCGTACGGATGGACGTCCCCCCGGGAGCGGTCGACACGCCCGCCGGGGACACCGAGCTTCTGGACGTGGGCCGAAGCGTCGACGTAGCCGGGCCCTCCGACCTGGATCTCGGCGTTCCTCGATCCCTCGCGAACCAGCGGCTCCCAGCCGACCTCGAGGTCCATGCCGGCGGTGACGAAGAGCCGGGCCCTGCCGGCGGCCAGGATGTAGGAGGGCCTGGCGTCCACGAAATGCGGGTCCTGGAGCGGGGTGGCGATGGCGGTCACCTCGACCCGGTCGCCCCCCACCGCCTTCACGAGCTCGGCGAGGACGGGCAACGTGGCCACGATCGGGATCTTCTCCTGCGCCTCGGCAGGGGCCGGCCGAGCGGCTCCCCCGAGGGTCGCTGCCAGCGCCAGCGCAGCGATCGCGATCTTCGGTTTGCGATGCATATCGGTTCTCCTTCTCGTCCTCAGAACGCGTGGGGCCGGTGCGGGCCCAGCGCGAACGTGGTCTGGAAGATCAATCGATCGAGCGCGGTCCCCTCCTCGGGGTCCTGGCGCTCGTACGCCAACCGGAGCTGGCTGAACTCGGTGGGGAACCATTTCACGAGGAGCTGTCCGCCTCTCAGCGTCCCGTCCTCCTCGGGCGGCTCCACCCAATCGGCGCGAGCGCCCACGTGCCAGCGCCGCGACAGCTGCCATTGGGCGTACGCGAAGGCGCCGAACCTCGTCTCCGCGGGTCCGGCTTCGGCCCGCCAGATCGCCTCCGCCTGGAGGATCGCCGAGCTGTACTTGGAGAGCTGGGGCGGCTTCCACCGCCACGTGGCGTCGACCCCGTAGACGTTCGTCCGCGCCTGCGCCTCTTCGTCCTCGACGATCGCGGTCGCCCAGGAGGCGCCGAGCTCGAGGTTGGACGCCGGCGTGAGGTCGAGCGAGCTCTTGAAGTGGGCCAGCCACAGCCGGTCCCCGAGGTCGTCTGCGAGGCTGCCCCCGTGAGATTCCGCCTCTTCCTGTGCCGGGCTCGGCGCATGCACTTCCTCCGCGTGCTCCTCCTCGCCGTGCTCGTGCGCCTCCATTCCTTCGGCGCCGACGATCGACAGCTCCTGGTAGAATCCCAGCGGATCGCCGATCCAGGACCCCCACACGCCGGTCGAGGAGAACCCCTCCTCGCCGAAGAACTCCCGATGGACGAGCGGATAGTCGAACATCTGGAGCTCGGCCCGGTGGGTCAGGTTCACCTTGCCGAACGGCAGAAGGAACTTCCCCAGCCTGGCCTGGAGGTTCGCGGGCAGGGCCAGTGTGGTCACATAGCCCTCCTCGACCTCGATCTCGTCCCCGTGGATACCGAGGACCGCATCGTACCGGAAATAGGGATCGACGGCGCCCTGGACCCCCACTTCGATCTCGCGGAGCTGGTAGCGCTCCTCGTTCTCGAGCGTGGCCTCGTCCGGGCTCAGGTCGACGAGGAAGTCGGCGATCAGCGAGATGTCCGGGTTCAAGGTGGCAGCGCCGCCGCGCTGGGCGGCGCGCTCCGCGGCCGGGGCGGCCGGCGCGGTCGAGTCCGCCGCCCCAAGCTCGCCCAGGAGCCGCGCCTCGATCTCCTCCAGGCTCTCGGTCGTGTCCCCGGCGGCAGCGACCATCGTGTCCGCCACGGCCGTGGTGTCGCCGGCGACGGGCTCCTGCGCCCGCGCGGCTTCGATCGACGTCGCGATGCCGAACAGCGCGACGACGACCGTCGTCATCCATGGTTTCATCTTCCCCTCGTCGACGAGCGTATCGAGTGGCCGGGCACGATGCCGCCCGGTCGAAAACGGCCTCGACTAGCTCGCCGGAGGGGCGCGGGGACCGCTGAGGAAGTCGGTGCGAGTGGGAGCTTGAGAGTCGGCGTGGGGGGCGCCCGCGAACACGGGAGCGGACGCATCGGGCAGCGCCGGCGCGGGAGACGCGAGGCGGACCAGCGTGCGCCCCAGGTGGCAGGCAAGGCAGTCGTCGATGAGCGGCGCCCTGGAGCCATCGGCCTCCGTCGCCCACTGGAAGTCGTGCTCGTGGAACCGCTCGGGGAGCCAGCCGAAGACCTCGTGATCCCCCTGGTGGAAGCCGGCCGCGGCCGACAGGGCCAGGAGGACGACCGCCAGCCCGGCGGCGACCGGGCGCGCGAGCCGCGTTCTGAGGAGGAGCGCTCCGTTCATGCCCTTCCTTGTACGCCGCGTGGGCCCGGAGTGTTCATCCCGGCACCGTCCAGCCGGCGCAGGAATCCCCGGATCAGCCGCTCCAGCCGGTGCCGCGTCCGCTCGGCCACTTCGGTGACCTCGTCGTGATGGAGCTGCCTGCGGGTCAGGCCGGCAGCGAAGTTGGTGAGGAGCGAGACGCCGGCCAGGGGCAACTCGAGCGCCGCGGCCGCGACCGCCTCCCCCACCGTAGACATCCCGACGGCGTCGGCCCCGATCCGCTGGAGAAAGCGGATCTCGGCCGGGCTCTCGTAGTTGGGCCCCGACACCCCCGCGTACACGCCCTCCCGCAGCCGGATCCGCTCCGCCAGCGCGGTCTGGTGGAGGAGCGCGAGGAGGCGGGGATCGTAGGTCTCCGTATGCTCGACCATCATGCGTGCGGCGCGGCCCGTCTGGTGCGACCCCGCGAGCGGGTTGGCGAACTGCAGGTTGATCTGGTCGCGGATCGCCATCAGGGTTCCCGGCGGCCGGCGCCGGTCGAGCGACCCGGCGGCGTTGGTGATGAGGAGCACCCCCGCGCCGAGCTGGCGCAGGACCCGCACCGGAAGCACGACTTCGCTCGCGGCGTACCCCTCGTAGTAGTGTAGCCGGCCCTGGGCCATCCCCACCCGGCGCCCCTCGAGGGAGCCGACGACGAAGTTGCCGGCGTGCCCGGGGACGGTGGAGCGCGGGAACCCCGCGATCTCCCCGTACGGCACCCTGACGGAGTCTTCGAGATGGTCTGCGAGCACGGAGAGGCCGGAGCCGAGGATCATGGCCACCTCGATCCGGCCGGCGCCCGCCTCGTCGAGCCGCGCGAGGGCGGAGGCGACCACTTCCGCGATGGCCGGGCCTCCGCGCGCGGAGGCCCGCGTCAAAGGATCGCCCCGGCGACCGTCGCGGTCATGAACGAGGCCAGCGTGCCCGCGATCATGGCGCGCAGGCCGATCCGCGAGAGGTCGCTGCGCCGGGCGGGAGCGATCCCGCCGATCCCGCCGATCTGGATCGCGATCGAGCTGAAGTTCGCAAAGCCGCAGAGCGCGTAGGTCGCGATGACGACCGAGCGAGGGTCCAGAGGCGCGCCCTCCTGAAGGCTGGTCGCGAGCTGGAGGTAGGCGACGAACTCGTTCACGACGGTTTTGATACCCAGCAGCGATCCGATCTCCACGGCGTCGTGCCACGGTACGCCCATCACCCAGGCGAGAGGCGCCAGCACCCAGCCCAGAACCAGCTCGAGCGACAGGTTCTCCAACCCCACCAGACCACCGGCCCAGCCGATGAGCCCGTTGAGGAGCGCGATCAAAGCGATGAAGGCCAGGAGCATCGCGCCGACGTTGAGCGCCAGCGTAAGGCCTTCCCCGGCCCCGCGTGCGGCGGCGTCGATCGCATTGACGTCCGGCGACGGCACGTCAGCCTTCAGCGTGCCCATGGTCTCGGGCTCGCTGTCCTCCGGATACATCACTTTGGAGATCAGGATCGCCGCCGGGGCGCTCATCACGCTGGCGGCCAGCAGGTGGCCGGCGATGTCCGGGAAGTACGCGACCAGCATCCCCACGTACGCGGCCATCACGCCGCCGGCCACTGTTGCGAAGCCACCGGTCATCACGCAATGGAGCTCGCTCATCGTCATCTTCTGGACGAACGGCTTGATCATGAGCGGTGCTTCGGTCTGTCCGAGGAAGATGTTCCCTGACGTCGACAGGGTCTCCGCTCCGGATGTCCGCATCGTCTTCTGCATGACCCACGCCATCCCCTTGACCACCAGCTGCATGAAACCCAGGTAGTAAAGAAGCGTCATGAAGGACGAGAAGAAGATGATCGTCGGCAGCACGGTGAACGCGAAGTAGGAGCCGGCCGCCGCATAGCGCGGTGGATCGACGGGCTGCAGCGGGGCGGTCGCGGCCGGTTCGCCGACGGGCATACCGACCGGGATGTTGTTGTCGACCAGGTTGCCGAAGATGAAGCGCGCGCCGTCCTGCGTGTACCCGAGAAGCTGGATGAACGCGTCGTTGACCAGCGCGAAGAACTGCTCGCCGGGCGACGTCCTCAGGATGATGAGCGCGAAGACCAGCTGAAGCCCGGTCCCCCACAGAACGATGCGCCACGGAAATGCGCTCCGGTCGATGGACATCAGCCACGCGAGGAGCACCATGACGCCGATCCCGAGAATCGAGATCAGCCGCTCGTGGAACGGCGTATCGAGATCGGCGCGAGCCTGGGCGGCCCGCGCGCCCGCGACAGAGGCCTGCGGCACCGCGGGCGCCGTCTCCGGCTGCCCCGGCCCGGTGTCGGCCTGGACAGCCGCGGTGTCGGGGGTCGTCGGGACCTGAGCGGCCGCCCCGGACGGACCGGCGCGTGACGACCAGATCCCGGCCACGAGCAGTGCCGCGGCGAGCGTCCAAATGGCGGCGAGAAGCCGCGGCGGAGAGGCGGGCATGGTCATCAGCCGCCGCAATATACTACGGGCTACTATTTCCCGCGTTCTCGTACAGGCGAAGTCCGCCGGCGATCTCGCCGGTCAGCAGATCCAGGTCCCCGTCGCCGTCGATGTCGGCGAAAGCTGGGGCGGCGATGCCGGGCAGGGCGATCGTCCCCGCGTCCTCGAAGCGGTCCAGCGCGCCGGTTCCCCACAGGACGCGCGTCTCTCCACTCTCCGAGCCCACCACCAGGTCCGGGTGCCCGTCCCCATTCAGGTCGGCGAGCGCGGGAGCGCTGCGCCGGCCGACGTCGATGGCCATCAGCGTGTCGGTGACGAGCGAGAACGAGGGGGCGGTGGCGGTACCGTCGTTCCGCCAGACATTGAGCTCGCCGGACGATTCCCCCGCGACGAGGTCCAGGTCGCCGTCGCCGTCCAGGTCGCCCAGAGCCGGAGAAGCGTGGCTCCCCCGCGTGAGATCGACGAGGGGTTCCTCCACGCGCGCGAAGCGCGGGCTCTGTGCGCTGCCCTCGTTGCGGTACAGGAACAGGCCCTCGTTCCAGGTTCCCACCACGAGGTCGAGATCGCCGTCGGCGTCCAGGTCGGCCAGCGTCGGCGCGTAATGGAAGTCCCCGCTCACCTCGGCCAGCGCGCCCTCCTCGCGGAACGCGGGCCGTTCCGCGGTTCCCACGTTCTCGAGCCGGTAGATCAGGGCCGTGCGGTTGTTCGCGGGGTCGATCTTGTTGGCCAGCAGTACGTCGAGATCGCCGTCGGCGTCGAGATCGCCGACCGCCGGGACGCTCTCGGCCCCCACGTCGACCTGGTCGATCAGGCGCCGGGTCACGAGGCTCCAGCCGTCCCCGGTCTGCTCGAGCAGGTACAGGTTGTCCGCGGCCGTCGTGATGGGGTTGTAGGCGCCTCCCAGGATGCCCACGATGGCGTCCAGATCGCCGTCCCCGTCGACGTCCCCGAAGGTGGGGGCGTTGTATCCGCTGGTCGAGATCGGGTTCCCGACGGGCCACGGGACCGGGGTGTTGGAGAAGCTCGGGTCGTCACAGGTCCCGTTGTTCTCGAGGAGCAACAGGCCCGGCTCGAACCAGTCCCCCCAGATCAGGTCCTTGTCTCCGTCTCCGTCCAGATCGGCGAAGACCAGCGTGTTGGCGCCGTGACGAGAGCTGGGCGTGATCTGCGCCACGATCGAGATGCCCTGGAAGTTGTCGGTCACGAAGGCGAACGAGGGCGCCCCCTCCCCCGACCAGGGCGCCGTCGCCTCGTAGCGGGTGACCGAGCCGTCCAGCCGTCCCAGCATGAGGTCCAGCAACCCGTCGCAGTCGAAGTCGACCACGTTGGGGATGTTCTGGCGGTCGGAGAAGATCGCGCCGCCCTTCTCGTCGCGGATCGTGTCGGCGACGGATACGAAGCGCGGATCGGCATGCGGGCCGCGGTTCTCCCATGCCCGGATCATGCTGTACTTCGCTTCGCCGAGTAGGTCGAGGTCGCCGTCGTCGTCGAGGTCCGCGAACCGGTACCACTCGCCCACGTCGAGCCCCTCGTAGCGGTCGGTCCGCCACTCGAACCGCGGCTCGGGCCCCGGGGCGCGCTCGAACAGGATCAGCTCGCCGGCCGCCTCCTGGACGAAGAGGTCGAGGTCCGCGTCGCCGTCGAGGTCGACCAGCTGCGGCCGGGGCACGTTGAAGCCGCCGAAGAGGGGGAACCGGTAGCCGACGCCGCGGGAGTCCGTCACCTCGAAGGGATCGATCCGGCGCTCGAACGCGGGAAGCGACTGGGTCTGCGACTGCGCCAGCGCGCACGCGGAGGCGCAGGCCACCAGGACCGCGGCGATTCCCGCGGCGCGCGCTCCAGCGGCGGCCTGCATGGTGCGGGTCAGCGGGGGGCGGGGATCGTCTCGAGGCCGGTCGCGTAGGGACCGACCTCGATCACCTGGACGATCTCGCGCGACTCCGTGTCGATGACGGCCACCGTCCCGACACCCGGTTCCTGGCCGGCCGCGACGTACGTCCCTTCGAGGTTGTTGTTGGATACGAACATCCAGCGCCCGTCGGGCGACGGCGCGGCGCCGTGGGGCTCCGCGATCCCGCGTCCCTGGATGCGCTCCACCACCTCCCATGTCCCGGTGTCTACGACCGCCACCTGATTGGCCTGGTTGAGCGGCACGTACACGTGGCGGCCGTCCGTCGTGAACGCCGGGTGCCACGGGGCGCCGCCGACTTGGATACGCTGTACGACCCGCGGCGCGGTCGGGTCGGCGAGGTCGAACACCATGAGGACGCCGCTGATCTGCCCGCCGGCGACCATCCACCGGCCGTCGGGCGACAACGCGAACTCGACCAGCGTGTGGGGGGTCATGCCGGCGTGCTCGGCGTGCTCCATGCCGGCTGTGTCGATCGTCGCCGGCTCCGGCAGGTCGACGATCTCGACGTCCCCGGTGTCGAGGTCGATCACACCGATGCGGTTCTCCGCCAGACTCGCGCTGTAGGCGTACTGGCCGTTGACGGCGTTGGCGTGCGGCCGGGCGAAGAGCACCTCGATCTCGTCCAGGAGCGTCATGTCGGAGCGCCGGATGAGGGCCACCGAGGAGGGCGGGTTGACCGCCGACATCGAGCGGCCGACGACCAGCAGGTCGCGTGTCGGATGCGCCACGACCAGTCCGGGCACCTCCATCTCGACCTGCCCCACGAGCTGGTTCTCGCGGTCGAACTTGAGCACCCGATTCTCGCCGATCAGCGACACGTACCAGAACGAGCCATCGGGCTCGAGCGCGGTGTCGTGCGGCTTGGCGTTGGGGCCGAACCCGAGGGCCTGCAGGTCGACGCGCGCCACCTCCTCCTTGCGCTCGACGTCGATGACCGAGACCGAGGCTCCGTTCTGGTTGGTGACGTAGAGCAGTGCGGGTTCTGCCGGACGGTCGGCCCCCGACGCGCCTTCGCCGGGTCGCGTCCCGCCGGCGGCCCCGCTCGCGGCGGCGCACGCCAGAGCGAGCGCCGCCGCAATCGCCTGGAGGCTCATGCGGTGCAGGATCAAGAGATCGGCCGGTCGGCCTCGCGGTAGCGGAGCAGGAACAGCCCCTCGTACCCGCTGGTCACGATGATCACGCCGCTCTCGAAGTAGGGGTAATTGCTCCACGACCCGTCGAACCGTGGGCTGTCGTCGCCGAAGGGGACGGTGTCGAAGAACCCGACTTCCTGAGGCTCGGCCGGATCCGCGATGTCCAGGACCCGCAGACCGGACACGTAGTTCGACTGGAAGACCTTGTCTCCCTTGACGTAGAGGTTGTGGTCGATGGAGGTGGAGTTGGGGTTCAGGAACTCCTTGACGAGCACGGGATCATCGAGGTCCGAAACGTCCCAGACCAGCGTCCGCGTGTGGTCGACCAGCCCGTTCAGCTCGTCCAGCTCGTCGTCCATGTACAGGTAGCGGTGGTCCTCCGTCAGCCACGCCTGGTGCGTGTATCCCACGTTCGGGTACTCCGCCATGGCCACCGCGATCGGGTTCTGCTTGTCCGTTACGTCGGCGATCGAGAGCGCGGTCTCGTTCGAACCGAAGCAGATCTCGCGGCCCGTGTAATCCTCGTCGGGTCCCCGGTACATGACGCACTGCGCGTCGTGGGTGTAGCCCGTCTTCTGTCGTCCCGTCGACGGATCGGAGAAGCAGCCCGCGAACGTGGGGTTCAGCGGATCGTGGATGTCGATCATGTGGAGGCCCCCGCCACAGGTCTCGCTGCCGCCGCTGTTCCCGACCGTGTAGGCAAACCCGCTGTCCTCGTTGATCACGATATTGTGCGCGCTCTGGATCCTGTCGTAGTGCGCGTCCTCGGTGAACGTGACCGGCGCGTTCTCGAGGTTGCGTAGACGCTTCAGGTCGAAGACCTGCATGCCGTGCATTCCCGCGCCGTCGGCCACGATGAACGCGTGGTCCTGGTAGACCTTGATGTCGCGCCAGGTCGAGCCGGGAGAGACGGCGGTCTTGGGCAGGTCGCCCAGATAGACGGGATTCGCCGGGTCGCTGATGTCGACGAACGAGGTGCCGTCGACGCGGCCGACCAGTGCATACTCCTTGCCCGTCTCGGGATCGGTCCAGCCCCAGATGTCGTTGAGACGCACGCCGCGATCGCCGCCTATCGACGCCACCGGCAGGAACGCGACCAGGTCCACGTTGCTGCAGGAGAACGCGCCCACCTGGCCGTCGCACTCCTCGGGCTGGCCGGTCATCGCCGCGAGGCCGGCGTCGGCCGCGCTCTCGACCTGGTTGGCGAGGGCCCACGCGTCGCCCGAGCGCTCGAAGATCGCGGCCGCCCCCATGCCGTAGTCTTCGCCGGGGATCCCGACCGCCGCCACGTTCTCGCCGAGCGCGAGCGCGCCACCGAAGGCTCCGCCCTGCGGCAGGCTGTCGATCAGGGTCAGCTTGGCGGGCGCCGCGCCGGAAGTTCCTGGAGCGAAGCTGTAGATCGCCCCCGCGAAGCGATCCGCGCCGGGCGCTCCGATCCACGCCACGTCGCCGGCGACGGCGATCGAGGTTCCGAACCGCTCTTGCGGCATGCCCTCGAACGGGACCCGGCCCATGACGTCCCAGCCCCCCTCCTCGACCCCGTACGCGTACACCGCGCCGCGGAAGCCGTTGAAGCCGGGCGCGCCGACCAGCACGAGGTCGTCGCCGACGGCTATGGCCGAGCCGAAGCGCGCGTTGGCGGTCAGGCTGTCGGGCGCGATTCGCGCCGTCTGGCTCCAGTCGTCGCCGGAGTACAGGTACACCGCGCCGCGCCCGCTGTCGGCGCGCGTGGCGGCGACGATCGCCGTGCCGCCGGCGACCGCGAGCGCCTCGCCGAACCGGTCGTCGGGAGCCGTGCCCGCGGGCGCCGCGATCCGGGCGACCTGGCTCCACGCGCCCGAGCCGTCGCCGCGAAATACGTAGACGGCCCCGCGACCGCTGTCGGCTCCCGCTGCCCCGACCAGCGCCACGTCACCCGCGACCGCGACCGTCGCACCGAAGCTGTCGCTGGGCGCAACGTCGGAGGCCGACAGCCGCGCGACGCGCTCCCAGCCATCGCCCTGCCTGGCGAACACGTACGCCACGCCGCCCTCGCCCCCCAGCGCACCGACGATCAGCCGGTCGTCCGAAGTCCCGATCGTCGCGCCGAAGAGATCGCCGGCCGCGGGATTCTCCGCGCCCAGCCTCTCGACCTCGGCCCAGCCCGCCCCCTGCTTGGCGAAGACGTACACGGCGCCCGGCGAACGGACACCGTTAGGCTCGGCCACGAGGACGTGGCCCCCGGCTATTGCAAGCGCGCTGCCGAAACCCGGCCGGGCGGGCTCGCCGCCGGTCCGCATGGATTGCGCGGCCGTCGGGGCCGCGATGGCGAGGAACAGCAGGGACAGAAGCGCGTCTCTGATCATTTTTCGCCTTTCGGGTACGAGGAAGTTCGACGCAGTGCCGGGTTCACGAGATCGGTCGGTCGCCCGCCGGCTCGTACTTCAGCAGGAAGAGGCCCTCCTTGCCGCTCGTCACGATGATCGTGCCGCTCTCGAAGTAGGGGTAGTTGCTCCACGAGCCGTCGAAGCGCGGACTGTTGTCCCCGAAGGGCACCGTGTCGAAGAAGCCGACCTCTTCGGGGTTCTCGATATCCGAGATGTCGAGGATCCGCAACCCCTGTACGTAGTTGGACTGATAGACCTTGTCGCCCTTGATGTACAGGTTGTGATCGACGGCGGTGCTGTTCGGGTTCAGGAACTCCTCGAGCACGACGGGATCGTCGAGGTCCGAGACGTCCCAGATGAGGGTGCGCGTGTGGTCGACCAGTCCGGCCATCTCGTCGCCCTCGTCGTCCATGAGAAGGTAGCGCTGGTCGTCGGTCAGCCAGGCCTGATGCGTGTAGGCGACGTTCGGGTACTCCGCGACCGCCACCGCGATGGGGTTCTGCTTGTCGGTCACATCCGCGATCGAGAGCGCGGTCTCGTTCGAGCCGAAGCAGATCTCCCGTCCCTGATAGTCCTCGTCCGGTCCCCGGTACAGGACGCACTGCGCGTCGTGCGAGTAGCCGGTCTTCTGGATCCCGGTATTCGGGTCCGCGAAGCAACCCGCGAACTGAGGGTTCTTGGGGTCCCGGATGTCGATCATGTGGAGCCCGCCGCCGCACGTGTCGCCGCCCTCTCCGCCGCCCACGGCATAGGCGAAGCCGGTGTCCTCGTTGATGGCGATGTTGTGAGCGCTGTGGATCCTGTCGTAGTGCGCGTCCTCGGTGAAGGTCTGCGGCGGGTTCGTGACGTTCCTGAGCCGGGTCAGGTCGAACACCTGCACCCCGTGCGCGCCGGAGTTGTCGGCCACCACGAACACGTGGTCCTTGTAGACCTTCATGTCACGCCACACCGCTCCCGGCGAGCCCTGGGTCTTGGGCAGGTCGCCGAGGTAAACAGGGTTCTGGGGATCGCTGATGTCCACGAACGAGGTCCCATCCATGCGGCCGACCAGCGCGTACTCCTTGCCGGTCTCGGGGTCCGTCCAGCCCCAGATGTCGTTGAGCTCGACGCCACGCGTCCCGCCGATGGAGGAAACCGGAACGAACGAGAGCAGCGTGACGTCCTTGCACTCGAAGTGGGCCGCCTTGCCGTCTTCGCATTCGACCGTCTCCCCGCTGACCCCAGCCAGCGTCTCGACCGGGAGCGCGACGGTCGCCGCGATCTCCCACGATCCGTTCTGCTCGACCAGGATGGCGCCCGCGCCGAGGCCGTAATCGTCGCCGGGGATCCCCACCGCCGCGAGACCGTCGCCGATCTGGAACGCGGCGCCCACGCCGGCGTTGGGTTCGAGGTCCGGAATCTCGATGGTGGCGCCCCGTACCCAGGTGTCCCCCTCCCGGCGCAGCTCGACCACCGCGCCACGGAACTCCTGGATCCCGGGCTCCGATACCCAGGCGCTGCCGCCCGGGCCGCCATGGATCACCGAGCCGAAGAACGTCTGCGGGCCGGCGCCGTCGCGGGGACCGATGCGCCCGACCTCCTGCCAGTCCGACGAGCCCCGGTGGAAGATCGTGACCTCGCCCCGCGCCTCCGACACCAGCGGAGAGCCTACAAGCAGGTACTCACCCGCCACCGCCGCGCCCGCACCGAACCGGCCCTCGACAGCGGTGCCCGAGAGCCGCTCCGGAGCGCCCCACGCCGAGTCACCCTGCGGCGGGAAGATCCACACCGCGCCACGTCCCGAGTCGGCCCCCGCGGCCGCGATCACCGCCGAGCCGTCCAGCACATCGAGCGTCCGGCCGAACCCTTCGTTGAACCCGACTCCCTCCGGCGCCTCGAACGTCCCGGCCGGCTGCCAGCTGCCGTCGGCCTGGCGGCGGAAGGCGTGCACCGTGCCGGTCGCCGAGTCGCCGTCCGCCTTCGCGGCCAGCGCGAGGTCGCCTTCGAACCCCAGCTCGATGCCGAACTGATCGCCGGGAGCGCGCTCGGGCGCCACCAGCTTCGCGGTCTGGCGCCACGTTCCGTCGCTCCCCCGCTCGAACGCGTACACAGCGCCGCGCCCCTCTTCGGCACCGGGAGCCCCCACGACCATCACGTCTCCCGACACGTCGACGAAGGCCCCGAACCCGTCCCCGATCGCGCCGTCGTCGGCCGTCAGCCTGGCCACCTGGCTCCAGCCGTCGCCCGTGTCACGGTAGACGTACACGGCGCCGGGCTCGCGGTCGCTCTGTGCCCGGCCGAACAACGCGTCGCCCTCGCCGATACCGGCGGCGCCGCCGAACTGCGCCGCTGCCGGGACTGCGGAGGAGAAGGCGAGGATCAAGGCCGTCAGGATGCTCTTCGTCATCGTGCGCTTCCTTCCTGGAGATTTCTGCGGAATCGAACCCCTACACAGAGGATTATGGTCTCGTTCCGACGGACGACCGCGACGGGCTCTCTGTTCAACGCGGACCAGTCTACCGCCGCCGCCGGCTGTCCCCCACCGGCCGCGCGTCCACCACGGTTCAGCCCATCCCGGCCAGGGCCTCGTTCGCCTCGCCGATCAGCGCCTTGCGCTCGGGGTAGCGCAGGAACGCGCTCTTGAAGCCGTTCATGAGCAGCTTCTTGATCTCCTCGAGGTCGAATCCCAGATGGTCTACGAGAAGCTCTATCTCCCGGGTCATCGTGGTGTTCGACATCAGCCGGTTGTCGGTGTTCACGGTCACCCGCAGCCCCCGGTCGAAGTACTCGCGGATCGGGTGCTCCTCGATCGAGTCGACCGCCCCCGTCTGGACGTTGGACGTGGGACACATCTCGAGCGGGATGCGGTGATCGCGCACGTACTCCAGCAGGTCCGGATCCTCCCCCAGACGAACGCCGTGGCCGATGCGGTGGGCGTTCGTCCAGTGCAACGCCTGATGGATCGACTCCGGTCCGTAGGCCTCGCCAGCGTGCACCGTCACGTTGAGGTTCGCGTCCCGCACGATGTAGAACGCCTCCCGGAACCACTTCGCGGGGTTGTCGGCCTCGGCGCCGGCCAGGTCGAAGGCCACCACTCCACGGCCCTTGTACTCGACCGCCAGCGCCGCCATTCGCAGCGCGCGCTCCGGCTCGAAATGTCGAAGTCCGCAGATAATCTGATGGGCCTGAGTGCGGGGATAGAGCTCCATTCCGCGAGCCAGGCCACGCTTGACCGAGTCGACGACCTGACGCGGGGAGAGGCCCCGCTTGGTGGACAGGATGGGCGCGTACCGGACCTCCATGTACCATACGTTCTCGGCGGCTGCGTCCTCGAGCAGCTCGAATGCGATCCGCTCCAGCGCGTCCTCGGTCTGCATCACGGATGTCGTGACGTCGAACCGGCTCAGGTACGCCATCAGGTCGCGCTCTGGAAGCTCCTGCGCGAACCATCTCCCCACCGCCTCGGCGGAATCGAAAGCGAGCTCCACATCGTCGGCCTGCGCGAGCTCCCAGATCGTCTCGGGGCGCAGCGAGCCGTCCAGATGGACGTGCAGGTCGGTCTTCGGGAGCCGCTCGAGGAGTCCGCGATCGACGCTCATGGGGCGGCCCGGAACCGGATGTGCGCCTCAGGAACCACGTGTCCGTCGGGATCGAGCGGCTGGCCTGCTCCGTCCTGAAGCACTCCCTTTCCATTCGAAAGCGAGCATCCGGCGGCCGGCTCGTAGACGGTGACGGCGTCGCGCCAGCGCGCCCACGGCCAGACACGCACCGCCACGTCGTTGACCGTGACCTGGATCTTATCGGCCGTCATTCTCCGCCCTCGCCACGGGCCGGCCAGGGCTCGAGCTGCAGGATCCGGTTCTGGATCCCGTAGCGGATGGGCCGCGGCAGCTTCTCCAGGTACTCGGCGAATACCTCGCTGTCGATGAGGCCCGTGTTCGTGGCCTCGAGGGCTTCCTCGAACGGCCCGTAATCGTCCCCGCCCGTGGCCATGAAGTTATTGACCGTCATCGAATGGAGCCGGTCGGGACTGAGGACGCGGCCATTCTCCACCAGCCGCTCCCCGGAGTCCTCCAGCCACGCGTCCCGCACGCGCTCTCCTACCGGCCGGGTGGGGTCGAACGAGAATCGCACGCCGGATACCTGGCCCACGGAGCCCGTCACCGCCGCCTCCAGCACGCGGCGCACCTGATCGCCTGTCAACGTCACGCGAATGAGGGAGTTCTGAAAGGGCTGGACCGCGAAGACGTCGCGGAAAGTCACGGGGCCCGCCTGCAGGTCCGCCCGGATCCCGCCCGCGTTCGTCATCGCCATCTCGGTTCCCGTCGCGGCGCGCTGCGCGTCCGCGATGAGGTCGCCCAGCGCGCTCTCCCCGCGGCGATCCCGGACGAGCGTCTGGGCCAACTCGGTGATCGGGCGGTCGGCGATCTCCGCGCTCTCCGCCCGCCAACGCTCGACCAGCGCGGCCACCGTGGAGTCCGGCATGACGCCGCCCGCGCGCGTGGTCCAGACCTCGGCGTGATGATCGACGATCCGGCCCACGCCGCGGTCGTAGGTCAGGACCGCCACTGCCACGGCCGCCCCGCTCGAGGCCGCCTGCACGATGGGGATTCCGTTGACCACGGTCTGGAAGCGCGTGTGGGTGTGGCCCGACACGATGAGGTCGATCGGGGCGGTGATCCGGCGGGCCGCGTCGGCGATCTCTCCCCGCATACCGCCGTGCCCTTCGTCGATCGCGCCGGCGTGCACGACCAGGAGAATAATGTCGGCCCCCTCGGCCTCCACTCTGGGCGCCAGCTCGTTGACCACCTGCGCGATGTCCAGGAACGCGTACGGCTCCACGTTCGCCGGAAGGGTCGTGAACGGAGTCGAGGTCGTGATCCCCCCGATGACGGCGATCCGGAGGCCGGCGCGCTCCAGGAACGTGTACGGCACCGCCCACGGCGGACGCTCCCCGGTTGCCTTGACGAAGATGTTCGCTGCCAGGAAGGGATACTCGGCCTCCCCCATGCGAGCCAGAAGCGTGTCGACGCCCCAGTCGAACTCGTGGTTTCCAATCGCCGCGGCGTCGACGCCGAGCGCGTTCAGGACCTCGATCGAGGCGCGGCCGCCGCTCAGGTTCGAGACGACGGTGCCCTGCATCTGATCGCCGCCGTCGAGGTGGATCGTGACGCCGGGGTACCGCTCTTCGATCGGCCGCACGTAGGCCGCCAGCGTCGCCGCGCCGCCGATCGTGTCGCCCTCTGCCCAGGTCGGAGTAGTCGGCTCGAGCGCGCCGTGGAAATCGTTGGTCGCGATGACCGCCAGCCGCAGCGAGTCGCTCCCGGCGGACAGCGGCGGCGGCAGGGACGCAAGATTCCGCGGCCCGAGCTCGGCCCCCGGGACTCCCCCGACTCCCTGCGCGCGGGATTCCCCCGATATCCGCGCCGCCTCTCGCTCCAGAAGACCGGCGAGGGCTCCGCTGTCCGCGATCGCGTATCCGGCGACCGCCTCCGCGGGCACGATCGCCCATGAGCGATCGAACACGTCCGCCCGGCGGATCGTGTCGTGCTCGGCGATCCAGTCGATCAGGAGCTGCCGGACCTCGCCCGAGCTCTCCGACACGACGGGAGCGTCGGCGATCATGCTGTAGCCCCCACCGCCGCCCTGCCGGTAGTTGTTGATCGCCAGCGTGAACGTCCGGTCGTCCGCCACCGGCTCTCCCCGGTACGTCAGGTCGACGATCCGCTCGCCGAGCGGCTTGGAGACGTCGATCCCGTACTCGACCCCGGCCACGACGTCGAAGTTGTAGCCCGGGACCGAGTCGACCTCGAGATCGGCGTCGCCGCCGGCGTCGACGAGCTCGCCCTCGGGGGTGGTCCGGTGGAAGTACTTGGCCGAGTACTCCAGGTACTCGCGGAGCTGGCGCCCGTTGATGCGGATCGTCTTCAACGTGTTGTCGTAGGCGTAGAGCGCGGCCGCGTCGGCCTGGGTGATCGGGCCCGGCCCCAGCGTGGCCTCCGGGTTGAACGCCGAGGCGGCCGACAGGTCCGCCCCGGTGGCGTCCAGCTGGACGCGCTGGATGAGGTCGAGGATCGCGGTATCGGCGACCCGGGCGACGACCGCGGACCACACGTCGGGCGTGAACCCGATCGTGTCGGCGACGTACGCGACGACGCGATCGTGGAAGGGGCCCATCTCGGCCATGAGCGCGGGATGGGGCGGAACACCCGCGGTGGGCAGCGCGGTAGAGGAGCGGCCGACGACCCGCCACCCGTCCCCGCCCCGCGCGAGCTCGAGTTGGACGACGGCCAGCGCCTCGGCCCAGCGCCCGGCCTGAACGACGAGCACGCCAGCCACGGTATCGGCGGGGACGACCCGGTGGCTGTGGCCCAGGAAGATCGCCTCCAGACCCGGCAGGGCCTGGGCAAGGGCGCCGCCGGCGTCCTCGGGGGGCACGCCGGTCGCGGCCTCGTCGTAGGAGGAGCCCGGTCCCAGCCCCGAGTGCATGACCGCGATCTGGACGTCGCTCTGGCGCTCGAGCTCCGGCCAGAAGCGCCGCGCGGATTCGACGATGTCCCGGAACTCGAGCCTGCCCTCGACGTTCGCGCGGTCCCAGATCGCCGACCCCGGCGTCGTCAGGCCTAGGATGCCGATCCGCACACCCTGTCGCTCTACGACCGCGAACGGGGGGAACGCCGTCGAGTCCGCGCCGGCTACGAAAACGTTC
>JAICQP010000170.1 GCA_025937815.1 Gemmatimonadota bacterium
GAGCCATTCGTCGACGGGCTCGCCGTCATCCGCATGCTCCCCGATGCCAGCGAAGAGGTCCTCGTCGCGGGGATCGTCTCCTTCCTCGTCCGGGTCCTCGTCGCGCGGATCGTCTCCCTCTCCGTCGTCGGGCTGACCCGCTCCATCCGGCGCGTTCTCTCCGGCGTCGAGGGCGACGTTCAGCTCGCCCGACCCCATCGTCTGACTCGCCTGGCGACGTCGAGGCGCGCCTGGGGGATCGAGGGGCGCCCGAACGAGACCGTCAGGGGCCGGCACGGGTGCGGGATCGAGACGCTCGAACGGGGCCGGAGATAGCCGGGAGGGTGGAGACAGGGACTCCCGCGGCTCGATCGCCGGGGACGCGACGATGGCGGAAACCAGGGCTCCGCCGCACAGGAACGTAAGTGCGGATCTGCTCATGGAGGACTTTCCTGTAGGGGTTCCGAGGCAACGCTCCCACCTTCTTGTATTCGGGACGGGCTGACCCTACAATAGGTCAACGGCCTATCCGACATGCGCCTCTCGCTCTCCCCCACCGAGCTCGATCGCCTGACGGGCCTCGTCGAGGCCCTGCATGCCCCGTTCGACTACGCCGACGTGGACTCCTGGCGCCATACCGTGAACCATCACGCGAGGCTCCTGCTCGACGCGCACAAGGTCGTCTTCATGCTACCGGGAGAGGGGCACGCGCCCGTGTACTGCCAGCGGCTGGATCCGGAGGCGGGACGTGCATACTTCGAGTACTACCATCGGTTCGACGTCGCGGGAGAGATCGCGATCGAGCGTGGAATGCCCGTCGCGAGCCTCGTCGAGCTCCACGGGCGGGAGGAGTTCTACGCGAGCGAGTACTACAACGACTTCATGCGGGTCTGGGACTGCAATCACTCGGTCGGCATGACGACCCGCATGGACGCCGAGCCGGGGTTCGCGTACATGGCGGTCCTGCGGGACCGCTATCAGGACCCGCCGTTCGACGCACGGGCGCGCGCGCTCATGCGGCTCGTTCTGCCCGCCTTCAAGGCCGGGGTGCGGACGTACCTCCGCCTGGCCGCGGACCGGTCCCTGCTCGGCGCGATCCTGGACGCGAGCGGGAGGCGGCTCCTGCTTTGCGACGCGAGCGGCGCGCCCGTGCAGGGGAGCGCCGCGCTGGAAGAGACCCTGCGGGAGGACCCGGAGCGGGCCGTCATCGAGCGCGCGCTCCGGGAGGTGGCCCATGAGATAGCCGGGCTCGGTCCGCACCGCGACGGAGACGCGCACCGCGCGCTCGGTCGCACGGGAGAGCGCGTGGTCGCGACCGCACGCGGCGCCTACCGCCTGAGCGCTTCGATCGCAGGCGAGCCCGGCCCGCCGCCGCGCGGAGTCCTCGTCCTCGTCGAGCCGCTGTTCCGGGAGCCGCGGCCGGACGCGGCGCTCCGCGAGCGGTACCGGCTGACCCGCCAGGAGATCCGGATCGCCCGCGCGCTGGCGGACGGACTCCGGAACGCGGAGGTCGCGCGGCGGCTCGGCATCAGCCCGCACACGGCCCGGCGCCACACCGAGCGCGTCCTCGACAAGCTAGGCGTCGCCTCGCGCGCGCAGGTGGCAGAGCGGATCAGCCGAGGCTGATCGCGAAAG
Source organism: Gemmatimonadota bacterium (assembly GCA_025937815.1). Taxonomy (GTDB): domain Bacteria; phylum Gemmatimonadota; class Gemmatimonadetes; order JACCXV01; family JAHWKZ01; genus JAICNR01. The sequence goes on from JAICQP010000170.1 coordinate 1,615, forward strand.
GGCGCGCCCCACCAGGAGCGCGCCCTCGTCGACCATGCAGCCGCCTCGCCGGACGGCGGCGGCGACTTCGTTCCGTAGCCGCGGCTACGCCTCGGTAGCGGCCTCCTCTTCGGCCTCTTCGCCTTCCTCCTCGAGCTCGCCCAGCTCGGCGGCTTCCGCCGCCGCCCGGGCCGCCGCGGCCGCGCGCGCGGCCGCCGCTTCCGCCTCGGCCTCCGCCGCCAGCTCCTCGAGCTTCGGCAGCGGGAACTCGACGGCGCTGTAGCGCAGCATGCCGGTGCCGGCCGGGATCAGGTGGCCGATGATGATGTTCTCCTTGAGGCCCGTCAGCTCGTCGCGCTTGCCCGAGAGCGCGGCCTCGGTCAGCACGCGGGTCGTCTCCTGGAACGAGGCCGCCGAGACGAACGACTCGGTCGTCAGCGCGGCCTTCGTGATCCCCAGGAGCAGCGGCTCGGACGTGGCCGGCTCACCGCCCAGCTTGAGGATCTCCTCGTTCTCGCGCCGGAACGTGACCTTGTCCACGTGCTCGTTCTCGAGCATGTCGGTATCGCCGGGGTTGGCGATCCGCACCTTCTGCAGCATCTGGCGCACGATCACGCCGATGTGCTTGTCGTGGATCTTCACGCCCTGGAGGCGATAGACCTCCTGGATCTCGTTCAGCAGGTACTCCTGCACCTCGCGCGGCCCCTTGATCCGCAGAATGTCGTGCGGGTTGACAGGACCTTCGCTCAGGCGATCGCCGGCCCGCACCACGTCGCCCTCATGGACGCGCAGGTGCTTGCCGTGCGGGATCAGGTACTCGCGCGGCTCTCCTGTCTCGGGCTTGACCAGCAGCTGCCGGTTCCCACGCACGATCTTGCCGAACTCCACCGTGCCGTCGATCTCGGTGATGACGGCGGGGTCCTTGGGCTTCCGCGCCTCGAACAGCTCGGCCACCCGCGGCAGGCCGCCCGTGATGTCGCGCGTCTTGTAGATCTCGCGCGAGATCTTTACCAGCACCTGGCCCGCGGTCACTTCCTCGCCGTCGCGGACCAGCAGATGCGCGCCGGTCGGCACGATGTAGTCGCGGATCTTCTCCTTGCCGCTGATGATCTGGATGCGCGGGTGGAGCGACTTGTCGCGGTCCTCCACGATCACGCGCTGGCGCAGACCGGTCGACTCGTCCAGCTCCTCGCGCACCGTCAGCTCCTCGACGATGTCGACGAACTTCACCTTGCCCGGCTTGTCGGTCAGGATCGGCGTCGAATAGGGATCCCACTCGAACAGCAGGTCCCCGTCCTCGATCTTCTGGCCGTCGTCGACCCGGATGAACGCGCCATATGGAACCGTCAGCCGGCTGCGGATGCGTCCCTCGGTGTCCTTGACCAGTAGCTGGCCCTCGCGCCCGGTGACGATGCGATCGCCTTCCGTGGCCGGAGCAACCGGCTCGGTCTCGACCACCGAGATCCGGTCGAACTCGACCTCGCCCGCGAAGCTGGCGGTCTTCCGGGACTGGGCGGCGATGCGGCTCGCCGTGCCGCCGATGTGGAACGTCCGGAGCGTCAGCTGCGTGCCGGGCTCGCCGATCGACTGCGCCGCGATGATGCCCACCGCCTCGCCGATGTCGACGGGCTTCAGCGTCGCGAGGTTGCGGCCGTAGCACTTCTGGCACAGCCCGCGGCCCGCCTCGCACGTGAGGACCGAACGAATGCGGACCTTCTCGATGCCCGCGTCCTCGATCGCCTGCGCGGCGTCGTCGGTGATCTCGTCGCCCGCCTCGACCAGCATCTCGCCGTTGATCGGATCGACCACGTCGTCGAGCGCCACCGAACCAACGATGCGGTCGCGCAAGGGCTCGATGACCTCCTCGCCCTCCTTGAGGGCCGAGATCTCGAGACCCCGGATCGTGCCGCAGTCGTCCTCTGTGATCGTCACGTCCTGCGCCACGTCGACCAGGCGCCGCGTGAGGTAACCCGCGTCGGCCGTCTTGAGTGCCGTGTCCGCCAGGCCCTTCCGGGCGCCATGCGTCGAGATGAAGTACTCCAGCACCGACAGCCCTTCGCGGAAGTTCGACTTGATCGGGCTTTCGATGATCTCGCCGATCTGCCCCGTGATCTTCTTCTGCGGCTTGGCCATCAGGCCGCGCATGCCGGCCAGCTGGCGGATCTGGTCACGCGATCCCCGCGAGCCCGAGTCGGCCATCATGAAGATGGGGTTGAAGCCGCCCTGGTCCTTGCTCAGACCCTCGAACATCGCCTGCGAAACGTCCGTGTTGGCGTGCGTCCAGACGTCGATGACCTTGTTGTAGCGCTCGCCGTCGGTGATCACGCCCTTCTGGTACTGGTTCGTGATCTTCTCGACCTGCTGATCGGCCTTCGCCAGGATCTCCTTCTTCTCATCGGGGATCACCATGTCCTTGATGCCCACGGAGTTCCCTGCCATCGTCGCGGACTTGAAGCCGAGCGCCTTCAGGTTGTCGAGGAACTCGACGCAGTGGCGTAGACCGGCGCGCGCGTAGACCAGCGACACGACGTCGTTCAGCGCATTCTTGGCCAGCTCCTTGTTCAGGAACGGGATGTCGATGTCCTGACCGTCCGGCTGCGGCCCGCGAGGCACGATGCTGTTGAAGACCACGCGGCCGACCGTGGTGTCGATCAGGCGGCCGTCCTTCCGGATGCGGATCCGATCGTGCAGACTCACGCTGCCGTTCTCGAGCGCCATCTCGACCTCGGCGTCGTCCGCGAACAGGCGCACGTTGGGGACGTCCTCGTCGCCCAGCTTGCGCGTCGGCTCCTGCACCGGGTCGTGCGTGAGGTAATAGATGCCCAGCACGATGTCCTGGCTGGGCGAAGCGATCGGCTTGCCGTCGGCCGGCTTCAGCACGTTGTTCGACGACAGCATCAGGACCCGCGCCTCGAGCTGCGACTCGTAGGACAGCGGCAGGTGCACCGCCATCTGGTCGCCGTCGAAGTCGGCGTTGAACGCCTGGCAGACCAGCGGATGGATCTTGATGGCCTTGCCCTCGATCAGGATCGGCTCGAAGGCCTGGATCCCGAGGCGGTGCAGCGTCGGCGCGCGGTTGAGGAGCACCGGGTGGTCCTTGATGACCTCCTCGAGGATGTCCCACACGACGGGGTCCTCGCTCTCGACCAGCTTCTTGGCGCTCTTCACCGTCTGGACGTGGCCCTTCTCCTCGAGCTTGCGGATGATGAACGGCTTGAAGAGCTCGAGCGCCATCGTCTTCGGCAGCCCGCACTGATGCAACTTCAGCTCCGGCCCGACCACGATGACCGAGCGCCCGGAATCTCCCACGCGCTGGCCGAGCTGGTTCTGGCGTAAGCGCCCCTGCTTGCCCTGTCGAATATCGCTGAGCTACTTCAGCGGACGATTGCCGCGGCCGCTAACGGCCCGCGAGCGCCGCCCGTTGTCGAACAGCGCGTCCACCGACTCCTGGAGCATGCGCTTCTCGTTGCGCAGGATGACCTCCGGCGC
>JAICQP010000157.1 GCA_025937815.1 Gemmatimonadota bacterium
CCGACGGCGGCAGCGTCGGGGTTCACGGTGCGCAAGCCGTGGGCCTCGGCGTGGACCTCGGCCGCCTCCCGCGCCCGGCGCTCGTGATCCTCGCGGATCCGCCGGTCGAGCTGCAGCAGGAGCTTCTTGAACGACTCCTCGGCGCGCGGTTCCCAATCCATCGCCATGCCGGAAGTCTACTCCCGGGTGTTCGTCTGCGCCGTTCGGCCGCCTGGTTCCGTCCGCCTCCACCTCCTCGCCGCTAGACCCGGGCGGTGGCGATCGTTAGCATTAGGCCGTCCGCCGTCCTCGGCCCTCAACCGGAGGTTTCCCCTGCGCGCGTCGACGTTGGTGCTCCTGCTCCTCGCCCTGCTGACCGCGGCTCCGGCACTCGCCCAGGAGCCCGCCGCGGGCGACACTCTCGAGGTCCTGCCAGACGATCATCCGCTGAGGCCCCAGCCGCCGCCCGGCGTCGGCCCGGGCCCGCTCGCGTTCCTCGGGAGGATCCTGTTCGCGCCCTTCCGGATGGCGGACGTCGCGCTGAAGGGCACGACCGTGGTGATCGAAGAGGAGGCCGGGGGCTTCGCGGCCGGCCTCTCCGACCGGCCGGACGCGCCTCAGGAAGCCAGCCACTTGGGCTTCCGCGCCGGGTCGATTGGCACGCGCTCGGGATTCGTGGGCGGCGGGTTCACGTACGAGCTCTTCCCCGGCGCGGGCGGTCCCACCGCCGGCATCAGCGCGGCGGTCACCAACCGGCTCTACCAGGAGTACTCCGCCTTCGCCGGCTGGAACGACCCGGACGTCGCGCCGTGGCTTCGCGTCACCGGCTACTACGACGTCGACCACATGGACGAGTTCTTCGGGATCGGCCCCGACACGGACGAGGAAGAAGACGAGTCCGGGTTCTCGTGGGAGCGCTGGGGCGGCGTCGCGGCCGCCGGGCTGCCCGAGGGCTGGATCGTCAACGGCGAGGTGCACGCGGCGTACGAGCGGTCCTTCTTCTACGAGACGTACGACGACAATCAGCGCAACACGATCGAGCACTTCGTGGCGCTCCCCGGCGTCGATCTCCCGCAGCAGGAGCTATGGAGCCCGGGCGCGACCGTTCGGCTCGATCTCCGCAACAGCGCCGGCCACCCGACCCGTGGCCTCATGCTGCAGGGCTCGGGCGCCATCTGGCGCTCGGTGGACGACGAGCTTCCGTTCGACTGGACCCAGTACGGCGGGCGCATTCAGGCCCACCTTCCACTGGGCAGCGACTGGCACATCATCAGCGTGGGCGGCGGCTTCGAAACCGTCGAGCCCGAAGACGACGACTCGATCATCCCCTTCGCCTATCTGCCCGACCTCGGCGGATCGAGCCGCCTGCGCGGGTACCCATCCTGGCGCTGGTCCGATCAGGCCGTAGGCTGGGCGACCGCCGAATACCGCTACCGGATCTGGGAGGAGCATACCTGGCGGGCCACGCCCGGGGTGCTTGAGGCCGCGCTCTTCGCCGACGCCGGCGACCTCGCACCCGAGGTGGGGGACCTCGACACCGAGGACCTCAAGACCTCCTACGGGCTCGAGGTGCGGATGTTCCTCAAGGACAACGCCCTGTTCCGACTCGGCGTCGCGTACAGCGACGAGGGAACGCGCGTGAACCTCTCGACGGGCGGGTTCTGGTGATCCGGCTCGCGAAGGGCGCCGCCGCGTCGCGCGCGGTCGCGCCCGTCCTGTTCGCCGCCATCCTGGGAACCGCCTGCGCGAGTGGCAACGTGCGCCCGTGGGAGTACTCCCCGCGCCCGCTCGCCGACACGCTCGCTATCGCCGAGCCCGCCGAGATCGCTCCCACGGTCGTGTACGAGCAGATCGCCTACGCGATGTTCCTCCCGCTGTCCATCGGAGGAGGCGGGCCGGCCTGGAACGCGGATCCGTTCGACGAGGTCGTCAACTCCACCTGGTTCACGAACCGCAACGCGGCGCGCGCGCTGACCCCGGAGGAGATCGCCCGCGGGGCCCACGCGAGCGATGGCCCCGATCAGTCCGGGCCGGCGCAGGTCACGAGCATGAAGTCCGAAGGCGTCAACGTCGGGTTCTTCATGCGCGACGCGAGCGGCGCCCGCTGGCTGGTCAAGTTCGACCCGGCCGACTACCCCGGGATGGCTAGCGGCGCCGATGTGCTGGCGACGAACCTGGTCTGGTCGTCCGGCTACCACACGCCCGAGAACTACGTCTTCTACCTCGATCCCACGAACCTGACCCTGCGGGAAGGCGTCGAGCTGGACATGGTCGAGGACGGCGTGTTGGTGGAGTACGAGGTCGGCGCCGACGAGCCCGACGAGCGCGAGCTGACGATGGACGTCTTCCTGCGGTTCATCGAGCGCTACCCGCGCGACTCCCAGGGCCGGATCCGGACGCTGGCCAGCAAGTTCCTGCCGGGCATCCCGAAGGGGCCCTTCGGCTGGAAGGGGACGCGGCCAGACGACCCCAACGACGTGATCCCCCACCAGCACCGACGCGAGCTCCGCGGCTACTACGTCGTGGCCTCCTGGCTCAACCAGGTCGACACCAAGGAGGGGAACACGCTCGACATGTTCCGGCCGCACGCCGGTAGCCCGGAGGAGGGCGCCCGCTACGGGCACCTCGTCCACTACATGCTCGACAACGGAGCCTCGATCGGATCCGGCGGCGTGCACCCGCACCGCCCGCGGCACGGAAGCGAGAACGACCTCGACATGCAGGCCATCTCGCTGCGCCTCATCAGCCTCGGCGCCTACGAGCGCCCGTGGCAGGACATCGAGGACACCGGCCACCCCGAGGGGATCGGCTGGTTCGCGGCCGAGGGCTTCCAGCCCGGCAAGTGGAGGCCGAGCATCCCCAACCCCACGTTCGACGCGGTCGATGACCGCGACGGCTACTGGGGCGCGAAGCTCGTCATGTCGTTCACCGACGAGCAGCTGGCCGGCGCCATGGACGCCACCCAGTGGTCCGACGCGGCGACGCGGGCCTACATCCTGAGGGGCCTCGAGGAGCGGCGCGACGCGATCGGCCGCTACTGGTTCGCGCGCGTCTCACCGCTCGACGGCCCGCGCGTCGAGGGCGGAGCGATCGCGTTCGACGACCTCTGGACGGAGCACTTCGGCGGCGCCGCGCAGTACCGCTACGACTTCGACCGCGCGGGCGAGGGTATCGCGAGCGAGCCCCGGGTGCCGCTGCCGTCCGGGCTCGCGCCCGGTGACGGCGGGCGCGTGCGGGTTCGCGTCTGGCGCAACAGGCCGGAGGGGAGCGGCTGGGCTCCACGTCCGGCGACGATCTGGCTCGAGCAGGACGGCGGGACGTGGCGCGTGGCCGGCGTCCGCTATTAGTCGGCGGCATATCGGCCGGCGGCATCAGGAAGCGAGGGAGGAGGAAGTGGGCGTGACGAGATTCGCGGTCCTGTTCCTGGCCCTGGGCGCCGCCGGTGCGTGCGCCTCGTATCCGAACGTCGAACCATGGGAGTACGAGCCCCGACCGATGGCGGACACGCTCGCCATCGTCGAGCCGGAAGAAACCGCCGAGAGCCTGATCTACAGTCAGGTGCACGGGTTCGGCGAGGGCGTCGCGCGTGGCCTGAACGTCCGGCGCCACCTCAGCGGGCCTCCGGACGCCTGGAACGCCGATCCCTTCGATGGAGTCGTCAACTCGGCCTGGTTCACGAATCGGAACGCGCGCCGCGCACTGACTCCGGAGGAGATCCGACGCGGGCCGCAGACCGGCACCGGCCCCGTCGCCCCTCTGACCGTGACGTCGATCAAGGCCGAGGGGATATCCCCCGGGTTCAACGTCACCGACGCTCAGGACCAGCGCTGGATCTTCAAGTTCGACCCGCCGGAGTTCAACGAGCTCGCCAGCGGAGCCGAGGTCGTGGCGACCAACCTCTTCTGGGCCGCCGGCTACTACACGCCCGAGAACCACATCCACTACTTCGATCCCGCCGAGCTGGTCCTCGAGGACGATCCGGAAGACCCGCTCGAGGTCGAATTCGTCGAGGACTCCGTCGTCGTCGCCTACTCGACCAACCCGGGGGAGGACGAGCGCGAGCTTACGCTCGATGTCTTCCGGCGCCACGTCCTCGATCGCTACCCGACGACGCAGGACGGCCGGATCCGCGCGCTCGCCAGCAAATTCCTGGAAGGCGTTCCCAAGGGCCCCTTCGAGTACATCGGAGTCCGCCTGGACGATCCCAACGACGTCATCCCCCACGAGCACCGCCGCGAGCTCCGCGGGCTTTACTCGATGGCCGCGTGGCTGAACCACACGGACGTCAAGGCCGGGAACTCCCTGGACATGTTCATCGTGAGCCCGCGGAGCCCCGAGGGCGAGGACGCGCCGCAGATCGGCTACCTGCGTCACAACCTGATCGACTTCGGCTCCGCGCTCGGCTCCTCCGCGGTGCGTCCGCACACCGCCCGGCACGGGAACGAGTACCAGTTCGACGCCGGCGCGATCCTCTTGCGGACGCTCACGCTCGGAGCCTACGAGCGCCCCTGGCAGGACATGGACGAAGGCGAATACCCGCCCTCGATCGGCTACTACTCGATCGCCAACTACAACCCGGCCGACTGGCGCTCGAACATGCTGAACCCCGCGCTGATCAACCGCACCGCGCGCGACGGCTACTGGGGCGCCAAGCTCGTCATGTCGTTCACCGACGCGCAGCTCGACGCCGCCGTGGCGGCCGGGCAATACTCCGACCCCGCGGCCGCGGCGTATCTGCTGCGGGGCTTGAAGGAGCGGCGGGACGCCACGGGCCGCTACTGGTTCCGCGAGGTGTCCCCGCTCGACGCGCCGCGCATCGAGAGCGGTGCGCTGGCCTTCGACGACCTCTGGACCCGCCACTTCGGAGGGCCCGCGGGCTACCGCTGGCAGTTCGACTTCGATCCCGCCGATCCGGACATCGAGGTGGGCGGATCGGCCGTCCAGCCTTCGATCCCACTGCCCGCGCCCGTGGGGCCGCTCGACGACGATCCCGATGACGACGAGCGGTACGCCGAGGTGAACGTGTGGAAGGTCTTCGGCGACGGGGAGGAGGCTCCGCGCCCGGCCACGTTCTGGCTGGATTGGAACCCCGACAGGCGGACCTGGAGGGTGGTGGGCGCCCGCTACTGAGAGGGCACGCGCTCGCGCAGATCCTCGAACGGCCGCAACTCCAGCCTCCGCTGGTGTCCCTCGAAGACGCCGGAACCGTCCGGCATCTGGCCCTTCATGTACCACATCTGGAAGTTCAGCGCCTTGGCGTTCATGACCTCGGCTTCTTCCCCCTCCAGCACCTTCATCGTCTTCACGTTGTTGAGGAAGTTGCGCATCCTACGCGCGTACTCGTCCTGACGCTGGGCCTCGGGATCCTCGCCGAGATCTCTGAGCTTCGGCTCCATGTCCTCCACCAGGCCCCGCTGGACGGGAAACACGAAGCAGTAGGGCTCGCCCTTCTCGAAGCGGATTCGGTGATCGGGGCGC
>JAICQP010000246.1 GCA_025937815.1 Gemmatimonadota bacterium
GACGTACTCCTTGACCACCAGGTTCATCCCGTCGTGGATGGAGCTCACTACCAGCACGTCGGCGAGCCGATAGAAGGCCACCAGCTCGTCCTGGGGCAGGGAGTCCTTGATCGTGATCACGGGCTTCCAGCCGTCCGTGCCGAGCGCGGAGTTGAGGGCCTCGATCTTGGCGTCGACCTCGTCCTCGAGGATCTGATACGCCGGGATCTCGGTGCGACTCGGGACTGCGATCTGGATGAACGTGAAGCGGCCGACGAGGTCGGGATAGCGCTGGAACAGGACCCGCAGGGCCTCCAGCCGCTCGACGATCCCTTTCGTGTAGTCCAGCCGGTCGACGCCGACGCCGACCCGCTGGCCGGCGAGCCCGTAGCGCGCGACGATCCGGGCCATACGGACGACCGTCTCGGAGCTCGCGGCCATCTCCTCGAAGCGCTGGACGTCGATCGAGATCGGAAACGCGGCGACCCGGGTCAGGTGCCCGCGGTGGACAACCGCCTGCTTGCTCGGGTCGACGAACGCGTCCAGCTCTCGCGAGCACGCCGCCAGGAAGTTGCCGGCGAAGGAGTCGAGGTGGAACCCCAGCAGGTCGTTCGCCAGGAGCCCCTCGAGGAGCTCGACCTTCCAGGGGCAGACGCGGAACGTCTCCCATGCCGGCCACGGAATGTGCCAGAAGTGCGCGAGCGTGGCGTCGGGCGCCGCCTCTCGAGCGAACGCCGGCGCCAGTGCGAGGTGATAATCCTGGAACCAGATCAGGCCGTTGCCCTCGCCGAGCTCCTCGGCGGCCGCGCGGGCGAAACGCGCGTTCACCCGGAGGTAGGCGCCCCAGAAGCGGTCCCGGAACCTGACATGCTCGAGGATGTTGTGTCCGAGCGGCCAGAGCCCCTGGTTGGAGAACCCGAGGTAGTAGTCCGCCACCTCCTCGTCGGAGAGCCACAGACGCCTGAGTGTGTAGGCGGGCCGGTCGGGCGGTACCCGGATCCGATCGTCGGCGTCGACCATGTCCCGGTCGGCGTCGCCGTGTCCCCACGCGACCCACGCGCCCCCGAGCGCCTGCATGACCGGATCGAGCGCCGAGGTCAGACCCCCCGCCGGGCTCTCCACCGCGACGCCCCCGGACTGGTCGCGGGAGTGTACGTAAGGCTCGCGGTTCGATACCACCACGAGCCGGCCGTCGGGGAACGTGCGCCGGAAGCCGGCATATACACGCTTTGCAGATCGATCGAGCATACGGAAGCCTTATGCGACGAGAACCAGAACGACCGTCATACATTAGACCGAAAGGCAGCGTGAAGGAAGAGCGATACCCCCTCATCGCCGATTACGGAGTCATCAGCGAGTGCCATACGGCGGCGCTGATCTCCCGCTCGGGATCGATCGACTGGTGCTGCATGCCGCGCCTCGACTCGGGCACGTACTTCGGCCGCATCCTCGACTGGGACAAGGGCGGCTTCTGCTCGATCACGCCCACGGCGACGGACTGGACCAGCGAGCGCCGCTACGTCGACGAGACGCTGGTCCTCGAGACGACGTTCCATGGCCCGAGCGGAGAAGCCCGCCTCTTCGACTGCTTCGCCATGCGCCCGGGCGGACGCCACGCTCCCTACCATCAGATCCTGCGGGTGCTGGAAGGTGTCCGGGGATCGATGGAGCTCGAGGTGCGGGTCGCGCCGCGATTCGACTATGGCTCGCTCAAGCCCTGGGTGCGGAGCCACGGAGAGCGCCTCTTCAGCGCGATCGGCGGCGACGAGGGGCTCGTCATCGACGGCGACATCGGGTTGGAGATGGTCGACCGGCACGAGCTCCGCGGGCGGGTCGTCGTGGAGGAGGGTCGACGGTACCGCCTCGCGCTCCAGCACGTGCGGCCCGAGACGCTGGATTACGGACCGCCCCAGCCCCTCGGTCCCCGGACCATCGATCATCGGTTGCGTTTCACGATCGAGTGGTGGCGCCAGTGGTCGAAGAAGATCGCCTACGACGCCGAGAATCGCGGGATGGTAGTGCGCTCGGCCCTGGCCTTGAAGGCGCTCACCAACGCGCCGACGGGGGCGATCGCAGCCGCGGTCACGACCTCGCTTCCCGAGTGGGTCGGCGGCGTCCGCAACTGGGACTACCGCTACAGCTGGATCCGGGACTCGATATTCACGGTCCGGTCGCTGGGTGATCTCGGAGCGAGCACGGAGGCGGACGGCTTGCGGCGCTTCATGGAGCGCTGCGCGGCCGGCAGCGTCGACGACCTGCAGATCCTCTAC
>JAICQP010000136.1 GCA_025937815.1 Gemmatimonadota bacterium
GCCTGGCTCATGAGCCGCGCCTGAAGCCCCACGTGGCTGTCGCCCATCTCGCCCTCGATCTCGGCCTTCGGGACGAGCGCCGCGACCGAGTCCACGACCACCACCGAGACCGCGTTCGAACGCACCAGCACCTCGGCGATCTCGAGCGCCTGCTCGCCCGTGTCGGGCTGGGAGACCAGCAGGTTGTCGATGTCGACCCCGAGCTTGCGCGCGTAGTCGGCGTCGAGGGCGTGCTCGGCGTCGATGAAGGCCGCGATCCCTCCCTGACGCTGCGCGTTGGCGATGACGTGGAGGGCGAGGGTCGTCTTGCCGGAGGACTCCGGACCGTAGATCTCGGTGACGCGGCCCTTCGGGATCCCGCCGACGCCGATGGCGGCGTCCAGGTTGAAGGCCCCCGTGGGGATCGCATCGACCTGCATCCGCATGCCCGTGCCCAGCCGCATGATCGCGCCCTTGCCGTACTGACGCTCGATCTGGGTGATCGCCAGGCCCAGCGCCTTCTCCTGATCCTTCGTCGTCTCCGCCATCCTTCGCGCTCCTTCGTCCCCCGCTACCGCGGCGGACGCTCCATTGGTGACCGGCCCGGGCCGGAATCACTTCGCTTTCGGGTTTCTTTCGGTACCACTCTAGCACGCCGCGGGGACAGGATCAAGCGTCCCGATGGGCCGCCTCAGCGGATCGTGTCCGGCGCGGCTCCGGCCATCGTATCCACGTGCGCCCCGGGGGTGTCGATCGCGGCCTGGGTCACGGTCAGCCGCAACATCTGGACGGCCGGCCTCAGCCGCTCGGCGAGATCGATCTTCCATCCGTCCTCCTCGCGCACGAGGGGGATCTCGTTCGGCGCCCCCTCCACGGTCACGATCACGGTCGCCGAGTCGCCATGCAGCGTCGAACCCTCGACGTTCCCGCCACAGAACGCGCGGCACCAATCCTCGATCGTGATGGCCGGCTGGCCGCTGGCGGGCTCCGCCCTGCGGCTCAGGCTCTCGACCTCGGCCACGAGACCGCGTGTCTCGGCCGTGAACGACGCCGCCACCTCCGCCCCGTCGTTCGCCGCGAGCGCGTCGAGGAAGCTCCTCACCGAGCCCTCGGGACTGGAGCGCGGACCGCTCTGACAGGCGCCAAGCAAGAAGAGCGCCAGCGCGGCGGCGGCGGTGCTTGACCGAAGTAGCCGGGCGCTCACGCCGACCGCGGGGCGATCAGGTTCATGAACTCCATGCGCGTCGATTGCGCGTCGCGGAAGGCGCCCAGCATGTGGCTGGTCGTCATGAACGAGTTCTGTTTCTCGACCCCGCGCATGACCATGCAGAGATGCCGCGCCTCGATGACCACCGCCACCCCGCGCGGGTTCAGCTTCTCCATCATCGTCTCGGCGATCTCCTTGGTCATCCGCTCCTGCACCTGGAGCCGGCGCGCGAACAGGTCCACGAGTCGGGGAATCTTCGACAGCCCGACGATGCGGCGGTTCGGGATGTAGGCGACATGCGCCTTCCCGAAGAATGGGAGGAGATGATGCTCACAGATCGAGTACAGCTCGATGTCCCGGACCACGACCATCTCGTCGTAGTCCTCCTCGAAGAAGGCGTCGTTGAACAGCTCGTCGACGTCCTTGTGGTAGCCCTCGGTGAGGAACTTGAACGCTCGGATCACCCGCTCGGGGGTCTTCAGGAGACCCTCCCGCTCGGGATCCTCGCCGAGCTCGATCAGCAGGTCGTAGATGAGCCGCTCCGCGCTACCCATTCCGGTTCGCGGATCTGCGGATGCCGCTTTCGTCAAACCCATGACGCCCCCTCTGCGGTGTCGACACTTCGACGCAATATAGGTCACGCGACCTGGCAGTTCACCGGCGGCGATCGCCCGCCTATCTTGACCGGTCGCGATCCGGTCTCGACATCCCGGCGAGGAGGGCACCCTGTCTATCCGACCGCTGGTCGCCGTTCTCGGCTGCCTGACTCCGGTCGATCTCGCGGCGACACCCGCCGACACGACCCTGCACGCGCTCCAGGCCCAGATCGCGGGGCTGGCCGCGGAGCTCGAGGGCGAGGTCGGCGCGGCCGTCATCCATCTGGAGTCCGGCCACGGTGCGGCGACCCGTGGCGACGAGCCGTTCTTCCTGGCGAGCGTCTACAAGCTCCCGATCGCGGTCGCGCTCCTCCGGCACGTCGACGCGGGCACGGTAGCGCTCGGCGACACGGTCCGGCTCGAGCCCTGGGACTTCCGGATCGGGCGCGCTACGCTCGCCCCCAACGAGCCTGGCGGCGGGGGCGCGTACACCGTCGGGGAGCTCCTGGAGGCCCAGCTCCGGGACAGCGATAATACCGCGAGCGACGCGCTCATTCGCCTCGCGGGCGGCCCCCGGGCGGCCACTGACACGCTGCGCGGGCTCCATATCGACGGGATCCGGATCGACCGCGACGAGGGCCGGACCCTGCTCGAGTTCTATGGGATCGGCGACTCCTTCCCCGAGGAGGAGCGCACGCCCGACCGCCTCTCGGCCCGCGTGCAGGCCTCTTCCCCGGAGGCGCGCGCGCTGGCCGTGGACAGGTTCGCCCGCCGTCCCGAGGATGCCGGGTCCGCCCTCGCCCTGGCCGAGCTCCTGGACCGGTTGTGGCGCGGGGAGCTCCTCTCGCCCCGCAGCACGGAGCTCCTTCTCGGGCATCTCCGGAACGGCTGGATCGACAGCCGAATCGTCGCCGGGTTCCCTTCCGGCACGCCCGTGTGGCACAAGACCGGGACCTACGGCCAGGCGGCGACCCACGACGCGGGCATCGCTCGGCTCCCCGACGGCACGCACCTGATCGTCGTCGTCCTCACCCGCCAGCCGCGCCGCGACACCGAGGCGGCGGAGCGCACGATCGCGGCGATCGCGCGCGCGGCCTGGGATTTCTGGGCCGCTCCAACCATTCCCGGCGACATCCGATCCCACCGGTAGAGGGTGGTCCCGAAACCGGCCTTCCGCCCTTCTCGGGGCACCGGTCGGCTCTTCACCAGGAGGCAGCGTGCTTCATCGAGGCTCCCGGCCCCGTGGCCCGCATGGCACGCGCATCGTAGCGCTGGCGACGCTCGTCCTCGTCGTCTCGGCGTGGCCCTCTCAGGCACAGGAGAGCGCCGATCGGCCCCGTCCCGCCTATCTCTCGGCCGCCGATTGGATCGAGGACCTGGGCGTCCTCGCCACGCGGTTGCCGGAGGTCCACCGGGACGCGTTCCACACCATCTCCGAGGAAGACTTTCGGCGGCGGGTCATTGAGCTCGAGCGCCGGATCCCCGAGCTCGCGTACCACGAGATCGTCGTAGAGCTGGCGCGGCTCGTGGCCGCGATCGGAGACGGACACACGCGGCTCTGGCTCACCGACTCCCAGCGCAACGGCTTCCGGCGCTACCCGATCGTCCTCTACGATTTCGCGGACGGGCTCCGTCTGGTGGCCGCGCCGAGAAACCACGCCCACGCCATCGGCGGACGGGTGATCCGCATGGGGAACGCCGACACCGCAGAAGCGATGCGCCTCGTCGAGCCGCTCGTTCATCGCGACAACGAGATGGGCCTGCGGCGTATCGCTCCCCTCTATCTCCGGATCCCGGAGGTGCTGGACGCCCTCGGCATCGTCGACGACATGGAGCGCGCCACGATCGTCGTCGAGAAGGACGGCCGGGAGATCGCCGTCGAAGTGGGCCCCCTACCCGCGAATCGTCTGTCGGACGACGCGGCGTTCCGACTGCCGCCCGGACCGTCGGATTTCGGGGACGCCGACCTGGTCTCGATGCGCGAGCCGGGCGCCCCGGTTCCGCTGTACCTGCGCCACCCGGATCGGACGCATTGGCTCGAGTGGCTACCGGAGAGCGGGACCCTCTACGCCCAATCCAACACCATCTCCAACGACGGGCCCGAGACGATGGCCGACTTCTACGCGCGGGTCTTCGCGGCGGTCGACTCGCTGCCCCTCGAACGGCTGGTGATCGACCTGCGGAACAACGACGGAGGCAACAACTTCCTGAACACTCCCGTCTTCCTGGGAATCGTCCGACGGCCCGAAATCGACCTGCCGGACCGGCTGTTCGTCGTCATTGGCCGCACGACGTTCTCGGCTGCCTCCCATCTCGTCACGTACCTGGAGCGCTTCACGAACGCCACCTTCGTCGGGGAGCCGACCGGAGGGAGTCCCAACCATTTCGGCGATGCGCGTCCGGTCGAGCTGCCGAACAGCCGATTGCGCCCGGCCGCGAGCACCATCTACTGGCAGAATTCGCTCCCTGTCCCCTTCGAGGAGCGTGACTGGACGGCGCCGGAGATCGCCGCTCAGCTGACGGCTGATGACTGGGCGCGGGGTGTCGACCCGGCGCTCGAGGCGATCTTCGCTCACCGCCGGGAAGAGCCGCTGACGGAGCGCCTGGTCCGCGCCGCGACGGACGGCGGACCGGCGGCCGCGTGGGCCGCGTTCGAGGCCTGGAAAGACGATCCCACCCACGCCTACGCCGAGGTCGAGCGCGAGCTCAACGTGGCCGGCTACCGCCTGATGGACGAGGAGCGTCTGGAGGCGGCGGTGGCGGTCCTGTACGTGAACACCCGGGCGTATCCCGAATCGGTCAACGTGTGGGATAGCCTGGGCGACGCGTATCGGGCGGCAGGTCGTCGAGGGGAAGCGATCGAGGCCTACGAGCGGGCGGCCGCCATGGACCCGAACGGCTCGCTCGGCGCGAGCGCCGGGCTCAAGGCCTCCGAGCTGCGCGAGGCGGGGCCCTAGGGGCGGTCCACTCAGGGCGCCGGGCCGCTAGGGGGCGCGAGGACCTCGGCCGGAGTGGGGAAATCGGGCGCGGGAAGCGAGACGGTCCGGCCGGTTATGTCGGCCCCGGCGAAGAAGTCGACCACGAGCGACTGGACGTCTTCGGCCGGCAGCGTCTCGTGGCTTCCGTTCTCGACCACGACGTGAACGCCGTTCGAAAAGCCGGCCAGCGCTTCTTCGGCCTGCGCCGGCGGCGCATTCGGGTCCAGCGAGCCACTGAGGAACAGGGCGGGGCGGTCGCTCCAGATCGTCTCGCGGTAACCCGGACCGAGATCCGGATCCCCGGCGATCTCGCACACTTCAGGGGCGAGCATGAGGTTCGGAGCCCCGCCCAGAAGCGCGGTCCCTGCCTCCTCCGCGGCCAGCGCCACGCGCTCCGCGGACCAGCCGGCCGAGCAGTTCATCGCGACCCCCATCATCCCGATCCCGCCACCGAGGCCGTTGTAGAGCCTCTCGACCTCGCTCCGAAACGGCTCCGGCTCGCCACGATCGAGCGCCGCGACCATGGCCACCGCGGCGGGCATGCGGCGCCCGTCCGCGAGCGCTCCCTGGAGGATCGCCTGGAGGCCCAGCGTTCCCACCTGGAGCTCGACCGGTTCGCCAGCCCGAGCGTCCCGGACGGTGAGAGCCATGGGCTCCGCATCCAGACGCTCCAGAGATCTGCGCAGCGCTCCCTCGAAGTCCGGGATATCCGCGTCGGTGTCCCGCGCGGCGATCGACGACAGCGTCACGATCACCCGGTCATAAACCGATGGAAGCTTGACGACGCTCCACGGCGGCCTCACCGCGGCCAGGACGAGCCGGTCGACCGCCTCGGGGTGGCGGCGGACGTACGCCAGGGCGAGCTCGGTTCCGTAGCTGAAACCGAGCAGGCTCACCCGCTCAGAGCCGAGCGCCCGGCGCAGATCGTCGATGTCGTCCGCGCTGGCTGCGGTGGTGTAGTCGGCCGGATCGATCCCCTCGGCGCGAAGCCGCGCCGCGCACGACCCGAGCGGGGGCAGGAGGGCCGTGAGCCCATGCTCCTCGTCGAGCAGGGCATCGGCCGGGAGCGAGGCGTCGGGAGGACAATCGAGCGCCGGCGTGGTGCGGCCCGTGCCGCGCTGATCGAGGAGGATCACGTCGGCGATCCCGCGCAGGCGCTCGAAAAGCGCGCGGTACGGCGGGACCTGTCCCATGACGATGCCCGGCACGCCCGGCCCTCCGGCCAGGAACACGATCGGCGAGCCCGTGGCCTCAGCGGTCGACGGAAGCCGCACGAAGGCGAGGTCGACCGTGCCGCTCCCAGGGTCCGCGCGGTCGGCGGGCACGCTCAGGCGTCCCATCTCCGCCGCGGTCTCCACGCCGTCGAAGCCCCGCAGGGTGAACGGCTCGACGACGAAAGCGGCGCGCTCCTGGGCTCCCAGGGGCGCCCCGGTCAGCGCGATGAAGGCAGAAGCGGCCGCGAGCCGCCGGCAGCCAGACATGGCAGCTCCTACGGGGAACGCTGCGAGCCGGTTTCAGGCGGCGGCCCTTCAGGGTGCTGCGGCAGGCGGTCGGTGATCTCGTGCCACGGGGCCTTCGAGGAGACGAAGGTGTGGTACTGGGGCCGGATGCCCGGGTCGCCGTCCACGGTGCCGAGCCGGATCGAGATCTCGTTCCCGTCCGGCCACGTCCCGCCGAAGAGGCTCGAGCCGCACACCTCGCAGAAGACCTTGACCGCGGCTTCCGGCGCGGGGCGGTACACGACCAGCCGCTCCGCGCCCGACAGGAGCCGGAAGTCCTCGCGCCGCACGCGCCCTTGAGTGCCGACCGCGCCGCCGCTGTGCTTCCGGCAACGACGGCAGTGGCAGTGGCTCGCCCGCAGGAACGGCCCGCGCACCTCGA
>JAICQP010000225.1 GCA_025937815.1 Gemmatimonadota bacterium
TAGGCGAGCGCGGCCGCCGTCGGCTCGTTGATGATCCTGAGCACCTCGAGGCCCGCGATCTTGCCCGCGTCCTTGGTCGCCTGGCGCTGGCTGTCGTTGAAGTACGCCGGCACCGTGATGACCGCCTTGTCGACCTTCTGTCCGAGATAGTCCTCGGCGGTCTGCCGCATCTTCTGGAGGATCATGGCCGAGATCTCCGGCGGCGTGAACGTCTTCTCCTGGATCTTGACCTCGACCTGGCCGCCCTTCCCGGAGACGATCTCGTAGGGAACCTGCTCGGTCTCCATGCGGACCTCGTCGTACCGGCGGCCCATGAAGCGCTTGATCGAGAAGATCGTGTTCTGGGGGTTGGTGATCGCCTGCCGCTTCGCGACCTGGCCGACCAGCCGCTCGCCGTCCTTGGTGAAGGCCACGACCGAGGGGGTCGTGCGGGAGCCCTCGGCGTTGGGGATGACGACCGGGTCGCCGCCCTCCATGACCGCCACCACCGAGTTCGTCGTGCCGAGGTCGATTCCGATGACCTTGCTCATGCTATCCGCCTCTCGTATGGGAACCGCGAACCTGCGTCTCGTCCTCTATGCCAAAGCAAGGGCCGTGCCGCCCGAAAAGCTGCCGTTATGGCAGGACCCCGGGGCCCCCCGCCATACGTCACCGCCGGGACTGCGTTGACCTCCGGTCCGGCAGCCCCTACTCTGCGGGGGTGCACTTCGCGCGCGTTCTCGGTCCCCTCGTCGCCACCGCCAAGATCCGTCCGCTGGAAGGCTACCGGCTCCTCTGGATCGAGCCGACCGACGCCCGCGGGCGGGCCTCCGGCGAGCCGCTCGTCGCGGTCGACACGGGGCAGTACAGCCACGGCGAGTGGGTCTACTTCGTGACCAGCCGCGAGGCTTCGCTCCCGCTCCGCGACAGCTTCTGCGCGGTCGACGCCGCGATCGTCGGGAAGGTCGACTGCGTGGACCTCGAAGGGGGCGTCTCCACGTTCGGATGCGACCCCGCCCCCGGCGCCGAGCCCGCCGCGGCCGCACCCGCCGCCGCCGACGCCACCGGGACGCCGTGATCCTCGCCCGCGTGATCGGCACGCTGACGTCCGCCGACAAGGACCCCGAGCTCAAGGACTACAAGCTCCTCGTCGTCCAGCCGCTGGGCCTCGACGACGCGCCGGAGGGAGAGGAGCTGATCGCCGTCGACCGCGTGGACGCGGGGGTCGGCGAGAAGGTGCTGATCGTCAAGGAGGGAAACGCCGCGCGCCAGATCACGGGCCGCGACCGCGTGCCGCTCCAGGCCGTGGTCGTCGGCGTGGTCGATCACGTAGACTGGCTCTCGGGACTCGAGCCCTAGGCTACCTACCGGAGAGTTTCGCCATGGCACGAAGCGCGTTCGAGCTCGACCGACTCGCCGACCTGATCGCCGACGAGCTGCAGCGACAGACCTCTGCGCGCCACGATGGCCACCACGACTGCGCCACCGGCGAGTGCGGCGACGACTGCGACGGCGCGCACTGCGTCGCGCACTGCCCCGACAAGGTCCGGCGCCTGGTCGAGTGCGGGGTGGAGCGGGTCTCCGCCGGTCCCGGCGTGGGCGCCTGCGACAACGTGCTCGCACGCATGATCGATCACACGCTCCTGTCTCCGACGGCGACCCGCAGCGACATCGAGGCCTTGTGCGACGAGGCGCGCGAGAACTGCTTCGCGAGCGTGTGCGTCAATCCCTACTGGGTCACGCTCGCCAACGAGAAGCTGGCCGAGTCGCCGGTGCGCGTCTGCACGGTGATCGGATTCCCGCTCGGCGCCAACCGGGCGGAGACGAAGGTCTACGAGGCGATCCGCGCGGTGGAGGACGGGGCGGTCGAGCTCGACATGGTGCTGAACTCGGGAGCGCTCCGCTCCGGCGACTACACCGCGGCCGAGCGCGACATCGCCGGCGTGGTCGAGGCGGGCCGCGGGCGCGCGATCGTGAAGGTGATCCTCGAGACGGGCCACCTGAACGACGAGGAGAAGGTCAAGGCGTGCGTCCTGGCGCGCCGCGCCGGCGCCCACTTCGTCAAGACCTCGACGGGCTTCGGCAAGGGAGGCGCGACCGAGGAGGACGTGCGGCTCATGCGGCGGGTCGTCGGACCCGCGCTCGGGGTCAAGGCCTCGGGCGGCGTGAAGGACCAGCCGACGGCGATCCGCATGATCGAGGCCGGCGCCACCCGGATCGGCGCCAGCGCCGGCGTCCGGATCGTGCACGGCAACGGCGCCGGCCCCGAGCGCGCGTACGGCGCCGAGGCGTCCTCCGCGCCCGCCGCCATCTCGGCGGTGACGTCCGCCCAGCGGCCCGGCATCCGCTCGACCGTGATCCCCGCGCCGCGCGCGACGATCCACCGCCTGCGGTGACCGCCGGGGCGGCTCGCCCCGGTGACGATGCCGCTCCCGCGCCTGGCGGACGTTCGGCCGCCGCCATCCTCGCGCTCATACCCGCCCATGACGAAGCACCCCGGATCGCCGCGGTCGTCGAGGGCGCGGCCCGCCATCTCCCGGTCCTCGTCGTCGACGACGGCTCTTCCGACGACACCGCCCGGGTCGCGGAAGCCGCCGGCGCCCGCGTTCTTCGCCAGACACCGAACCGCGGCAAGGGCGAGGCCCTGAAGACCGGTTTCCGCCATGCGATCGCCGAGGGGGCCGCGGCCGCTCTCACGCTCGACGCCGACGGCCAGCACGACCCCGCCGAGATCCCGGCGTTTCTCGAAGTCTGGGCGCGGACGAGGAACACGACGTCCGGCACCGCCGCGGCGGATCGCGAAGGCGTCGAGCTCGTGATCGGCGCGCGGGACTTTGGCGCCATGCCGCCGAGCCGCCGGCTCGCGAACACCCTCGGAAAGCGCGTTCTCGGCTGGGCGACCGGCCGCGAGA
>JAICQP010000221.1 GCA_025937815.1 Gemmatimonadota bacterium
AGCCGGGTGAGGTGACGGAGGGCGCCTGGATGGGGCCTGTGGCGAGCCGCTCCCAGTTCGAGAAGGTCCGTGAGTACATCGAGATCGGCAAAGGCGAGGGCACGCTCGTGCTCGGCGGCAAGGCCGATCCGTCGCGCGGCTGGTACGTCCAGCCGACGATCTTCGCCGACGTCAAGGCCGACGCCCGGATCGCGCAGGAGGAGATCTTCGGACCGGTGCTGGCGGTCATCAAGGCGCGCGACTACGACCACGCGCTCGAGATCGCCAACGGCACCGAGTACGGGCTCACCGGCGCCGTCTACAGCAAGGACGAGTCGAAGCTGGAGCGCGCCAAGCGCGAGTTCCACGTCGGGAACCTGTACATCAACCGCAAGTGCACGGGCGCGCTGGTCGGCGTCCACCCCTTCGGCGGCTTCAAGATGTCGGGAACCGATTCCAAGGCCGGCGGCCGCGATTACCTGCTGCTGTTCCTGCAGCCGAAGTCGATCGCGGTGAAGAAGGACGCGTAGCCCGGGCGGAACGCTCGCGATCGCCGCGGCCCTGGGGGTGCTGGCGGCGCCCGCGCGCGCGCAGCGACCGGCGGACGCGCTCCAGCTGGCACCACCGGAAGTCCGCTACGCCGTCCGGTCCGCCGACGAGATCCTGTCCACTCCCGACAGCGGCGTGGGGCTCGAGTCGTTCGACTCGGGAGTCGTCACCGGCGTCTATCTGATCGGCCTGCTGGCCGACGAGCGCGAGTCGATCGGCTACGGCCGCGACGATGCTTCCCGCCGCTACCTGTGGTTCTCGGTGGGTCGCGGCGATTCTATCGACTACGTCGTCATGACGTACGACGTGGACCATGACCTGCGACCCGAGTTCCTGATGTTCCACACCGTCGACAAGAGCGCGCGGGTCGAATCGATCGTCGAGTACCGCGCTCCCTCGGTCGTCGATACGGAATTCGGCATCCAGGTGCAGCCGGCGTGTCAGCCGCCCCGCTGCGATCCCTCGACGTGGACGCGCGCCGAGCTTGAGGTCGTGGTCGTCCCGGCCGACTGGTTCGATCCGTGGCGGGGCCTGTACGGGATGGCCGCGATGCGCGGCGAGCGCTGGCTGGGGAAGCCGGTCGAGAGCGTGGCGCGGGGCGAGCCCGGCGGGCCTTGATCGTCCGGCCGCTACAGCGTCGGGGGGCCGAACGGGTCGAGCGGATGGACGCGGGCGAGGGATCGGCGGAGGAGATCGCGGAGGCCTACCGCCTCCTCGACACCGTCAACCGCAGGCTCGGCGGCCATCGCCTCACCGAGCGAACGCTGGGCCCGCTCCTCGCGGGCACCACGCGGCCCGTCACGGCCGGCGGCACCGACGCGTCCAGGCGGCTCGAGATCGTCGACGTCGCCGGCGGCGACGGGGCGTTCGCTCTGCGGCTGCATGAGCAGGCGCTCGCCGCCGGGCTCGACACCCGCGTGACGGTCGTCGACCTCAACCCCGTGGGGCTTTCGGCGACGCCCCCGGGCGTGGCCGCGGTGCGGGGGGACGCCTTCGCGTTGCCTTTCGCCGATCGCGCGGTCGACCTCGCCCACTGCTCCTGCTTCTTCCACCACCTCTCGACCGCCGACGCCCGCGACGTCCTGGCCCAGATGTGCCGCGTCTCCCGACGCGCGGTGATCGTAAACGATCTCGTCCGTTCGCGCGTGGCCGCGGCCTCGATCTGGGCCCTGACGCGGGCGCTCGTGTCCAACCGGCTCGTCCGCGCCGACGGACCGCTGTCGGTCCTCAAGTCGTTTCTGCCCGGCGAGCTTCTGGGAATCGCGCACGCGGTGGGCATGAGCGAGCAGCCGGCGTTCCGCTGGTCGATCCGCCGCGGATTCCCGTACCGCATGGCGCTCGTCGGCGTGCGCCTGCGCGGATCCGGTGACGGCATGACGGCCAAGTCCGAAGAATCAGCGGAAACGCCAGCCGAACGGCCGTGAACGCCGAAGTGATCATCGTGGGGGGCGGACCGGCCGGCGCCTCGGCCGCGATCCGGCTGGCGCGCCGGGGAATCGACGTGTGCGTGCTCGACCGCGCGCGGTTTCCCCGCGCCAAGCCTTGCGGCGAGTTCCTGAGCCCTGGAGCGACGCCGATCCTGGAGGAGCTCGGGGTCCGGGAGGCGGTCGAGGCGGCGGGCGCGCTCCGGCTCGAGCGCGTGCGCATCGACGCGCATGGCGCCGTCGTCGAGCTCGAGTTCCCCGAAAACGAGGGCGCGCCGCCCTGGGGCTATTCGCTTTCGCGGCTCGCGCTGGACGCGATCCTCGTCGAGGCAGCACGCGCTGCGGGCGCCCGCGTCCTCGAGGAAACCCGCATAGACGAGGTCCGGCTAGAGCCGGGGCGAGCTGTCGTCGAAACCCGCGGACCGGACGGTGAGCCGATCGCGATCGGGGCCTCGCTCGTGATCGGGGCCGGCGGCCGCAACTGCCCGGTCGCCCGTGCGTTGAAGCTCCAGCGGCGGGACCGCCGCGCACGGTTCGACCTCCTCGCCCACTGGTCGGGAAAACCCGAGGAGCAGGGCGGCACGGCGGCCAGCCGGGAGCGCGAGGGCCTCGCCTGCGAGCTCCGCGTACGGGGGGACCGCTACGTGGCGCTCGCGCCGATCGAAGGCGGCCGCTGGAACGTCAACTGCGTCGTCCCGCGCTCGGCGCTCCGCGCCGAGACCGATCCTGATGCGCTCTACCGGCGGGTGACCGCCGTCCGAGAGACGCCATCGGCGAGTCCCGACGTGGCCGTCGTGGCGAGCGATGTCACCGCGATCCGGACCGCCCGCGCCAGCGCGGACCGGGCGCTACTCGTCGGCGACGCGGCGCTCTTCCTCGACCCCTTCACCGGCCAGGGGATCTATCTCGCCCTGCGAAGCGCGGCAATGGCGGCGGCGGTGATCCCCGAGGCCCTCGCGCATGGCGCGGGACGAGAGCGGCTCGCCCCGTACGAGGCCGGCCGGCGCGCCGAGTTCGCCGCCCGG
>JAICQP010000129.1 GCA_025937815.1 Gemmatimonadota bacterium
CCGCTGGACCCTGGGGGCCGCTCGGACCTGGAGGACCCTGGGCGCCGTCCGCGCCGTCCGCGCCGTCGTCCCCCGCCGGACCCTGCGGGCCGCTCGGACCCGCCGGACCCTGATCGCCCTCGGGACCCTGCGGACCGCTCGGACCTGGAGGACCCTGGGCGCCGTCCGCGCCGTCCGCGCCGTCGTCCCCCGCCGGACCCTGCGGGCCGCTCGGGCCCGCCGGTCCCCGATCTCCTTCGGGACCCTGCGGTCCACTCGGACCGGTTGGACCGGCGATCCCCTGGGGACCGATCGGTCCCGGCTCGCCGGGAACGCCTGTGGAGGGACCCGGAGGACCGGACGGACCGCTCGGCCCCGGAGGACCGGATGGGCCGACGCCGCCGCCGGCCTCCGAGCCCCACGTGAAGTAGATGTGATCGGAGCCGGGCACGCACCCGCTCGGCAGACCGGGCTCCCGGATCCTGTAGATGACACCGCCGGGGACGTGATAGCACGCCTCGATGGTCTCGCCCTGCGAAGGTGTCAGCGTCCTTCCGTCACCGCCGGGCGATGACTGCGCGTGAAGACCGCGCGGCACGAACATGAGCAGCAGCGCCGTGACCGCGTGGATCAGGATCCAACGGCGTCGGTTCATCTCAACCCCTGTCTTGCTGAAGAGTGGGTGATTTCTGGGAATGCGGTGCGAATTGGGTGTTGCCGGCGAGGAACGACCTCGCCTCCTGCACGTACACGATGATCGCGTCCAGAATCGGCTCGTCTCCGGTCTCGTAACCGGGCGCGCTCTGCCGATATTGCGCGGGGCAGTTGCCCAGGCGATCGACGATCGACTGGATCTGCTGCTTGTCCTTGCTCGCCCACGGATCCACCACGCTGGCCGCATCCAGGAACTCCATGAGCTCGTGACACGGCTGGGCAGACGCCTGATCGGCTAGCAACGCCGGGAGCCAGTTGAAAAACAGCTCCGGCTGCCCTCCGGGGCCTACGGGGTTCTTTTCGCTGCATGAGCATAGGAGCATGGCAATGGCAAGAACGATGCCCGCCTTGACGCCGAAGTGATTCATCTTCACACCCTTCCCGACATGGATGTGCACCAGCTAGGGGCTGAAAGGAGCCCTACCCTACCACGTCGGGAAAAGGGGAGTCAAAGGAATGGAAGGTGTCTTCCGTTAATGGGGAACTACGCTGCCGTGCGGTGGTTTGGACTAGCGGGAGGTAGCGGTGGAATCGGCTCCCATTACGGTGGGAAATCCCGCGTCTTTCCAGCCCTCGAGGCCGGCTCGCATGTCGTAGATCTCCTCGTAGCCGAGCTGATCCAAGGCCTCGTACGCATACTGCGATATCGGACAGGTTTCGGACGAGCAGTAGACGACGATGCGCTGATCCCGCGGAGGAAGCAGTCCTCCCGCGCGGATCTCGACGTAGGGGACGTTGATGGCGCCTTGTATGTGCTCGCGCCCATACTGAATCGCATCTCTCGCGTCGACGAGGACGAACTCCGTTTCCGACTCCTGCCACTCCCGGACTTGTTCGGGGGACACGATCAGTAGCCCATCCTGAACCTCAGGGGCGGGAACGGCGAGCGGAAGCGTGTCCACGGCGGCGACGTCGCTCGATTCCCCATCCGCTTCGGAACCGCCGCAGGCGAACACGATAGACACCAGCGCGACGAAACTCGCATCAAGCAGAGCACGCTTCTTCGTCAAGGTACCTCCCCTCCGTCGCTACCCAGTCCCTCCAGCCACTGCTCGACCGTATCCGCCTGCGCCGAGCCCGGCGGGACCATCGCGAGAAACCGCTCCCAGGCGCCGCGCGCTCGCTCTGAATCGCCGAGACCGTCCCGGTACACGACGCCTTGAAGCAAATACACCTCGGGTGTCTCGGGCGAAAGCTGCTGCGCGACCTCGAGCTCTCCGTGCGCTTCCTCCCATCGCCGCTGGTACATGAGCGCGACGGCCAGGTCGGCATGCGCGCCCGCATTCTCGGGCGCCAAGTCGGCGGCCCGCCTGAGGTAGCGCTCGGCTGAGGCAAAGTCACCGCCCTCCAGCGACTGCATTCCGAGCTGCGCGTATTCCTCAGGACCGATCGCGTGCGGAGCGGCAGAGTCACCCTCCCCCGGCCCGCTCGAGGCCGCGTTCCGGGGCGCCAGCAAATAGCCCGCGACGAACCCGACGGTCAAGGCGACGAACGTGGCGACCACGATTGCACGCGGTCCGGAGGATATCGTCATTCGCTCCTGTTCCTAGGAATCTGAGGTGGAGTCCGCGGGGACGTTCTCGAGCGCGTCCAGAGGCGGGGGATCTTCGCCCGCTTGCACGTCGGTGTCCAGAGGGATCGAATCGGGCGGCTCCGAAGCGTCCGGGATCTCGCTGGAGGGGATGCCGAGCTCGATCGGCTCCGAAGGTAGCCGCTCGGGGAGTTGCGCCGGCTCCTCCTCTTCCCATGCCGTCTCCTCCTCTGCGAGGGACGGCCCTTCGTACCAGCGCCCCATGCGACTGAGGATCATCCGCTGCCGCCCCCGAAGCGAACCACTGGGGTCCGCGGGGTTGCGTGCCAGCGGCGCGGGCAACGTCGCCGCCAGCAGCGCCGACTGCTCACGCGTCAGCTCGGCGGGCGAGCGCTCGAAGTACGCTTCGGACGCTGCCCCCACCCCGAAGATCCCGGGGCCGAGCTCGACCACGTTCAGGTACATCTCGAGGATGCGATCCTTGGTGAGCCACAGCTCCAGCCACCCGGTCAGGATCGCTTCGCGGCCCTTGCGCAGAAAGTTTCGCGACGGGTCGAGGTAGACGTTCTTCGCCGTCTGCTGAGTGATCGTGCTCGCCCCGCGCAGCCGCCGGCCGCTGCGGTTGGAGCGCCACGCCTCCCGGATCTGCTCGAAATCGAAGCCCTCGTGTTCGTAGAAACGCGTGTCCTCCGCGACCATGACGGCGCGGAAGAGAGTCTGCGGCATCTCTTCGATCGGATACCACTCGTGGCTCGGGCGCAGGAGCTGTCCCTCCGCAGCGGCCTCCGCGACCCGGTATCCCATGAGGCCCGATGCCTGGGGTGGGACGGCGGAATGCAGCCAGACGGCCGGAAACCACGCCACGGCGGAAAGGACGTACAGGAGCGGCGACAGGAGAGCTAGGAGAAGCAGTCTGGCGGCCACGAGGACAATATAGGCTCGCTTGAGTTCCGCGGAGGATCCCGGGTCTAGACTATCCTGGACGCTTTCACTAAGCTGCGGCCGTCACAACTCCGTCATCCGACCGTCACTCGCCTGCAATCCACTAGTCCACTGCCGGGGGGCCATGCTCAAGAAGCTCATGCCGCGGGAGACCAGCTTCTTCGAATTCTTCGAGCGCCATGCGGCCACGACGGTTCGCGGCTGCCGCGAGCTCCTGGATCTGACGAACGCGGGCAACGACTTCGAGGCCCGGGCTCGCAGGATCAAGGACCTCGAGCACGAGGCCGATTCGATCACGCACGATTGCGTCGAGGCGCTGCACCGGACCTTCATCACGCCGATCGATCGCGACCAGATCCATCTCCTGATCTCCAAGATGGACGACATCATGGACTACGTGGAGACGGTCAGCGATCAGTGCGTTCTCTACAACATCGACCACATGACCACCCCCGCGCAGGAGCTGGCTGCGGTCTTGCTCGAATCAACCGAGCACATCGAAGGAGCGGTCACGGGACTGCGTGACATGAAGCACGCCGAGACGATCAGCGAGCATTGTATCGAGGTCAATCGCCTCGAGAACAAGGGGGACGACCTGCTGCGAAAGGCCGTGGCCAGACTCTTCGATGAAGAGAAGGACCCCGTCGCGATCATCAAGTGGAAGGAGATCTACGAGAACCTCGAGATCGCGACAGATCGCTGTGAAGACGTCGCGAACATCATCGAAGGCATCGTCCTCGAGAACGTCTGATGGATTTCATCTGGATCGTCGTCATTCTGACCGTTGCGGTGGCGTTCATCTTCGACGTCATCAACGGCTTCCATGACGCCGCCAACTCGATCGCCACGATCGTGTCGACTCGGGTTCTGCGACCCCGCTATGCCGTCCTCTGGGCGGCATTCTTCAACTTCGTCGCGATGTTCATCTTCGCGCCTCGCGTGGCGGACACGATCTCCAAGATCGTGGCCGTCACCGCCGACGACGACAGCTACGTCTGGGTCGTCCTGGCGGGTCTCATCGGCGCCATCGTGTGGGACTTGCTGACGTGGTGGTGGGGGATTCCCACGAGTTCCTCCCACGCCCTCATCGGCGGCTTCGCCGGCGCGGGCGTCGCGCATGCGGGTTTCGAGGTTCTGAACTGGGACAAGATTTTGATCACGGTCGAGTTCATTCCGCTGGCGCCGCTGATCGGCCTCGTCGCGGCCGTCGGCCTCATGATCGCGGTCGCCTGGATCTTCCGAAGGTGGCGGCCCGCGTCGGTCGACAGCCTGTTTAGGAAGGGGCAGTTCGTCTCGGCCGCCCTGTACTCGCTGGGACATGGCGGCAACGACGCCCAGAAGACGATGGGGATCATCGTTGCGCTGCTCATCGCGGCCGGGTCGATGGCCCCGAACACCGAGCTGTCCCTCACGGATCCGAGCACGCTGTGGATCATCCTCGGAGCGCACACGGCGATGGCGATCGGAACGGCCTTCGGGGGCTGGCGGATCGTCCGCACGATGGGGATGAAGATCACGAAGCTCAAGCCGTATGGGGGCTTCTGCGCCGAGACGGGGGGCGCGTTCACGCTGTTCCTCGCCACTCACATGGGCGTTCCCGTGTCGACCACGCACACGATCACGGGAGCGATCATAGGGGTCGGCGCCACGCGTGGCGCTTCGGCCGTAAAGTGGGGACTCGCGGGCCGCATCGTCTGGGCATGGGTCCTGACGATCCCGGCCGCCGCTATCGTCTCGGCGGGAACCTACATGCTCACGACGCTCTTTCACGCCCGGTAAGGTGGCAAGGGCGTCTATCGCCCTGGCTTCGCCGATTTCCGTTGACATCGCTTCACTACCGGTATAGTAAAGAGCACCCATCCACGAAAACCCCCTACACACAGTCCCGGAGAGCCCGATGCTTTGGACCATGCAACGCCTCATCCCCCTGTTCGCGGTTCTTCTCCTGCTGGGATGCGCTGAGGAGGCGACGGAAGAAGCCACCGAAGAGGCGGCCGATACGACCGCCGCGGTGGAGGGGATCTCCCTCGCCGATCTCGCGGGTACCTGGAACATGCGCACGACGTCGACGGATCCGGCGGACACGCTGGTCAACGAGTACCAGATCGTGATCGACGAGGCGAGCTGGATCATGAACTTCCCAGACCGCGACCCGGTCTCGGTCACCGCCGTGGTCGATGGCGACAACGTCATCACCGATTCGGAGCCTTTCGAGAGCGTGCGGCACCCGGGAAGGATGGTCACCACGCATACCGTCTTCCACTTGGAAGGGGACCGGCTCGTGGGGGATGTGACGGCGACCTGGCAGATGGAGTCGGGCGACTCCGTAGCTCAGCTGCGGACGGAAGGCACTCGCGCGCCGTAGGAAGCCGCGGGAACAGAATCGGGGAGCCGCTCGACTCTCAGCGACTCCCCGACTGTGCCAACGGCAATTGATTTTAAGGACTTGAGGAGATCGAAGCGGCGGCTAACGTTGGTCCGCGTCAGTGTTTAGCACCACCGCCCCTCTCGGTCGCCTATCCTCCCCGAATAGGTATTATTGCGCCCGCGGCAAACGGGAACTCCTAAAGATGCCTCTGCTTTTTTCCGAGCACTGGGAGAATTGGATGGCAGCATAGCAGCCCAAGAAATCCGGCAAGCACCCTCTATATTGAAACCGGCCTCCCCTTGAATTCCCTCGGTTCCGGATGGAGAAAGCAAATCTCTTCAGCAGGACTCCTGCGGAGTGCGGACTTAATCGCGTTCGCCGTGCACGTTGAACCTAATGTCACAGCTTTCAGCTCCCGCGGTGATGTCGACGTCGATTGTACCATTAAAGCTCTGCCCATCACTTGTGAATTCGAAGTCGAAAGTTAGTGCCGCCGTGCCTTCATCGAATGTAAGCGTCTGCGTCGCGTGCAGACTGTTGCCGCTAACGGTTGCGGTGATAAAAGTGTCGAATCCGATTGTGTAGTTATTGCCGTCGCGCCTGACTTGGATGAAGTGATCGTCTATCTCAACAAGCAGTTCCTCATCCAAACCTGGCCCGCAAGTGTTCGTCACCGTCGAGGCATTAACTAGATACGTGCCTGTAATCGAAGCTTCGGGGCTGGTCGGTCCTCCTCCATCGCTGCATGCGATAGCCATCGCCGCCATCAGTGCGTATATCATTCCTTTAAGCTGCCGGCCGCGCATAGGACTCCCCCATCAGTGAAAGCCAGCTCGCAAGAGCTACCACGCAAGGCGTGAACCGACGACGTTTGTATAAGTATCTCTCGCTCTACTTCTCAGTTTGTCAAGATCTACATGATCCGGCATCCTAGGATCTTGGGGCGAGCAGATTCGCAGCCACCACCTCCCTGCCTAGCTCTGGGAAGTCGCCAGCCTCAACGGATAGGCAATCGTGCTGCCGCCAGACGCCATTCCTGCACCAGGCTTGAAGAGATGATGAGTGTATCGCGGCTATGG
Organism: Gemmatimonadota bacterium; assembly: GCA_025937815.1. GTDB lineage: Bacteria > Gemmatimonadota > Gemmatimonadetes > JACCXV01 > JAHWKZ01 > JAICNR01. Next base: position 6,614 of record JAICQP010000129.1, read on the forward strand.
TGCGCCCAAGAGGATTCGAACCTCTGACCTACAGCTCCGGAGGCTGTCGCTCTATCCAGCTGAGCTATGGGCGCACAGACAGCAAAGGGAAGTTACTCTTTCAGTGGCGGCGCAGCAGCACCCGGCTTCCGAGCGCGTTCAGAATGGCTCGCAAGGCGGCGAGGAGCTCTTTCCGAGGCAGGGCGAATCCCACGCTGCAGGAAAGGCAACGAAGCGCAACGCCGCAGATGGGCCATTTTCAACGCGCGAGCTAGATCGCGGGAGATTCCTCCATCACCAGCTCCTTCAGCTCCTTCGATGGCTTGAACGTCGGCACGAGCCGGCCCG
>JAICQP010000104.1 GCA_025937815.1 Gemmatimonadota bacterium
CCGAACACGATCGAGGGGCGGAAGATCGTCGCCGACCGCCCGCTCGCGCGGACCGCCTCCTCCGCCTCCCACTTGGTGCGGAAGTAATCGGTGGCGTCCCGGGCCTCCGGAGCGCCGAGCGCGCTCATGTGGACGAAGCGCGGCACGCGGGCGCGCGCCGCCGCCTCCAGCACGGCCTTCGTCCCGCCGACATGGACCGCGTCGAAGTCCGACCCGCGCGTCGGGGCGATGATCCCGACGAGGTGGATGACGGCGGTCACGCCCTCCATCGCCTCGTCGAGCTCGTCGGGCTCGGTGACGTCGCCCCGGAAGAGCTCGACGTGAGGCAGCCGCCCCAGCTCCTCGGCGCGGTCCGGGTGGCGGGCGAGCCCCCGCACGCGCCACCCGCGCTTGCTGGCGCGGCGCAGGATCTCGCTGCCGATGAAGCCGGTGGCGCCGGTGACGAGGATCATCGGGGGGGCCGCCGCGCTCCGTCCGGAGCGCCGCCGCGCTTGACGAACCGCGCGCGGTGGATCGGCCGCCCCTCGGCGCGGTACTTCCGCTCGTAGTTCGTGAGGTCGGTCATCTCCCCCTCGAGCACCGGGGCCTCTTCCAGACTCGGCTCGGCGGCGAGCGCCGCGCGGGCCTCCTCGAAGTACTCCTCGTGATCGGTGACGAACCGCAGCTCGCCGGCTTCTTCCAACGCCTCGGCGGCCGCCGAGACGAAGCCGGGCTGCATGAGCCGTCGCTTCTGGTGGCGCTTCTTCGGCCACGGATCGGGGAAGTACACGTGGATGGCCCGCACCGATCCCGGCCGGACGTGCTCGCCGAGAAAGCGCGCCGCGTCGGCGCGCGCGACCCGCACGTTCTCTAGGCCGCGGCGCCGGATGCGGTCGCGGACGTGCTCGGCGTAGGGAAGCGCCCACTCGATCGACAGGAAGCGGTGGTCGGGCCGGGCGGCGGCGGATTCCACGAGGAACGTGCCCTTGCCCGACCCGATCTCGATCTCGACCGGGCCCGGCGAGCCGAACACGACGCCCCAGTCCAGAGGACGCGGGAGCCCGCGCGAGGGGAGCATCGGGTCCCACTCCGAGGGCTCGGGATCCGGCCGCCAGACCCAGCGGTCGCTGAGGAACTCCTCGATCGTCGAGCGGGCGACGTGCGTGTCGGGATCGGCGGCGGTCAGCGCCTCGGCCACCAGCGCCACCATGCGCTTGACCGACGGCTGCGGGTCGATCCGCGGCACCGGATAGGGGCGGACCACGATCGCGCCGTCCTCCTCGCGCTGCGCCAGATGGACGAAGAACCGCTCCAGCCGCCCGCCGACCACGACCAGGCATTCGGCCAGGCCATGCGTATCGTCCCGATTCAGGAACACGTCCCGCATCCGCCACACCGTTCCCTCCTCCTCGACGACGAACGGCTCGGTCCGCTCGACGATCCGGTATAGCGGCGTGTGGGTCTCGAGGACGACGTGCGGCATGGGGCGTAAGGTAGAGGAGGAGAGGGGAAGAAAGGAGCCGATCGGAACGGGAGGCCTTTGCCTAAGCTACAAGGGCGCTCAGAATGGCTCAGATACAAGGCGCGCGACGAGGCTCTTCCGAGGCGTGGTGATGATTCCGACGCTGCAGGAAGGACGAGGAGCGCAACGCCGTAGATGAGCCATTATCAGCGCCCTATCCGGCGATTTCTTCGCCGCCGTCCACGCCGATCACGTTCCCCGTGATCCAGGCGGTCTCCGGGCGGGCGAGCGCCACCAGCGCGCGCGCCACGTCTTCAGGGGTTGTGAGCCGGCCATGGGGATTGCGCCGGGCCGCCGCCTCCACCATCTCGGCGGAGCCGGGGATCTTGCGGAGCGCGGGCGTGTCGGTGACGCCGGCGCGGATCGCGTTGGCGGTGATGCCGCGCGGCGCGAGCTCGAGCGCGAGCTGGCGCGTGTGGGCCTCGAGGGCGCACTTGGCGGCGGATACCGCGCCGTAGGAGTGCCAGGCGTGGAAGTCGCCCGTCGAGGTCATGGAGTAGATCCGGCCGCCCTCCCGCATGAGGCCGTTCTCGATGAGGTCCCGGGCCCAGTAGAGGAGCGAGTTCGCCATCACGTCGAGCGTCATCTCGAGCTCGCGCTGGGAAAGGCCGGCCTGGCCTTCCTTGCCGATGTAGGGCTTGAGCGTGCCGAAGGCGAGCGAGTGCAGGAGGACCCGGACCTGCTCGCCGCCGTCACCCAGGCGCTCCTTGATGTGGCGGACGATCTCCTCGCGCTTGGCGGGGTCGGCGGCGTTGACGTTGAAGAACTCGACGTCGCGGCCGGTCGCCTTGATCGCCTCGACGACTTCCTCGACGTGGGCCAGCGTCGACTTCCGGTCGAGATGCACGCCGTAGATGTTGAGCCCGTCCTCCGCGAACGCGCGCGCGCACGCCTCGCCGAACCCGCTGGACGAGCCGAGAACGAGCGCCCAGTCAGCCACTATCGCCTCCTCCATCCTGCGGGTTCGCGGTCACGTCCGCCGCCGCGTGGTCGCGGGGGCAGGACAAGCTATCGACGGATCAGTCGGGTGCCAGCGGCCCGCCCGGAGCAGCCACCTCCGCCAGCGCCGCCCGCGGGACCGTCACTACCTGCGGTCCGGCCGCGTAGGGTGCCACCTGATACGGATCGAAGAAGAGGACGAGGCCTTCCTCGACCAGCGCCCAGCGGCGGAAGTTCTCTGCGAACGGCCCGGCGCCCTCCTGGATCCAGGCGGAATCTGCCATGTCCCCGAGATCGCGCTCGAGGATCGGGATCGCCTCGCGTGAGAGAGCCTGCTCCCAGTCCGACGTCGCGGGGAAGAGGTCGCGCGTGGTGAGCGCGCGCCCGCGCTCGGCGTCCCATACCACCGTGATCGCGTAGTGACCCGGATGCGCCGCCCCGGCGTAGTAGACCGAGAAGTCGAGCACGATCGAGAGGATCGGCGGCTCGGCCCAGAGCACAGCACCGTCGACGTCGAAGGTCGAGAGCCAGCCGGGCTCGCTGGGCTCCCATTCGGCGAGGTTCGCGTGGAACGCCTCGCGCTCACCGGCGACGATCTCGTCCAGGTGTCCCGCGAGTCCGGCCCACCCGGGATCGGACGCCGCGGGTCCTTCGATCGCCGGAAGACGGACGTTCGTCGTCCAGCCGGACGCCGAGTCGCCGTCGGCGGCCGTCCGGGTGACGAGTCGCGAGTCGGCGGTGAGGGGGATCGATCCGTCCTGCGCCCGGGCGGCCGTCGCGACCAGGAGGGCCGCGATCGGGACGAGCAGGGGGAGCCGCGCGGGCATGCCGACAAGATACCGTACGGGGAGAATGCGCTCTAGCTTCGGGGCGTGTCGTCGAAATGGGGAGTCGCCGCGGCCGTCCTGGCCGCCGCGTGGGTCGCGGGCGGATGCCGGGAAGCCGCCGGCGTGACCGGAGACGGGCCGGCCTGGCCCGATACGCTTGTGGCCGCGAGCGCGATCGGCGCGCCGCGCGGGCTCGAGCCGGTCCGCGCGGTGATGCACGTCCACTCGATCTACTCCCACGATGCCTGCGACAAGGCCCCATTCGACGAGGCCGGCCGGCCGAACGAGGCCTGCCTCGCGCGCTTCCGCCGCGCGATCTGCACCGCCGGGCTCGGCGCCGTCTTCCTGACCGAGCACGACCGGCACCTGGTCCGCGCCGACTCGATCGCCGATGCGCTGCTCCTCCGGGAGCGCGACCGGCCGATCCTCGTCGACGGGAGCGTGCGGGCGTCGCGGATCGACTGCGGAAGGGGATCCGACGGCACGCTCCTCTTCGCGGGAGCGGAGAACCAGCTCATGCCGATCGCGTTGGATTCGCTGCCCTCCGGATCCGACGAGGAACGGCGCGCCTTCTACGACGCCGACACCGCGGGGACGGCGGCCGTCTTCCGGAGCTACGGCGCGGTCGTGCTCCTGCCGCACCCCGAGGACGAGCCGCTCGCCACCGTCGCCGCGCTCGACCCCGACGGGATCGAGATCTACAACCCGCACGCGAACTTCGCGTTCAAGCATCGCGTGCATCAGGGGCTGTCCCGCTTCGGCGCCATCTTCGACATCCTGCCCTTCTACCTGCGGACGACCGCCGCGCACCCCGACCTCGCGCTCCTGCCGATGTTCGACGCGAACCACAACGCGATCGGCCACTGGGACGCGATGCTCGCGTCGGGGCGCGACCCGTTCGGGTTCGGCGCCTCGGGCGCGCACGAGAACTCGCTCCCGTGGAAGATGGCGGACGGCGAGCGCGGGGACTCGTACGAGCGGATGCTGCCGTGGGTGACGAACGTCCTGCTCGTGCGCGGCGGCGCCGAGGCAGCCGACGGCGCCGATGGAGACGATGCACGGCGCGCGGTGGCGATCGAGGAGGCGGTCCGCGAGGGCCGGTTCTACGTCGTGATCGAGGCCTGGGGGACGCCTGCGGGATTCGACTTCCGGCTGGAGGACCGCGCAGGGATCGCGGAGATGGGCTCGGCGGTCGCGCTCGCGGCGGGTCAGCGGCTCGTCGTCGAGCTGCCGCGGGTCGCCGGCACGACCGGCGCCGCCCCGGGATCGGCGGAGGGGGCTGCGCGAGCGGCCGACATACGCGCGCTGCTCTACCGGATCGGGCCCGGCGGCCGCCGCACGATCGTGGCTGAGTCGAGCGAGCGGATCGACGTCCAGGTCCCCGGTCCCGGGGCGTACCGCGTGGAGGTGGGGATCGTCCCGCGCCACCTCGAGCCGTGGCTGGGAGGCGCGGATCGCCTGCGCGAGGTGCCGTGGATCTACGCCAACCCGATCCGCGTGACGGAGCCCTCGATGGCGCCGGCGGTCCCGTGAGCGGGATCGGCCGCCTCATGCTCCGGGCGCGCACCAACGTCGCGCAGACCGACGGCTCGGAGCCCTACCCCGACCTGGCCCCCCTCGCGCTCGACCTGCCCCCGAACGCGGCCTACGCGGCCGCGCTGTCCGCGGCGCGCGCGATGCCGCTGTGGCAGGTGACGTCCGAGGACCCCGGCGGGGGCAGGATCGCCGCCTGCGCGACGACCCCGCGAATGAAGTTCGTGGACGACGTGGACATCACCGTCGAGCCGGCGGGGTCCGGGAGCCGGATCCACGTGCGCTCGGCGTCGCGCGTCGGCATCAGCGACTTCGGCACGAACGCGCGCCGGATCCGCGCCTACCTCGCGCGCCTGGCGACGAACTCCCCGCGCTAGAGCTGGCGTACGCCTGGCGAACGTCTTCCGCGAGCGCCTACTCGCCCCCGCGGTCGACGCGGATCCGCGGCGAGCCGTCTTCGAGCCAGTCGATCGCCAATCGGTAGTCCTGGCCGCAGGCGGAGCACTCCTCGAAGTACTCCTGCTCGGGCCGATCGGCGGGCGGCTCGAGGAACAGGTCCTGCTCGGTGCCGCACCACGGGCACCGGACCAGGCTCCCCTCGAACGTCTGCCCCGGCAATGTCGGCGCGGGGCCGGCGTCCGGATCGTCCGGCTGGCCGGGCATTTCGTCTGTATCCATCCCATCCCCTCCCTCGTTGCGGTTCTCAGCGAGCGCCTGCATCATGGTATCGCTCCCGAGCGTGCTCCGCACGTATGCGTTTTCCTCTCCTCTGCGCGTTTGCCGCAGTCGGATGCTCGGCGTATTTTTCGAAGTTCGGATCGCTTCTTGAACGTCGCGCTCCCCGGTAGCTCAGTTGGTAGAGCAGGTGGCTGTTAACCACCGTGTCGCTGGTTCGAGTCCGGCCCGGGGAGCCAATTCTCCTACTTCGCCATCCCTCGCGCGCGTGTACGCCGTTCTGGTGTTCCCGCTCTTCGGCGCGATGAACTTCTTCACGCATATCGGACTCATCGTCAACACCATGTGAGGAGGGGAGGGTATCATGATACATGCCGACAGGGTCGCTCTCGTGACCGGCGCGGGCTCGGGAATCGGCCGCGCGATCGCGCTTGGTCTCGCCGCCGAGGGCGCGCGGGTGGTCGTGTCCGACCTGGACGAAGCCGGCGGCGCGGAGACGGTCGCGGCGATCGAGAAGTCCGGCGGCACGGCGATCTTCGTGCGCGCGGACGTATCGAAGCCCGAAGAGGGAGAGGCGCTCGTCGGATCGGCGGTAAAGGAGCTCGGCGCGCTCCATGTCGCCGTCAATAACGCCGGCATCGGCGGGCCGACGGCGCCGGCGGGCGACTATCCGATCGACGGATGGGACCGCGTGATCGCGATCAACTTATCGGGCGTTTTCTACGGGATGCGCCACCAGATCCCCGCGCTGCTCGATTCCGGGGGCGGTTCGATCGTCAACGTCGCCTCGATCCTCGGACAGGTCGGGTTTCCGAGCTCCTCGGCGTACGTCGCCGCCAAGCACGGAGTCGTGGGGCTGACGCGAAGCGCGGCGCTGGAGTACGCCGCGCGCGGGGTCCGCGTCAACGCCGTCGGGCCCGCCTTCATCAACACGCCGCTCATCGAGAAGAACATGACCCCCGAGGCGCGCGCGGGTCTCGTCGCGAAGCACCCCATCGGCCGGCTCGGCGAGTCCGAGGAGGTCGCGGAGCTCGTCGTATGGCTGAGCTCGGAGAAGGCCTCGTTCGTGACCGGGAGCTACTACGCGATCGACGGCGGGTACCTTGCGCAGTAGCGCGCGCGAGGGGGTTCACCGCGGCGGGAACATGCGCCGATGCCCGTGATCGCCGGCATCGAAGGGCTGCTCGCGCTGGCTGTCGTCGGAATGGTCGTGGCGCTGGTCGTGATCCCGCTCGGCCTCCCCGGACTCTGGATCATGATCGGCATCCTGGCGGTGGCGACCTACGCAGACCAGGTCTCCCCCATCATCCTGATCCTGCTCGTCGTCGTCGCGCTCCTCGCCGAGCTCGCCGAGTGGATGATCGTGGCCCGGACGAGCGCGCGCTGGGGCGGCTCGCGGAAGGCCTTCTGGGGCGCGATCGCGGGCGGTCTCGTGGGGATCCTGGTCGGTCTGCCGGTGCCGCTGCCGATCCTGGGGCCGCTCGCCGCGGGGCTCCTCGGCACGTTCGCGGGCGCGGCCGCGGTCACGCTGTGGGAGACCCGCGCGCTGCGATCGGCCGGACGGGTGGGGTGCGGCGCCGTCCTCGGCCGCGCGTTCGCGGCGGCCGCCAAGACCGCCGCCGGCGTCGTGATCCTGGTCGTCGGGACCGCGGCCCTGATCCTGCGCTGAGCCGGGCCGCGCGGCCGGCGCGCAGGACCAGATCGGCGCGCTCCGCGAGAACTACCCGGAATCGCCCTGCGCGGTCTTCGCGGCCGTGCCCCGGCGGCGGCGCAGGAACGTGAAGACAGCGAGCGCCAGCGCGAGTCCCGCCGACCCGAACGCGAGGGCGAGCGTCCCCCCGATCGTGAGCGCGAGACCCCGACCGAAGCCGTGCGCGACTCCGAGCACGACCTGGGGCCCCTCCCCCTCCGGGTACTCCCCGGTCAGCACGTATGTCCCCGGCCGATCGATCGCGAACCCCAGTACCGAGCGGCCCTCCCTTCCGCCGAACTCGTACGAGGTCGTGGCGCCGGGCGCCCCCACCTCGACCGGCGCGCCGTCCGGGTCCGTGATCGACACCGCGAGTCCCGAGACCCCGTCCGCGGCATAGTACCGTCCGTCCACCGTGGCGCCGGTCTCGTGGTAGATCGTCCAGCCTCCGGTCTCCTCCAGCTGGAGCTCCGCCACTCCGGGTACCACGACCTGCTGGATCCCCGCTCCCAGGTCGCGGAGCCGGAGGAACAGGAACGCGCCGGCCGCGGCGAGACCCACCACGAGCAGGATGGCGGCCGCGACGTACCCCTTGCGGCCGGGCATGTCAGTCGTCGTCGTCTTCCGCGGGCGGTGGGGCCGCCGGAGCCGCGGGCGCGGCGCAATCGGGGACCGCGAGCGGCGTTCCGGCCTCGAGCTCCTCGGTGAAACCCTCCGAGCAGTCGTGGTCGCGCAGGGTGTAGGAGTCCGGGACGCCGGCCGGGCGGACGACGAGCGCCCACGCCGTACCGCCGGTCACGAAGCGCAGGACCTGGGCGCGCTCGGCGCTGCGGTACACCTCGATCGCGGTCTCGTCCCCCGGCGCGCCGGGCAGCATGTCCCGGTAGAGGATCGCCACCTTGACGTACCCCTCGAGCGAGGGGACCACGTGGGGGGCGTCGGCCGCCGAGGCGGTCGTGTCGGCGGCGGTGTCGGCGGCGGCCGCCGCGGTCGTGTCGGCGGTCAGAGTGTCGGCGGCGGCCGCCGCGGTGTCCGCGGTGACCGTGTCCGCCGGGGCGGTCGTGTCCGGGGCGGTCGTGTCCTGCTGCCCGGCGGCGGGCGCGGCGAGGGCAGCGCTAGCGAGGACGGCCGCGACGGCGATGAGGGCGCGCATGGGCTCATGCTCCGCCCCCGCGCGCGGATTGTCAAGCGCCCTCCCGGCCCCGATCTTCCGCCGACGATGCGCTTCGACGCGATCCTCTTCGACCTCGACGGCACGCTCACCGACCCGCGCGAGGGCATCACGCGCTCGCTGGCCCACGCCCTCGAGCGGATGGGCGTGGCCCCGCCCCCGCTC
>JAICQP010000180.1 GCA_025937815.1 Gemmatimonadota bacterium
AGCGCAACGCCGGCCGATTGGAAGAACCCGGCAAAGGTCGGAATCACGAAGATGAGCAGGACGGCAATCGCCAACCCCGAGAAGCCCATCACGGTCGCCGGGTAGAACATCGCGCCCTTGACCTTGCGCCGCAGCTTCTCGGAGGCCTCGAGGTACTCGGCCAACCGCAGCAGGATGACGTCCAGGATGCCGCCCGCCTCGCCCGCGGCGACCATGTTCACGTAGATCTCGCTGAAGAAGTCGCGGTGGCGGCCCATCGCGTCGGCCAGCGTCGAGCCCGACTCCACGTCGTGCAGCACCGCGCGGATCTTCTCGGCGGCTCGCTTGTTAGGCTGCTGCGTGGCGAGGATGTCGAGCGACTGAACGAGCGGCAGCCCGGCGTTGATCATGGTCGCGAACTGCCGGGTGAAGAGGACCAGGTCCTTCGTCTTGATGCGGCCGCCGAGCGAGAACTTCAGCTCCTTGGGTTTCTCCCGGACGCTGACGACGACCAGTCGCCGGCGGCGGAGCTGCCCGACGACGTCGGCCTCGGTCGAGGCCGTTATCTCGCCCGACTGGCTCTCTCCCCCAACCGTCCGCGCCTTGTACGTAAAGACCGGCATTCAGCCCCTGGCCTGCGCGAGGAACGCGACGCGGAAATCACCCATCTTCATCGGCCCGCTGTCGCCTGGTTGACCATGCGTTCCAGTTCGACATTATCCTCGCTCGCCGTGAAGATCTCCTCGCGTGTCACGAGCCCCGCCATGTAGAGCTGCACCAGCGCCTGGTTCATGGTCTGCATGCCGTGCGAGCCCCCGGCCTGCATCGAGGAGTAGATCTGATGCGTCTTCCCCTCCCGCACGAGCGCCCGGACCGCGTTCGTCACGACGAGCACTTCCGCGGCCAGAGCGCGACCGCCGCCCCGCTTGGGCAGCAGCTGCTGGGTCACGATGCCCTCCAGCACGGAAGCCAGCTGGGTGCGGATCTGCGGCTGCTGGTCGCTGGGGAACACGTCCACCATGCGGTTGAACGTCTCGGCCGCCGAGTTGGAGTGCAGGGTCGCGAACACGAGGTGGCCCGTCTCCGCCATCGTGATCGCGGCGGCGATCGTCTCCGCGTCGCGCATCTCACCGATCAGCACCACGTCGGGGTCCTGCCGCAGCGCGTATTTGAGGGCGTTGGCGAACGTCTGGGTGTCGGAGCCCACTTCGCGCTGGTTGACCATGCTCGACTGGTGGGCATGGATGAACTCGATCGGGTCTTCGATCGTGAGGATGTGGACCTTTCGCTCGCGGTTGATCTTGTCGATCAGCGCGGCCAGAGTCGACGACTTTCCCGACCCGGTCGCGCCCGTGACCAGCACCAGACCGTTGGTCCGGTCGGCGAACGTGCTCACGACAGGCGGCAGGCCGAGGCGCTCGAAGCTCCGGATCTCGAACGGGATCTGACGGATGGCCAGCGCGATCGCGCCGCGCTGCCGGAACATGTTGGCGCGGAAGCGCGACAGGCGCGCCACGCCGAACGAGAAATCGAGCTCGTCTTCGGTCTCGAAGGCGCGCTTCTGCTTCTCGGTCAGCAGGCTGTATCCCATCTCTACGGTGTCCTTGGGCGTCAACTCATCCGTGTACACCGCGCTGTCGCGCAGAACCCCGTCGATCCTCAGCTTGGGCGGCTGACCCACGGTGAGGTGGAGGTCGCTGCCCTCTTTGGCGACCAGCTCCTCCAGCAGGTCCCGCATGGACGGCGCCTTCTTCTTGGCGTCCCGTGCGTCCGCGATCGGCGTGACGGCGTCGCTCATCTGCTCTCCTGGCGCGTGTTCACATGTTGCTCGTTTCCCGCAGCACTTCGTCCAGGGTGGTGATTCCGGCGCGCATCTTCGTGAGGCCGTCCTGCCTGAGCGTCAGCATGCCATCCGCCACGGCCTGGTCCCGGATGTCGGCGTTAGAGGCGTGGTTGGTGATAAGGCGCCGCTGGTCGCTCGTGATCGGCATCACCTCGTAGAGTCCGACGCGTCCGCGGTATCCGGAATCGTCGCACGACCCGCACCCCTCCCCTTCGAAGTAGATCGCGTCCAGGTCGTCGCCGCCGAGACCCGCTTCACCCAACACTTCGCGCGAATACTGCCGCGGCCGCTTGCAGTCGTCGCAGATCCGGCGTACGAGCCGTTGAGCGACGATCGCGTTCAGCGCGCTCGCCACCAGGAACGGCTGCAGCCCCATGTCGACCATGCGGTTGACCGTCGAGGGCGCGTCGTTGGTATGGATCGTAGACAGGACGAGGTGACCGGTGAGGGCGGCCTTGATCGCGATCGATCCCGTCTCGAGGTCGCGGATCTCGCCGACCATGATGATGTTCGGGTCCTGCCGCAGGAAGGCGCGCAGGGCTTCGGGGAAGCCCATGTCGATCTCCTCCTGGATCTGGACCTGATTGATGCCCTTCAGGTTGTACTCGACCGGGTCCTCGGCGGTCATGATGTTGACCCCGGGCTGGTTGAGGCGCGTCAGCGCTGAATACAGTGTCGTGGTCTTTCCCGAGCCGGTCGGCCCGGTGACGAGCACGATCCCGAAAGGCGCCTCGATCGCCTTGTGGAAGTCCTTGAGCCCCTTGTCCGGGAATCCGAGCTTGTCCAGGTCCAGAGTGAGGTTGCCGCGATCCAGGATCCGCAGCACGATCTTCTCTCCGAACAGCGTGGGCAGGGTCGAAACGCGGAAGTCTATCACCCGGTGCCCCATCTTCATCTTGATGCGCCCGTCCTGGGGAACGCGCCGCTCGGCGATATTCAGGTCGGCGAGGATCTTCACGCGCGAGATCAACGCCGCCTTCATGCGGAGCGGCGGCGACACCATCTCGCGCAGAACACCGTCGATGCGATACCGGATGCGGAGCTCTTCCTCGTACGGTTCGATGTGGATGTCGCTCGCTCCGCGCTGGACGGCGTCGGCGAGGAGCGAGTTGATGAACTTGACGACCGGCGCGGCTTCGACCTGGGCGGCCAGGACGTTGTAGTCCTCGTCGTCGGATACCTCCTCGACGACCTCCATCTCGTACTCGCCGAGGTTCTCCATCAGCTGGCGATACGAACCCTCGCCGGTGCCGTAATGCGCGGCGATCGCCTCGACGATCGAGAACTCGTCGGCGACCACGGGCTCGATCTCGTAGCCGGTCAGGAACTTGAGATCGTCTATGATGGTCCAGTCGGTAGGATCGCCCATCGCCAGCACGATCGCGTTGCCGTCGCGCCGGACCGGGAAGACCTCGTATTTGTTCGCGATCTCGACGGGTATCAGCTTGAGGACGGCGGGCTCGACGTCGAGCGAGCCCAGATCCACGCCCCGCACGCGGAACTGGCGCTCGAGCATCATCGTGATCGTCGCCGACTCCACGAAGCCGAGCTCGATCAGGTTGTAGCCGAGCTTGTGACCGTTGGCTTTCTGGCGGGCGTGCGCCTTGGCGATCTGTTCGGAGGTGACGAACCCCTCCTGGAGCAGCATGGCCGCGATGTTGAGCCCCGACCCCGAGCGGTCCGGCAGGACCTCGACCGCACCCCCGGTGGACGGCTCACGGCTCATCGGGCCCGGGCTCGAAGGGGGTTCGAGATTCTTGGCGCTGGAAGATCGGCTCATCTGTTCCATTCTCGGCCTGTTATTCGCCCTCGCTCGGGGCACTCGTTCCCCTCAAGCGGGTCGCTTTCTGCAAGACGCGGAGTCGCGCGGGGCCTACGCCATCGACCGACAGGAGATCGGTCCAGTCGCGGAACATCCCCCGAGCCTGCCTCTCGCGGAGGACAGTTTCAGCAAGTTTTGGACCGAAGCCGGGAAGCGAGGCCAGAAACGCTCCGTCCACGGCGTTGAGATCCGGCAAACCACCATGGCTGGATAGCGTTGCATATCTGTGGCCATCCCCGGCGCCCGCGGCCTCCCAGGCGAGGAACGGCTGGAGCTTCTCCAGCGTCCGCGGGCCGATGCCCTTAACCGCGAGCAGGTCGGCGGGACCTCGGAAGGGGCCGTGGGCCGCCCGATGCTCGACGATCGCGATGGCGGTCACGGGGCCGATTCCGGGCAGCCGGTCCCACGCGGCCCGTCCGGCGGCATTGGGATCGATCGTCGCCGGCCCCGACGCGGCCAGCTCCTCCTCGGCCCCGAGGGCCAGCGCGGCGGCGTACCATTCGGGCCGCGGGTCTCCCGGTCCCACGCGCGCGGCGAGCTCGGCCACCGTCGGACGGGGCGGATGGAGGAGCCGCTCGGCGGCCGTGGCGAGCGACCGATCGAGACCGGTCCAGCCGGACAGGGCGCCCGCGATCCAGACCGCGGCCAGCGTGGCCGCGGTCCTCCGCTCGCGGGCCGTCCAGCCGTCGTGCATCGCCCTTCCTCCTCGTGCCTCGATCTGCCCGGCCAGCCCCATGCGCGCGAGCCCCGTATAGTGTTTTCGACGACCCGTTGCGGCCGAGCTACAATTCCCGTGCCGACGGGACACTCGCGGGAGGAGGCACGGCGGTGGGGATCGCAGCGACGAAGTGCCGACAGCCGGGCGGAGGAAGGTGAGCGGCGCCGGGAAGGCCCGGATAGGCCGCCATGCGGTCTCGCTCTCGAGCCTCGACAAGGTGCTGTTCCCCGACGTCGGCGTCACGAAGGGAGACCTGATCGAGCACTATCGGCGCGTGGCGGCGCGCATGGTCCCTCACATGAAGGGGCGCCCCGTTTCGATGCACCGCTTCCCGGACGGGATCGAAGGAGAGGGCTTCTATCA
>JAICQP010000224.1 GCA_025937815.1 Gemmatimonadota bacterium
CGTGGCCTGCGATCTTGATCTCAATGGAGCCCAGGAGCGGGATTGAACCGCCGACCTCGTCCTTACCAAGGACGTGCTCTACCAACTGAGCTACCTGGGCCCGACGTCCTCGGCGTTCTCTGACTGGAGCGGGAGACGGGTCTCGAACCCGCAACCCCGAGCTTGGAAGGCTCGTGCTCTAGCCAATTGAGCTACTCCCGCCCACGTTCGATCTGGCTACCGCCGCCGTTACGCGCCGCGCGCGCGTGATGGTGGAGGGAGGAGGATTCGAACCTCCGAAGGCATGAGCCAGCAGATTTACAGTCTGCCCCGTTTGACCGCTTCGGTATCCCTCCGGCCGCCGCCGCCGGTCCCGCATACCGGCGGATGGAGCCGATGACCAGACTCGAACTGGTAACCTGCTGCTTACAAGGCAGCTGCTCTACCAATTGAGCTACATCGGCGCGCGACGAAACGTTCCCGGCGGGAGTCGCCCGCCAGGACCGCCGCCGCCGAGAACGTCGCCTGCGGGCGCAATACGCCCAGAGAAAAGAACAGGGAATTTATCGGTTCCAGTGCTCCTGTCAAGTACCCGCTGACCGCTTCCAGCGAGGTCCGGCGGGGGTGTCTTCGAGCACGATCCCGAGGGCCGCCAGGCGGTCCCGGAGGGCGTCCGCCCGGGCCCAGTCCCGCTCCCGCCGGGCCGCCTCCCGCTCGGCGATCAGGGCCTCGACCCCCGCGTCCACGCGGAGCTCGGCCGGGTCGGGGGTGAGGACCGCGTAGACGGCGTCGAACGCGGCCAGGACCCGCTCGAGCACGGGCCTGTCCGCCCCGCTCCCCCGGCCCTCGTCGAGGGCCCGGTTCACGTCCCGCACCCACTCGAACACGACCCCCAGCGCGCGACTGGTGTTGAGATCGTCGTCGAGCGCGGCCTCGAACTCCCGCCGGGCCCTGGCGCTCCTCTCGGTCAGCGCCGGATCGGGCTCCCCGTCCCCCGGGAGCTCCTCCAGCCTCCGCGCGAAGTCGCCCAGGCGCTCGATCGAAGCCGCCGCCTGATCCAGTCCCGCGAACGTGAAGTTCAGCTGCTGGCGGTAGTGCACCGACAGCAGCAGGTAGCGGATCGCGCGGGGGGAGTACCCGCGCTCGATCAGGTCCCGCAGCGTGAAGAAGTTGCCCAGCGACTTCGCCATCTTCTGCCCGTCGACGATCAGGTGCTCGGCGTGGAGCCAAAGTCGGGCGAACGGGCGTCCCGTCGCCGCCTCCGCCTGTGCGATCTCGTTCTCGTGGTGCGGGAAGATGTTGTCGACGCCGCCGGTGTGGATGTCGAAGGTCTCGCCGAGATAGGCCATCGACATGGCCGAACACTCGATGTGCCATCCCGGCCGGCCGCGCCCCAGCTCGGTGTCCCAGGCCTCCTCTCCCGGCCGGGCTGCCTTCCAGAGCGCGAAGTCCTTGGGGTCCTCCTTGTCGTACTCGTCGGACTCGACTCGCGCTCCGTCGCGCATCCCGGACAGGTCGATTCGCGAGAGCTTGCCGTACTCCGGGAAGCTCGCGATCCGGAACCAGATCGACCCGTCCTCGGTCCGGTAGGTGTGACCCGCCCCCTCGAGCCGCTGGATCAGCGCCACCATCTCGGGTATGTGGCCGGTGGCGGTCGGGTAGTGCTCGGCGCGCTCTACCCGAAGAGTCGCCAGGTCCTCGAAGAAGGCCTCCGTGTACCGCCGCGTGTACTCGGCGATCGACTCCCCCGCGGCCTGGGCCTTGGCGATGATCTTGTCGTCCACGTCGGTCAGGTTCATGACCTGCGTCACCCGGTAGTCCCGCGCCTGCAGGACTCTGCGCAGCATGTCCTCGAACAGGAACGTCCGCAGGTTCCCGATGTGGGCATAGTCGTGGACCGTCGGGCCGCAGGTGTACATGCGGACGTGCCCCGGCTCGAGGGGCTCGAAAGTCACCAGCTCCCGGCGGAGGGTGTCGTAGAAGGCGAGCGCCACGCGGTGCTCCGCTGAAGGGGCCGGACCGCGGCGCGCCGCGGACGGCCGGTTACGGACGAGAACCCAGAGGGTAGTGTGGCGAAAGCCCGCCCAGCAAGCGCGGATCAGTCGAGGGTGAGGCGGAGCTCCGTCACGATCCAGCGCCCACGATCGGTGCGGGCTCCCACGAACACGCGCTCGACGAGAGGCTCGAAGCCGTTCCCGTCCCGGTACACGCGCTGGCCCACCGCGTATCCTGCTCCGCTGGTGGGATCGTAGGTCGAGTAGGCGGGGAAGCGGAACGTCACCTCCTCGGTGGAGTCGAACATCTCCTGGAGGAGGTACTGGAGCTGGGGGGCGGCGAGACGCTCCCCCACACCCTCCTGCTGGACCACCACGTGGACGCGGCCGTCGCGGGCCACCAGATGCGCGATCGCACGGGAGTTCTCGTCCTCCCAGTACTCGGCCAGCCGGCGGTAGAGCTCCTGGAGCGACGCGGGCACCGCCGCCTCCTGGGACCGGTACGGGGCCAGCGCGTCGCGCGGGCCGATGTCGCTTTCCTGGGCCCGGATGTACGAGGCGTTACAGGACACGAGAAGCGTCGCGAACACGAGGCGGATCAGGATACGTTCCATCGTGAGTGGATACGTTCCGCACCCTGCTTTGTTCCGTCGGTATCGCGCCCGTCGCGCGCGTACGCGACCTGTTCAAACCGGCCGGCTGCCCGGCTTGACGACCGGGATTCCCGCCGCGCACAGGGGGCAGCTCTCCGGCGCATGCTGCTCGACCTCGATCTCGACCAGCGAGGCCCAGGGGACGTCCCATGCGACGCCGCCCGCCGAGCGGTCGACGACCGCGGCCGCTCCGACGACTTCCGCTCCCGCCTTCCGGCAGAGCGCGACGACCTCGCGGATCGAGCCCGCGGTCGTGACGACGTCCTCGACCGCGACCACGCGCTCGC
>JAICQP010000027.1 GCA_025937815.1 Gemmatimonadota bacterium
CGGAGACATCGAGCGCCACGATCGCGTTCGCGCTCGGCACGGACTGGACCCAGAAGCGCCCCACGACGACCGGCACCGCGCACCCGCCGCCGCCGAAGCCGTGCACGGGCTCGGCGCCGGGGTATCCGCTCGCGAGGCCGGTGATCCTGTAGAGCCCGCAGGTGAACGTCGAGACGAGAACCGTGCGCCCGTCGTCGAGAAGCCGCGGCTCGCCCGGCTGCTCGTCGCCCCCGCCCCCCGGCAGCGGGGGCAGATCGATCGTCGCGAGCACGGACAGATCCGAAAGCCGCCACACCTGGACGACGTGCGTCCGCCCCCGCCGGCCGCCCGCCATCCCCATGTCCTCGCCCATGTCGTAGCTCGTCACCACGACGCGGTCGAGGTCGGGGGCGATCGCCAGGCTGTACGGCCGGATCAGCGCGCGCGGGGCGCCTGGATCGGCCGCGCTCCCCGACCGGATGGCGGTCCCGGAGTCGTCGATCTCGACCAGGCCGCCGGGGTCGACGTTGTCCGGGCCGCGCCCCTGGAATGTCGCGAGCACGTTTCCGTTCGGAAGCCGCTCGTAGCTGTGCGGGAACGTGAATCCCGCCGCTTCCTCGAAGGAGCCGAGGAGCCGCGGCGCGTCAGCGTCCGACAGGTCGAAGCGGAACGTCGCGCCGGCCATGAAGCCGTTGGTGAAGAGCGTCCCGCCCGGGGGCATCCGGTGCTCCGTGTGATGGGGGTGAGTTCCCCGCCTGTCGACGGGGACGGTGGCGATCATGCTGCCGTAGCCGGGACTCTCGGGATCGGCGTCGAGGACGGCCAGGAAGTCGCTGTCCGCCCGGTCGACATCCCCCGCCCAGGCGACGATGCGCCGCGCGGGCGCAGGGGCGCGGGCATCGTCCGCCACGGCCTCGCGTTCGCCCTCCTCCGGGCCCGCCGCGCGCGGTCCGGATTCGGGCCCGCCGCAGGCCACCGCCAGCGCGAGGGCGAGGGCGTTCGTTCGCTTACGGCCTTCCGCCATGACAGGCGATAAACTCCGAGTCCCATGAAGTTCCTGCACGACTTCGCGCTCGTCCTCCTGCTCGCGGCCGCCGGCTGCGGGGGGAACGGCAACGCGATCGAGCCCCCCGACGACGGCGAGCCGCCTGCGGACGGCTTCGGGCTCGAGACCGTCGTCCAGGGTCTCGACTTCCCGGTATGGCTGACCGCGCCCGCGGGCGATCCGCGGCTCTTCGTCGTCGAGAAGGGCGGGCGGGTGGTGATCGTCGAGAACGGCTCGGTACTGCCGACCCCGTTCCTCGACCTCCGAGGCCAGGTCTCGACCGGCAGCGAGCAGGGGCTCCTGTCGCTCGCTTTCCATCCCGAGTACTCCGCCAACGGGCGCTTTTTCGTGAACCTGACCGATCCCGGCGGCGATACGCGCGTGGTCGAGTACCGCGTCTCGCCGGGCGATCCGGATCGCGCCGATCCCGGATCCGCGCGTGTCGTCCTCACGATCGAGCAGCCGTTCTCCAACCACAACGGCGGGCTGGTTCTGTTCGGCCCCGACGACATGCTGTACGTGGGCATGGGCGACGGCGGCTCGGGCGGCGACCCGCAAGGAAACGGGCAGAACCTGGGAGCGCTCCTCGGCAAGCTGCTGCGGATCGACGTCGACGGCGCCCAGCCGTACGCCGTGCCCGGCGACAACCCGTTCGTCGACACGGCGGGCGCGCGGCCCGAGGTGTGGGCGTACGGCCTGCGGAACCCCTGGCGCTTCTCCTTCGACCGCGACACCGGCGACCTCTACGTCGCCGACGTCGGCCAGAACCGGATCGAGGAGGTGAACGCGGTGGAGGGCGCCGGAAGAGGCCTCAACTACGGGTGGAACGTGACGGAGGGGACGGACTGCTTCGAGCCGCGGGACGGATGCGACCGGGACGGGTTGACGCTGCCGGTGGCGGAGTACGACCACGGCGACGGCTGCTCGGTGACGGGCGGCTACGTGTACCGCGGGAACGCCATCCCGGAGCTCCGCGGCACGTACCTCTACTCCGACTACTGCAGCGGCTTCGTGCGCGGCTTCCGGTTCGCCAACGGTCAGGCGGCCGGCGAGCGCAGGTTCTCCGAGCTCGAGCCGGACGACCACTCCGTCTCCTCGTTCGGCGAAGACGCCGAGGGTGAGCTCTACATACTCACGGCGGGCGGGAGGGTCCACAAGATCGTCCCCCGGTGATCGGGATGATGAAAACGGCCGCGCCTTGAAATCGGCTCGTTTTGATCATCCCGCGCCAGAGGGGTCCTGGTCGACCAGTTCGGCGAGCTCCTTCGCGCCGATGGCGCCCGTGGAGCGCGCGGACTCGCGCCCCTCGCGGAAGACGATCAGGGTGGGTATCCCGCGGATCCCGAAACGCCCGGCGATCTCGGGCTCGCGATCCGTGTCGAGCTTGGCGACGAGAACCTCCCCCGCCCGCGCGGCCGCCAGCTCGTCCAGGGCCGGCGCCATCGTCTTGCAGGGTCCGCACCAGTCGGCGTAGAAATCGACGAGGACGGGCACGTCCGTCCCGCCGATCACGGCGTCGAAGTCGCTGCCGCTCACCTTGACCGGGCGGTCTACCAGGAGCGGCCGGCCGCACTCGCCGCAGCGGGGCCGGTCGGCCACCCGATCCGCGACGATCCGGTTCCGCCGGCCGCAGAACGGGCACGTCACCATGATCCTCCGCGCCGGCTTCTTCTGGCTCGTCGCCTGCTCCATGGGTACGATCCCTCCTCCCGCGAATCTCCGCTTTCGGGACGGCGCAGCAACGGGAGGGTGGAGCGATGGGGAGCTTCCTGCGGACGGCGTGGGCGATCGTCAAAGAGGCACGCTCCGACAACATCACCGGCGAGGCCGCCAAGGCGGCCTACTACTTCTTCCTCTCGCTGTGGCCGTTCCTGCTGGGCCTCTTCGCGTTCACCGGGCTCTTCGGCGGCGAGCCGGCCTTCGACTGGATCATGGGCTGGGTCACGAGGTCCCTGCCGACCGAGCCGACCCGGTTCCTGGAAGGGTTCGTGCGGGAGATCACGGCCGAGGAACGTCCCCAGGTGCTGTCCCTAGGGGTGGCTCTCACCCTGTGGTCCGGGTCGAGCATCTTCGTGTCGCTGGCCGACGGCCTCAACCGGATGTACGACGTGCCCGAGGGAAGGGTGTGGTGGAAGCGGCGGCTGATCGCGATGGCGCTGCTGCTTTGCGCCTCGGTCCTCGTGCCGCTCGGCGCGACCGCGATCCTGGCGGGCGCCGAAGTGGTGGAGCGGTTCGGCCTGGGCGGCGCGTGGAACGTGGCGCGCTGGCCGCTCGCCTATCTCGCGCTGACCGCGCTGGCGTGGCTCGTCTACTACCATCTGCCCAACAGGAAGCAGCGCATGTCGATTCGCTACGTCACGGTCGGCGCGCTGGTGGGGACCCTGCTCTGGGTGCTGGTGACCACCGGGTTTCGCCTCTACGTGGCGAACTGGGGGAGCTACGGCAGCACGTACGGGGTCGTGGGGGGGATCCTCGTGCTCCTGATCTGGCTGTATCTGACCGCGCTGGCGATCCTGTTCGGCGGCGAGGTGGCCGTTTCGCTCGAGCAGGGCGTCCACCGGAAGCGGCGCGCGAGATGATCCCGGCGCCCGTATCGGAGGAAGACAAACGGAGGTGACATGGCGGAGACGATCATCATCCCGAATGAGCACGGACCCTATCACGTGAAGGGCGATTTCCGCCTCGTGCTCAGCGACGGGACCGAGCTGGACGTCGAGGGCGGGGAAACGTGGCTCTGCCGGTGCGGCCTGTCGAGCATGAAACCCTTCTGCGACAGCACGCACAAGAAGTCGGGATTCCGGTGCGACAACGTCGAGATGGTGGAGCGCTCCGGAGCGTAGCCTCGCGGCGACGGTGGCTCCGAGGAGATTCTACATGGCCGCCGTGTCGGCCGGCGCGACGATCGCGCTGCGCGTGGTCTCGACGATCGCGAACAGCTCCTGTTTCTCGGCCTCCGGGACGTCGTGGGCGTCGAGCGCCGCCTCGAGGTGTCCGGCCAGCCGGTCGAACTCTTCGTCCGTGATCTGCATTCCGGCGTGCGCGGCCGCCATGTCGCGACCCTCGTAGACCTGTGGGCCCCCGGTCGCCTGGCCCACGAACTGGACCATGTGCGTCTTGAAGATCGCGACGTTCTCGGGCGTTGCTTCCCACTCGTTCGCCGTTCCCTGACGCGTGAAGTTGAGCTCCGTGTCGGCGGACGCGAGCGCGACCAGCGTATCGACGACGGACGCGATGGCGGCCTCGCCCCCGAGGCGGTCGTACAGCGTGGCCGCCGCTGCGGTGTCGGCGGTCTGGTCCAGCGTGTCCGTTCCCTCCGCCGGCCCCTCACCCTGCTGCTCGCAGGCGGCCAGCGCGACCGCCATCCCGAGCGCGACCCCGAGCATGCGATGTCTCATGCGACCCCCTTCCGAATTCCGGTTCCAGTCCTGACCCGTGATCTTCCCTGCCGGGTTCGATCCGGCGGGCGAAACCTACTCGTCGACACTGCCGGGAGTCAGCCCCCGTCGGGCCGCCAGCTCGCGGTAGAGCGCCTCGGTTCGGTCGATCATGCGCTCGGCGTCGAACGCCCGGACGCGCTCGCGGGCGGCGCCGGCCAGCCGGCGCGCGAGCGAGGGGTCGTCGAGCAGCCGATCGACGGCCGCGGCGAGCGCCGCGCCGTCGCCTACCGGCGCGAGGAGCCCGGTGACCTCGTGCTCGATCATCTCGGGGATTCCGCCTCCCGCTGTGGCGGCCACGGGCACGCCCGCCGCCATCGCGTCGAGGACGCTCGTGCCGAGTCCCTCGGTCCTGGACGACAGGCAGAAGACGTCGGCCTCGGGCAGAAAGCCGCGGGCGCCGGCGACATACCCCAGGTAGCGGAGCCGCTCCGCGAGCCCGCGCCGCGTGACCTCGTCGCGAATCCCATCGAGGAGGCCGCCCGCCCCGCACACGGCCCAGCGCGTCATCGGGTCGCGAGGGCGAAGGGCGGCCGCGGCCGCGACGAGCGTCGGGTGGTCCTTGTAGTCGGCGAGCGTGGCGATCGTGAGAACGACCGGCGCGCCACCGGGCGCGTCCAGACGCGCCCGCAGCGCTGGCCCGTCGGGCGCCGGCGGCGTTTCGAGCGCGATCCCCGAGGGGATGAGCGCGATCCGCTCGGCCGGCACGCCTTCGGCGAGGAGCACGTCTCTTACGCGCCGGCTGATCGCGATCAGCCGGTCCGGCCCGCGCCCGTACTTCCAGCGGGAGAGCGCATGCCCCCGGATCGGGAAGTCGACCCTGCGGTGGCCGATGACGGCGGGTCGCGGCCGGACGAGCCGCGCCGCCACCGCAGAGGGCATCAGGCTGTGGGAGTCGTGGGCGTGGACGATTTCGGGACGGCGGGCGGCGATCGCCCGGCGGAGCGACACGTACGCGCGCGGGTCGATCTCGCCCCGATACGGGTGCTCGACCACGTCGAATCCCGCCGCGCGCGCGCGGCGCGCCATCTCGCTCGCGGGCCGGGTCACGATCCACTGGCGATGGCCGCGGTCACGGAGCCCCTGGGCGAGGAGCCAGAGCTGGTTCTGGCCCCCCGCCCAGCTCAGGCGGAAGTCGCAGTGGAGGATCGAGAGCGGGGGACTCACGGGGCCGCGACGAGGGCGGCCGCGCCGGGGCGCCGGCCTTGGAGCCATGCCAGCGACGTCGCGAACACCGCCTCGTCGTCCAGCCCGTCGATGCACGCCCACGGGTAATACGGCGAGCGGCAGGTGCGGCCGCCGCACGGCGAGCAGGCGAGCCCCTCCGCGCGGAGGAGGACGTGCTCGACGCCCCAAGGGTGGTAGCGAGCGGGATCGGTGGCGCCGAAGATCGCCACGCACGGGACCCCGTGGGCCGCGGCGAGATGGATGCCGAGGGAGTCCTGGGAGACGACCAGGGACGATCCCGCCACGAGCGCCGACAGCTCGGACAGCGGCAGGCCGTCGAGGACGTGGGCGCCGCGCGCCCTCCGGCGCGCCATGGCGACGAGGTCGGATTCGTGCGGCGCGAACTGGAGCACGACGGCCCCGGACCCCGCCGATGCCAGGCGCGAGGCGAGCTCCATCCAGCGCGCGATCGGCCACTGCTTGCCGCGCAGCGTCGTCGTCGGGAAGAGGACCGCGCGCGGGCCGGGCGGAACTCCGGCGGCCGACAGCCGCATGGCGACCGCGCGCTCGGCGGCGGGGTCGACCGGCAGCGAGAGCCGCGCGCCGGCCGTCGGAACGCCGAGCGCCGCCACCAGCGCCAGGTGGTTCTCGACCGTGTGCGCCCGGCGGCCGAGGCCGAAGAGCCATTCGGCGCGTGGCACGCGGACATCGTATACCGGCCAGCGGAAGCGGCACTCGCCTACGGTGAGCGCCGCGCCGCTGGCGAACGTCAGCGCGGCCGCGCGCGACCCTCCGTGGAAGTCGACGGTGAGGTCGGGCGCCCAGGCCCGGACCTCGGCCAGCGCCCGGCCCCCCCCTGCGGGCCCGCCAGCGGCGATCAGCACCTCGTCGACGAAGGGGAGCAGGTCGAGAAACGCCGAGTAGCCGGGCTGGACGACGACGCCGATCCGCGCCTCCGGCGCCCACGACTTGAAGGCGGCCAGCGCCGGCGCCATGAGGATCGTGTCGCCGAACCGTCGCAACCGGATGAAGAGCGCCCGGCCTACGGCGTCGGGATCGAGGGGGAGCGAGAGGCGCTCGTGCCTCACGCCGGCAGGTCGGCGAACTGGAGCTCGTAGAGCTGGCTGTAGCGGCCTTCCAGCGCCATCAGCTCGGCGTGCGTGCCGCGCTCCACGATGCGGCCGTCCTCGATCACGACGATGCTGTCGGCGTGGAGTACCGTGGAGAGCCGGTGCGCGATGACGATCGAGGTCCGGTTCTCCATGAGCCGCGCGATGGCCTGCTGGACCAGCATCTCGCTCTCTGTGTCGAGCGCGGACGTGGCCTCGTCGAAGATCAGGATGGGGGGGTTCCTGTAGATCGCGCGCGCGATCGCCAGCCGCTGGCGCTGGCCGCCGGAGAGCCGGATGCCGCGCTCCCCGACCATGGTGTCGAACCCCTCGGGCAGATCCTCGATGAACTCCAGGGCGTTGGCGGCGCGGGCCGCTTCGCGCAGGCGCTCGCGGTCGGGCGGGGAGCCGTACGCGATGTTGGCCGCGACCGTGTCGTGGAACAGGATCACTTCCTGGGTCACGATGCCGAGCTGCGCGCGCAGGTCGGCGAGCTTGAGCTGCCGGAGATCGACGCCGTCGAAGAGGATCGACCCGGACAGCGGGTCGTAGAAGCGCGGCAGGAGGTCGACGATCGTCGACTTTCCTCCGCCGGACTGCCCCACCAGCGCCAGGACCTCGCCCCTCCGCACCGTGAACGAGATGTCGTGGAGCACCGGACCGGAGGCGTCCTCGTAGGCGAACGACACGTGGCGGTACTCGATCCGGTCCTCGAACGAACGCACCGGCCGCGCGTCCGCCGCCTCGCGGACCTCGGGCTCCGTGTCCAGTATGCCGAAGATCCGCTCGCATGCCGCGAGCGCGGGCTGGACGTCTTCGTTGAGCTTGGACAGGTACTTGATGGGACTCGAGAGTTTGAGCGCCGCCACCAGGAACACGAAGAACGTCTCGGGAGCCAGCGTTCCGGAGACGAGGATCATGCGCCCGCCGATCCACAGTATCAGGACCACCGCCCCGGCCAGCAGCAGCTCCGAGAGCGGCGTCCCCATGAGCGCGTATTTCTTGGAGCGCACGATGTTGCGGAAGTAGCCGCGATTGTCGCGCGCGAAGCGCTCGCGCTCGTAGGGCTCGGCGCCGAACGCCTTGACGACGCGGATCCCGGCGACGTTCTCCTGCAGCGTGCTCGTCACGTCGCCGAACTTCCGCAGCCG
This sequence comes from Gemmatimonadota bacterium, assembly GCA_025937815.1. Lineage (GTDB taxonomy): Bacteria > Gemmatimonadota > Gemmatimonadetes > JACCXV01 > JAHWKZ01 > JAICNR01. Next base: position 7,886 of record JAICQP010000027.1, read on the forward strand.
CTCGCGATTCACGCGCCGGAGCTTGCCGGCGATCGTGACGACGATCCAGGTGATCGGCGGGAGCACGGCCACGGCGACGAGTGTCAGCCGCCAGGAGATCGCCACCAGGATGGTCAGCGTGATCACGGCTTCGAGCAGGTATTGGGTGGCCTTGTAGAGTCCGGTGGCGATCGCGTCCTTCAACATGTTCACGTCGTTGGCCATGATCGACATCAGCTGCCCCGCGCGAGTCCGCTGATACCAACGGAACGAAAGATGCTGGAGGTGCGCGAAGACCTGTTCGCGAAGATCACGGAGCGTGCGCTCGAGCACGACCTGCGGAAGGAACTGCTGGAAGTACCCGAGCACGGCCTTGACGAAGTAGATCCCCAGGATGAGCAGGCACACGTTGCTGAGCGTTCCCAGCGCGGTCGGCTCCGACAGCCAGGACCAGAGGTCGTGCTTGAAGAAGTGCTCGACCCGCGCGAAGACCCCCGCCTCCGGAGGCAGCGGCACGGGCGGCTCGGTCGGGCCCCCGAAGAGGACCTGCAGGAAGGGCACCATGATCACGATCGAGAAGCCGTCGACGATCGCGAAGGCGATCATCAGGACGAGCGAGATCGCCAGCAGCCCGGCGTGTGGCCGCAGGTAGCGCAGTAGACGCAGGTAGGTCCGCATGATAGCGTAAGATAGCCGATTGGCGGATAGGCCATCCAACGAAGGGGGAACGGTGAAGGAGATTCTGCCCGGGGTATGGCATTGGACGACGGTCCACGACAAGTGGGGCATCACCATCCACTCGCTGTACCTGCCGGAGCTGGGGGGCGGCGTCCTGGTCGATCCGCGCGTTCCGGCGGAAGGGCTCGAGTGGTTCCATGCGCATGGGGAGCCGTCGCATTCCATCCTCACCAACCGCCACCACTACCGTGACTCCGGTCGCTTCCGGGAGGCGTTCGGCGCCAGCGTCCACTGTCACTCGGCGGGGATGCACGAGTTCACCGGGGGTGAAGAGGTCAAGCCGTTCGAGCACGGGGACACGCTGGCGGGAGGGATCGAGGCGCTAGAGGTCGGCTCCCTGTGCCCCGAGGAGACGGCCCTGCTCGTGCCGGTGGCGGGCGGCGTTCTCGCGCTCGGCGACGGCGTCGTCCGCGAGAACGGCGAGCTGTCGTTCGTGGGTGACCATCACATGGGGGACGATCCGGAAGGCGTCAAGCGTGGCCTTCGGCGCGCGCTCGAGCGCATCCTGGAGCGCGAGTTCCGCCATGTGACCTTCGCACATGGCGACCCGATCGTCGACGGGGGAAAGGAACGCCTGCGGGCGTTCGTGGAGGGGGCCTGAAGCAGGGCCCCCTCTCACCACCCAAGCTCCGCGGTCAGAGCAGCAGCGTGACCACGAACAGCACCAGAAAGATCACGAACAGGATCTTGGCGATCCCCGCAGCGGTGCCGGCGATGCCCGTGAACCCGAGCGCGCCCGCGATCAGCGCGACGATCAGGAAGATCACAGTCCAGGTGAGCATAGTACACCTCCCGTGAAGTCCGTGTTGACGCCAGTTTAGCGGACGGCGACCCCCTGCGTAGTCAGCCATCATACCGTCGGGTTCTTTTCCTTGGGGCCGGCCTGGTCGTGGCGGCGGTGCTGTCCCTGCGCCTGGCGTACGAGCTGAACCGGCTCTTGTTCGAGCCCGGCGGGCCGATCGACCTTCTCGTCCTTCGAAGGATGATCCGCGAGTGGTTTGCGGGGATCCCATTCTACGTGGAACGGGGTGGAATCCATCCGCCGGCGGTATTCCTCCTCCTCTGGCCGATCTACGGCTGGGGCTCGGATACGCTGACGCGATGGGCCTACCTGCTCGCCACGGCGGTCGTCATCCTCGGATTCGGCCGCCTCCTCCTGCGCGAGGCCCGTCCCGCGTCAGCGCGGGAGCGCGCGCTGCTGGGTCTCCTCCTGCTCGGCGGCTACCCCACCGCGATCACGATCGGCAACGGGCAGGTCACCCTGTTCCTCCTGTTCGCGGCGATCGGCGGCGTATTCGTCTGCCTGCGGGACGCTCCCGGCGCGGGGCGGGATGTGCTCCTCGCGGGCCTGTTCCTGCTGGCCCTGATCAAGCCTCCCCTGACGCTGCCGTTCTTCTGGGTGATCGCCTTCTCGAAGGGCTGGTTGCGGCCCGCCCTCCTCGCCCTGACCGCTTACGGGGCGCTAACCGCGGTGTCGGTCGCGCTCCATGGGACCCCGCTCGACGGGCTCCTGGCCATGGTCCGGTCGTGGTACGTCCGCGTGGAGTTCGGGATGTCGGAGACGGGGTACGGCAACATCCACGGCTTGCTGGGTCGTCTCGGGTGGAGCGACTGGATCCTGCCGGCGTCGGGCCTCGTCTTCGCGCTGCACGGGCTCTGGGCGTTCCGCCACCGCGAAGCCGATCTCTGGGTGCTACTCGGGGTGGCCGCGATCGTGGCCCGGATCTGGGCCTACCACCGGGTCTACGACGACCTGCTGCTGATCCTCCCGCTGATCGCCCTCTACCGCCTGGCTCGCGGCCCGGCCCCCGACCGGGCGGCCTGGGCGCTGTTCCTGGCCGGCGGGGCGGCGCTCGTGGCTCCCGTCACGCCGATCCTCGCCCATGCCTCCTGGGCGCTGGTCTCGATGTGGCTCCTGCAACTAGGGTACCTGATGCATCGCGCCCGCCGTCCGACCGGGGCCGCTGGCGACCCCGCGACGCCGCGAGCGCGCTCTATCGCGGCGTGAGCGTGGCGACCGGCAGGATGAGCTCCTCGAGCGACACGCCGCCATGGAGGAAGGCGCCGTAGTAGCGACTCTGGTACTCCCGCAGCTTGGTGGGATACACGAAGTAGTAGTCCTCGACCGCGATCAGCGCGGCCACGTTCGTCCCCAGATCGGGGAGCCCGATCGTCTCCAGGTCGACCTCCCTGAGCGCGGTCTGGGGATTCTCGGCGTGGATGTTGTTCCCGAACTTGTAGCGCAGGTTCTGCGAGGCGTCCTTGCGTGCGTAGACGGTGGCCGGACGCAGGCAGTGGACGGAGCCGTGGTCGGTGGTGAGGACTACGCGCACACCCTGACGCGCCGCCTGGCGCAGGAGCTCGTAGATCGCCGAGTGGAGGAACCAGGAGCGGGTCAGCGAGCGGAACGCCTCGGGGTCGGGAGCGATCTCGAGGAGGATCTCCGACTCCGACCGGCCGTGGGTCAGCACGTCGATGAAGTTGAAGACGAACGCCGACAGCCGGCTCTGGAAGCACTGCGGCAGCCGCTTGAGCGCGGCGGCCCCCTCGTCGGCGGTGAAGACCTTCTGGTACTGGACGGGGCAGGCGGCGCCGAGTCCCTTGCGCTTGAGCTGGAGCTCCAGGAGCTCGCGCTCGTGCGGGTTCAAGGACCCCTCGATGTCGGCGTCGCCCACCCATAGCTCCGGATGTTTCTCGGCGATCCGCCGTGGGAACCACCCGCTGAAGATCGCGTTCCGCGAATAGGGCGTGGCCGACGGCAGGATCGATCCCGCGAAATCCTCGCGGATCGTGAACATGGGCGTCAGCGAGTCCTGGATCGCCATCCACTGGTCGAGGCGCAGGCAGTCGATGAGGACCAGGAACACCGGGCCGTCGTCGGCCTCGAGCAGCGGGCGGACATAGCGCTCTACCACATCCGGGGAGAGGACCGGACGCTCGCCGGGCTCGGCCGCGACCCATCCGCGGTAGCGCTCCCGGATGTAGCGGACGAAGTCGGCATTGGCCGCCTTCATGACCTCGCGCTGGCTCTCCAGGAGCCCTCGCTCGCCGGCCTCGATGAGGCGCATCTCCCACGTCAGCAGCTCGCGATACAGCCCGACCCAGTCGTCCCAGCTGACGCGGTTCTTCCGCTCGTCCTCGAGCTCCAGGTACCGGCGGCTGAACTCCTGAGCGATCGTCTGGTGGCGGATCTGGGACCCTTCGAGCAGGCGCTTGAGGACCGACAGGACCTGGTTGGGGTTGATCGGCTTGACCAGGTAGTCGTCCACCCGCCGGCCGATCGCCTGATCCATCAACCCTTCCTCTTCGCTCTTGGTGACCATCACGACCGGCAGGCGTGGGTGGCGGTCGCGGATCTCCTCGAAGACGGCCATCCCGTGCATGCCCGGCATCTGCTCGTCGAGGAGCACGCAATCGAAGCCGTTTTCGCCGAGCAGCGCGAGGGCGTCCTGGCCGTTGGGAGCGGTATGGACGTCGAAGCCGCGATTCTCGAGGAACAGGATGTGGGACTTGAGGCCGCCGATCTCGTCGTCGACCCAGAGGATGCGCTTGGGCTCCGGCATCAGCCGGTCACGGGAACAGGCATGGGAGACACATCGCTGGAAAGGTACCCGATTGCCAAGGGCCCGTTCCACGACTACTCTCGTGCGCGGCCATGCTCAAGCACGTCTTCAAAGTCCTCGGCGCGATCGTGGCGATCGCCGCGATCGGGGCCGCCTACGCCGGTCTCTACCTCGGCGGCGCCTCGGCGTTCGAGCTGGTCGTGGTCACCGCGCTCGTCCTGCTCGCGATCTCGGTCGCCGCCCTGGTCCTCCATTTGCGGGCGCTCCACCGCGCGCTCTTCCAGCACGCCCAGATCGCCTACAAGGGGTTCATGTTGAACTTCTTCCTCGAGGTGCGGGCCCTCATGCGCGACCGGGCGGTGGACTCGGTGCCCGCGAACGAGCTGATCTGGAACCTCCTCGAGGACTACTTCCGGAGCGAAACCGAGCTCTACAACACGGTCATCGAAGAGCTCTACGACAAGACCAGCATGATGCACATGCTGGAGCGCGGGCGGATCCGCAAGGAAGGCGGGCTCGCCGATCCGCGCCCCGTCGAGCCGCTCTATGCGGAGCTCCACGAGCTGCTGGCGCGCCTGCGCGAGGAGCGCGATGCCCGCTACCAGGCCGCCCGTCAGAGCGCCAGCTGAGTTTGCCGGCCCATCTCCCACCTCCTACTTTGAAGAGGAATTCCATCCCACGGAGGTGGGCGAGATGACCGAAGATAGAGTCGATACCACGTTGCTGGACCGGCCCGGTGCAAGCGAGGCGGAGGCGGCCGAGACGCACGACAGCGAGGCCCTCCGCGAGCGCGTGGAAGCCGCGCTCGACACGATCCGTCCCGCCATCGCCATGGATGGCGGCAACGTCGAGCTTCTGGACATAGAGGAAGGCGTGGTGACGCTGCGCATGATGGGCGCCTGTGGTGGTTGCCCGATGAGCACGATGACGCTCAAGCGCGGCATCGAGCAGCGACTGCGCGAGCTGGTGCCGGGGATCGAGCGGGTCGACGCGATCTGAGCGGCTCGCGGGGCAGCGACATCGAGAGAGCCGGAGGGAAATCCCTCCGGCTCTCTTCGTTCCGGGGCCGGTTCTGGCCGCTGGCCTACAACGCGCTCGTCGTACCCGCCGCACGCATTGCCCTCGCGGGCCTGGCGCGGGTCCAGCCCAAGCTCGCGCGTGGCATCGAGGCCCGCCGGGGTCTCGATCAGCGGTGGCGTGAGGCCGCGCTTCGGACCGCGGGGCGCCACCCGCGGGTCTGGATCCATGCGGCGAGCGCGGGCGAGACGCTCCAGGCCCGTCCGCTGGGCGACGGGATTCGCGCGGCGCATCCCGAGGCCGCCCTCTTCTACTCGTACTTCTCGCCATCCGCCGAGCGCATGGTCGCGAGCTGGAAAGCGCCCGACGCGGCCGATTACCTGCCCTTCGACTGGCCGGCCGCGATGCGCGCCCAGGTCGATTCCCTGGACCCCGACGCGATCGTCCTCGTAGCGGGGGAGCTCTGGCCGAACCTGATCTGGACGGCGGCCGATCGCGGGATCCCGCTCGCCCAGGCCTGCGGCCGCCTCGCCGGGGGCAGCGCGCGCATGGAGCGCACGGCGAGGGCCCTCACGGCGCGGCTGTACCGGGAGTTCCGGGCGATCGGGGCGGTCACCGAAGAGGACGCCGAGCTCCTGATCGGAATGGGAGTCTCCCGGGAAGCGGTGGCGGTGACCGGGGACACCCGGATCGACGTCTCGCTGAGCAGGGTCGAGGAGGCGGCGGCGCTTCCTCCGCCGTGGCAGCCTCCGCCGGGCGCCGGACCGGTCGTGGTGGCCGGGAGCACGTGGCCCGCCGACGAGGCGGTGGTGCTGCCGGCCGTGGCCCGGCTGAGGAATCGCCATCCCGGCCTCGTCGCCGTGATCGTCCCGCACGAGCCCAGCGAGTCGGCGGTCGAGAGGATCGAGCGTCGGGCTGCGGAGTCGGGGTTGCGCGCGGCCCGGATCGGGGCCACCGCCGCGCCCGGCGCAGGGTTCGATGGCGACCGCCCGCCCGCGGTCGTCGTCGTGGACCGGATGGGGCTTCTGTACCGGCTCTATCGCCTCGCCGACGTGGCATACGTCGGGGGTGGGTTCGGGGGGTCGGTCCACAACACGGTCGAGCCGGCGGCGCATGGCGTGCCGGTGGCGGTGGGTCCGGACCACGGCGACCCGGCGGAGGTGGGGGCGCTGGAGCGAGCCGGCGGGCTCGTGACCGTGGCGACCGCGAGCGCCCTCGTCCAATGCTGGGGAGCATGGCTCGACGACCCCGCGGCACGGCAACGCGCCGGAGCGGCCGCGCGGGCGGCGATCGAATCCGCGCAGGGCGCGACAGAGCGGACGCTGGCCTTCTTCCGGGAGCGCGGCCTGCCCGTCTGAGCACCGCGAGACTAGACTTCGTCATTCGCTCATTCCCCGAACGCGGAGGTATCTCGATGGCGTCCAAGGATGTCGCCCCGATCGAAAAGCGCGGCTACGCGCACCCCGAGGCCCTGGTCTCCACCGACTGGGTCGCCGGCCACCTCGACGACCCGTCCATCCGGCTCGTCGAGTCCAACGAGGACGTGCTCCTCTACGACACCGGCCACATACCGGGCGCGGTCAAGATCGACTGGCACGCGGATCTCAACGATCCGCTCGTTCGCGACTACCTGGACGGCGAGCGGTTCGCCGCGCGGATGCGCGAGAAGGGGATCTCCCGCGACACGACCGTGATCTTCTACGGGGACAAGAACAACTGGTGGGCGACCTACGCCCTGTGGGTGTTCAAGCTCTTCGGACACGAGGACTGCCGGGTGATGGACGGCGGGCGCGCCAAGTGGGAGGCCGAGGGCCGGCCGATGACGACCGACGTCCCGGCGTATCCGGCCGGAGACTATCCGGTTCCGAAGCGCTACGACGCCCCCATCCGCGCCTTCCGCGAGGAGGTCCTCGAGCACATGCAGGGGGGTGGGCAGCTGGTCGACGTGCGGAGCCCGCAGGAGTACTCGGGCGAGCTCCTCCACATGCCGGAGTATCCGCAGGAGGGCGCGCTGCGGGGCGGGCACATTCCCGGCGCGAAGAGCGTGCCCTGGGCGCGGGCCGTCGATCCCGACAGCCACACGTTCAAGTCCGCCGACGAGCTGCGCGCGATCTACTGCGAGGAGCAGGAACTGTCGAAGGACGCGAGCACGGTGGCCTACTGCCGGATCGGCGAGCGCTCGAGCCACACCTGGTTCGCGCTCACCTACCTCCTCGGATTCGACGACGTCAGGAACTACGACGGGTCGTGGACCGAGTGGGGCAACTCCGTGCGGGCGCCGATCGAGCGCTAGCCCACGAGGGGCGGCCGCGGAGGGTCGCCCCGCCCCCGCGGTGGCTAGGCGGTTGCCGCCCGGCCCTGCTTCGCCGTGAAGCCGACGCCCGCCAGGATGAGGCCCAGCACCGCGTGCAGCGCGATGTCGCCGCCGCCCAGCGGGATCAGCCCGAACCCGGTTGGATCGACAAACCCCAGCACCGCGAGCACGAGGTAGAGGATCCCGGCGATCTGGGCGTAGGACCTGGCGCTTCCGAAGCTCCGGGACGCGACGATCCCCCAGATGCCCAGGATCAGATGCGCCAGGTTGTGCAGGACGTTCACCGGAAACAGGCCCAGGATCGCCGGCGCGTCCATCCCTGCCTCCATGCTTCCGCCGGTGACGAAAAACCCCCAGACGGCTATGAGGACGAACACCCAGCCGAAGATCTGAGCGACGCGCTGAACGGTCATGGACCCTCCTGGAGGACGGCGTGCCGGGGCCGGTTACGCGGCTTCCCTCCGATAGGATTCAACCATGTAGCGCGTTCGCACAAGGGCCGTCACCTGGCATCCCTTCAGGGCTGGGCTGCGGGGGCGCTCGCCTGCATGAGCGCCATCGCCTCGGCCATCGTCTTCGGCCCGTCGTGGTGGTCGCAGCTGACGCGCGGATTGAACTGGGCGAAGACCCCGGCCGGGTTCTCCTCGTAGAGCCACATGTGGAGCTCGTAGTGCGGCTCGAAGAGGTGCGCTTCGTCGGCGTACGTGGTGACCGGATTGTCGATCCGGTGGAAGAACTGAAAGCCGTGGAACTCGGGCGGACCCTCATTCCCCGCTTCCTTCCACGCGGCCTCCCAGACCAGGTTCTCGACCGCGCCGAGCTTCAGCGACCCGTCGGGGGCGGTGTGGTAGACGAGGATCGACGGCGTCAGGAAGTCGGTGTGGATGCCGTTGCCGTTCACCCGCGGCCCGGTGGCGGTGATCCCCAGCAGGTCGGGGCGGAAGAAATGGACGCCCATCGCGCCCAGCTGGGGCGGCAGGTCCTCGTCCCCGGCATGCGCGCAGAGGTTCATCGGCTCGCGGATGTAACCGTCCGCGAGGGCGGCCTCGGGGTCCTGGTACTTCTCCGTGGCCGCGCGGATCTCCTCGAGCGCGGCCCGCGTGGCCGGATCCAGCTCGTCCACGGCCTGCGCGCGAAGCGGTGCGCTCGCCGCGAGTCCGAAGATCCCAGCCGCTCCGAACGCGAGCGCGATTCTGGGGATGCGGGTCATGAATTCCTCCGATTGAGGCGTTGTGCGAGGGAGAACGAACTGCAATCTCGAGCTCAGGCGGCCAGCGCCTCGCGCGCGTGGCGCTTCATGCGTGCGAGTATAGCCTGGAGCCCGCGCTCCCGGGTAGATAGCCCGACGTTGCGCATCAGCCGGGACACGAAGTCGGCCGGGATCGCGAGCACTTCCTCGGCGGGGTGGTCGTTGAGCCCGCTCATGAGGATCGACAGGAGCGCCCGGATGGTGGGCGCGTTCCGCGGCACGTCCGCGTAGAACCGGATCCGGCCGTCGTCGACCTCGCTGAAGAGGGCGACCGGGGTCATGCACTCGTGGACCTTGTGCTCCTCGCTCGCGGCCAGGGCGGCGAACCGTTCCGGGAGCTCGGGAAATCGGTTGGCGTACTCGACCAGCGCCTGCATCGTCTGCTCGCGGCCCAGGCGCGAGAAGGTCTCGAGCACGCGCTCGAGCTCGGGGGTCAGGGAGCCGCCGGCGTTCTCCGTCACGAGCGCCTGCCCGACCAGCGCCAGTGGATGCGGCACCGATCGCCGGTCAGGAGGTCGATGATCGTCTCGATCTCGGTGCCGGAAAGCGTACGGCCGCCCGACCCGAAGCGACCGTCGACGGTCGCATGGTCCTCGAGCCCCCGCGACGCGAACACCGTCCTGTGGCCGACCGCGAAATCGCCGCTCGGGTCCAGCCAGCCATCGTACCGGACCGGTCCGAACCCCTGGATCTGGACCACGAACTGGAGAATGTCGCCGTTCTGGATGACCCGCATCTCGAATGGCTCGCTGTCGATGGAGCCGCAGGTGCTGGAGATCGCCCTCGCGGTCACCCGCCAGGGCCCGCTCACCCGCTGGCCGTCGAATGGATCGGTGGGCCATCCGACGTCACACGCGGATAGGAGCAGCGCGCCGGCGGACATCAGAGTCGCGACCGCGGACGGCCGGAATCGGACTGTCATCGATTCCCCGCGGCTCAGCGCGAGAGGTTGACGATCACCGGGCCGCGCGGGACGACAGCGTCGCGATCGAGGATGATGAGAATCGAGTCGCCGGGCTCCACGGTCGCGCACCAGTCGATGCCACCGTGGCCGACGCCCGCGCCCATCGCCGCGCCCGCGATCGCCCCGAGCAGCGCGCCGCGCTTGCCGCCGGTCGCGCCTCCGACGCCGGCGCCGACGCCGGCGCCCAGGAGCACGTTCCGCATGCGGTCGTGGTCTCCGCGCGGGTGCTGGACGACGGTGCCCACTTCGCCGCTGGTCCGCGCCTCGATCGGGATCACCCGTCCGTCCGGGGTCTCGATCCGGTCGTAGACGATCTCGATCGACGGCCGGCGGAGGGGGTACTCCCCGGGATCGACGCTCTCGATCCGGCCGCGCACCGAGGAGCCCTCGGGGATCACGATCTCGCCGTCGACGACGACCGGCTCGGCGGTCACCGCCTCGACGGGGTCGCCGGCCCTGCTCTCGTCCGTGGTGACGCGGGTGGAAGCCGTGACGAAGACCTGGGTGCGACCCGCGGGGAGCGTGACGGCGGCCGTCTCCGGTCCGTCGGGCATGGGTGCCGGCAGGACCGCCCCGGCGCCCGTCAGGTCGGCCGCGGAGCCGCTGGGGGCGGGAGCCTCCGGCGGATCGACGACGACCGTCTCGTGGACGACGCGCGTGCGGGACTCGGGGGCCGGATCGGGGAGGATGACGATCTCGGGCGCCGCCTCGGCGCTGGGACCGAGCTCGATCCCGTCCGCGGCGCTGGGAGGAGCCGCGGGGTCGGCTCCCCGGACGACGACGCGGCGCGGGGAATCGGAAGCGGCTTCTCGGCCTTCACCACAACCAAGGGCGATTGCTGCCAGCGACAAGGCGCTGAAACCGACGAGCGAACGGATCATGGAGGACCTCCGCGAGGGGCGTTGGGCGAAGCCGGGCCCGATTCTGCATACGCCGGTCCGGGTCCCGGGTTCCAGCGGGCTCGGGCCGTTCCCGGCCGGCGCCCTTCAACGGAGCTCAGCCGGTGGCCACCGCCGGCTGGCATTCGGCGCAGAGGCCCGTGAACTGAACGGTCCAGTTCTCGACATGGAAGCCGCCACCGGCTTCCTCGGGCGCGGGGAGGGCGTCGAGCTTTTTGTCGTAGACATCGACGATCGTCTTGCACTGACGGCAGATCAGGTGATGGTGGGGCTTCACGTCGACGTCGTAGCGCGCCTCGTTGTACAGCGGATTGACCTTCACGACGATCCCCAGCGCTTCGAACGTCTCGAGGTTCTTGTAAATCGTATTGAAGGAGATCGTCGGATACCGCTCGCGCACGGAGTGGTAGATGACCTCGGCGGAGGGATGCACGTCCCCGTTGGCCATCATGGCCTCGAAGATCGCGAGACGCTGGTGCGTGACGGACAGGCCGGCGCGCCGGCACCGGGCGATGAACTCATCCTGCTGTTTTTGGGCGGTTTTCATGGGTCTATCGAGTATAGAGGCTGGCCCGCGGGCCAGCAACTAGAAGCGGCGCACAACCGCGATGGAAAAGTGGTGCTCGGTCGACTCGTACACGCCGTCGGGATCCAAGGAGGTTGAGGGGAGGGCGACGCCTTCGCGATCGTCGAGGACGGTCAGACGGTACGCCGCCTCGAGCTCGATCCCGCGCACGGAGAAGGCGGCTCCGCCGGACAGCGCCTCCCGCTCCGCGTCGGGGAACAGCGGCGTGACGCCGGCGCGGGGCGCCGGGCTTTCTTCGCGCGCATACCCGAGCCTGAGCGCCAGGCCCTCGGGGCGGCGCACCTCCGCGCCGATGCGCCAGGCCCAGACGTCTTCCCAGTTCAAGGGGACCAGGTCGGAGGGCGCGGGGCCGAGTGGCGTGAAGTCGAGCTCCTCCATGTCCCCCCAGCCGATTCGCTGAACGTCGACGGCCAGCGTGACCGAGGGGGCGGGATCCCAGGCAGCGCCGAGCGACAGCACGTACGGGAGCGGTACGTCGAGTCGCGCGCTCTGATCTATGTAGGTCTCTTCGAGAATCTCCCCGATCGTGCGGTCGCCGCGGACCAGCGCCTTGAGCTCCTCGGGCGCGATGATCGTGAAATCCACGATTCCCTCGAGGGACACCTCGGTCGGCGCGCGGAAGGAAGCTCCCAGCGAAACGCCCGGGCGCGGCGTGCCGAAGGCGCCGAAGACCAGTCCGATCGCGGTCCCGTCGATGTCGTAGCCCGAGCGGGCCAGCGCGATCGGACCGTCGCCGCCGAGCGCGCTCAGCTCAGGATCGTGCGCGAGACGATCGCGGTCGAGCCGCAGATACACGATGTCGGGGCCGGCCGAGACGCCCCACCGCTCGCCTGCGCGCCAGGCGAGCGTGAGGCTGGCGTCGAGCGACGTGAGGCGCGTCCCGGAGGTCAGGAACCGGCCGGCGAATTCGTCCGGCCGCTCCCATTCCACCGCGATCCCCCAGGGCGACGTGATCGCGAGCCCGCCGGTGAGGTCGCGGGCGATCGCGTGCGTCGCGAACACCGTGGGCGCGGCGGCGAAACCCACGTCCCGGTCGAACTCGCCCTCGCCGAAAGCGTGGAAGGAGCCGCCGTCGGCCGCGAGCCGCGCGCCGACCTGGAGCTGGGTGCCGTCGAGCCAGGCGATGCCGGCCGGGGAGTGGAAGGCCGCCCCGGGGCCCGCGGCGAGCCCCGCCCCTGTCCCGCCCATCGCGGCCGAACGCGGGCTCTGGGGCCAGTGGAGGAACCCCTGGGCGGCGGCGGCCCCGGGCAATAAGCCGACGAGGAGCGCGGCGAGCGCGCAGACGATGAGCGCCGGCCCGCCGCGCATGGGGAGTGTCCTCATCTGGCCCGCGCCGGAGCGTGCCAGGCGGACTCGACGATGGCGAGCACGCGGTCGATCTCGTCGGGCGTGTTGTAGAAGTGCGGAGACAGCCGCACCGAGCCCTCGCGGAGCGCGCACGTGACGTGGCCCGCGAGGAGCGCGGCGTGGACCCTGCGGGTGGCCGGCTCGTCGTCGGCACGGAAGCAGAGGATCGAGGACCGGCATTGGGGCATCGTGCACGAGACGACCGTGGCCCCCAGCGCCGCCAGCCCCTCCTCGAGGCGCGCGAGGAGCGCCCTCGAATGCGCCGCGATGTTCGCGACGCCGAGCGTGTGGATCAGGTCGAGGCTCTCGGACAGGCCGAGGAGCGCGGTGTATGGATACGTGCCGACCTCGAACCGCCGGGCGTCGCGCTCGAAGCGGAGGTCGTAGTCGCAGAGCGACTGGTAGTTGCGGGCCCCGGCGACCTGGAGCCAGCCGACCCGCACCGGCTCGACCTCCGCGCACATCCAGTCGGCCACCACGAAGAACCCGCTGCCCCACGGGGCGCAGAGCCACTTCTGGCCGCCGCACGCGAGGACGTCGGCGTTCAGCTCCGCCCAGTCGAGCTCTACCGCTCCCAGCCCCTGCATTGCGTCGACGACGAACCAGACGCCACGCTCCCTACACGCGCGGCCGACCGCTTCGACCGGGTTGCGGTGCCCGTTCGAGAACTGGACCAGCGACATCGCCACCGCGCGGATCGCCGGGTCGGCGTCCAGCATCTCCTCCACTCTCCCGCCGTCGAGATGCGCGCCCTCCTTCTCGAGGAACACGGTCTCCACGCCGCGCCGGCCGAGCGCCAGCCACGGATAGACATTGGCCGGAAATTCCCCGCGCGCGACCAGCACGCGGTCCCCGCGGGCGAGCGGGAGGTGGAGCGACGCGACGTTGATCCCCTCCGAGGTGTTGACCGCGAGCCCGACGAGCTCGGGCCTCCCGCCGGCGAGACGCGCGATCCGCGCGCGGCAGGTGGTCTCGACATCGAGGAGGACCGCGTCGTCGATCCGGTTGGGGTACGCGCGCTCGGCCTCGAAGCGCGCCATCGCGGCCAGCGTCCGGCGGGGAAGGATCCCCTGGGCGGCCGAGTTGAGGAAGATCCCGTCTCCGGTCCGCGGATACTCCGCCGCCAGGAGCTCGGCGAAGGGGGCGAGGGGCGTGGGGTGGGACACCGCGGCCGGAACGTAGGCCGGCCCGCATGGCCGGGCAACGCACACCTCCTCCGCGCGTGGCGGGTTCCGCGGCCGCCGCGCTAGCTTCGCGGGCCCATGAGCAAGCATCCCACGACGCGCCGGTTTCACGTCAAGATCCCGGTCCGGTTCCGCGATCTCGACCCCATGGGCCACGTCAACAACTCGGTCTACTTCACCTACCTCGAAGTGGCCCGCACCGCCTACTGGCAGGAACTGCATCACGACTATTCCTACGACGTGCTCGACTTTGTCGTGGCGCGCGCGGAGTGCGATTACGTGTCGGCCGCGATGCTCCGCGAGGTGGTGCGGGTCGAGGTGTGGCTCTCGAAGATCGGGACGACCTCATTCGTCCTCGACTACGAGATGTTCGACGAGCAGAGCGACCGGCTGATCGCGAGGGGCAAGACCGTGCAGGTCATGATCGATCCCAAGACCGGCCGGCCCCGGCCGATCGCGCCAGAGCTGCGCGAACGGCTGAAGTCGTTCGCCGAGCACTGGGGCGGGCCGGTGCCCGAATAGGCCGCGGCGACCCGCGCATTCCTCTCCAGATGTGGTATGATCCGTGCTTGTCGATCAAGGAGGACATCGATTCCCTCTCGAAGACAGTCTCGGCGCAAATCCCACCGTGCGGTGCTCCCCGGCTGCGCGGCGCTGCTCTTGTTCTTCGCACCGGCCGCCCTCGCTCAGGTCACCGGCAAGGTGGTCGGCACCGTGACCGACGGTGACACCGGCCAGCCCCTGGTCGGCGCGCAGGTTCTGGTTGAGGGCACGAACCTCGGCAACGTGACGAACGAGGACGGCTCTTACTTCGTCAACAACGTTCCGGTCGGTCTGGAGCGTCTGATGGCCCAGTACCTGGGCTACCAGACGACCACGCAGGAACAGCGGATCCTGGCCGGCCAGACGATGACCGTCGACTTCCAGCTGTCGAGCGAGGTGGTGGAGGCAGAGGGCATCGTGGCCATGATCGAGCGCGAGCCGCTCGTCGTCCGCGACAACACGATCTCGAAGACGCGGTTCACGGCCGAGGAGACACGGGACCTGCCCGTGGACGACCTCGAAAGCGTGATCGAGCTGGGGGCGGGCGTCTACGAGAACGCGGTGGGCTGCGGTCCAGCAGTCGGCGTTCTCGCTTTCCTGCAGGGTAGTTGCGGTTTCATCGTTCGCGGTGGACGAGCGACGGAGTCGGCGACCTTCGTCGACGGCGTGCTCATCACGGACTTCAGCTCACAGACGAACACTACGAGCGTTTCCACGTTCGCCGTCGAAGAAACCGACGTCATCACCGGCGGCTTCAACGCCGAATGGGGTCACGCGCAGTCGGGCATCATCAACATCGTGACGCGCGAGGGCGGCCGTGAGGTTCACGGCAACGTTCGCTTCACGACCGACGAGCTCTCCGACGCGATCGAGCAGAGCTACGGCTTCAACAACCTCCAGGCCTCGCTCGGTGGCCCGATCCTTCCCGACAAGCTGACGGCCTACGGTTCGTTCGAGGCGACCGGCGCCGACGATTTCTTCCCGACGGCGGCGGGCTTCAACCCGGCGACCGGGAACCAGCGGGATAACAGCGGCTCGACCGAGGAGATCCTGCCGGGCAACCGCGGCGACCGGACGCTGGGTCAGGGCAAGCTGACCGCGTTCCTGCCGTGGGACGCCAAGGCGACGGGGACATACCTGTACTCACGGAACCAGTTCGAGAACCATCAGCCCGGCGATGGCCTGAACCAGTTCCTGTCTCGGGCCACGCACGACAAGACCCACGACGTCATCCTGGGATACGATCAGCAGATCTTCCAGACCGGTCAGCGGAACCTGAACCTCCAGATCCGCGGTCACTATCACCTGACGAGGTTCTTCCTGGGCACTCCGCTGAGTGCGGCCATGGCCGCGGTCCTCGAGGATCACTACGGCCCGGGCGTCTGCGGCTCGGCGTGCTCCGTGGACGAGGACGCCTTCGAGGAGGACTTCCTGAACTATCGGATCGGGGATGTGAAGTTCTTCTTCGAGGACTCGTCCACGAGCACGGTGTTCAACCTCCCGTCCACGGCCAATAGGGATCCGGATCCGGTTTTCGGGCAACGGAGCACCTATTCCACCGTGCCCGGTTTCGATGCGGCGTTCCTTCACGAAACGGAGCGTCGCTACGGGCTACGGGTGGATCTCGACAGCCAGGTCAACCGTGCTCACCGGGCCAAGGCGGGCATCGAGTGGAACTGGCTGAACCTCAGCCACAGCAGTGGTTCCTTCAACAGCCACACATTTGCTGACATATACGATGTGGATCCAGTCGTAGCAGCCGTGTACGTGCAGGACCGGCTCGACTTCGGGGATCTGGTCATCGATCTGGGCCTTCGGTGGGATCACTGGGACCCCAATACGCTCTTTCCCGCCGTTCCCAGTCACGTAGACTGCTCGATCAGTTCGCTACCGACTCCCCTGTGCCGGGATGCGGAAGTCCGGCAGGCACCGACCCAGGACGTCCTCGCCCCGCGCCTGGGGGTCGCTCATCCGATCACCGACGACACCCAGGTGCGCCTGTCCTATGGCAAGTTCTACCAGCTCCCGGAGCTGCGGCACTTTTTCTTCTCATTTCTGACGGACGAGGCGGCAAGCCCCAACACAAACACGATCTACGGAAACCCGAACCTGGACTTCATCGAAACGACCGCATTCGAGGCGGGCATAACGCACCAGCTCGGACCGAACGTCGTGCTGGACGTCGTGGGGTACAACCGGGATCGCCGAGGTGCGATCCGCCTGGAGACCTTTCAGGCGCGTGCGATCGATCCGACGCTTCTGGAGCGGCGGATCCTGGTGAACGGCGATAACGGGAACGTGAAGGGGTTCGATCTCTCTCTGACCAAGAGGTACTCGAACTACTGGACGATGGACCTGGCGTGGTCGCTCCAATGGGCGCGTGGCACGTCCAGCTCGCCGCTGGACTGGGCGTTCGGCCTCGGGGCGGCGGCCGACCCGCTCGAAGGCCAGGGAGTTCTGCAGGCTCCCCCCACGCAGCTTCAGCCCGAAGACTTCGACCGTCTTCACAACATCAACGCTCAGTTCACGCTGCAGCTGCCGGAGGATTTTGCGGACGGCACCGCATGGGGAAAGGTATTGGAGAACGCCGGGTTGTCGGTGACCTACAATGCGCAGTCGGGACTGCCATATACACGGACTTTAGCGAATCGACCGCTCGAGGACTTCAACGCGAGCCGCCAGCCCTGGTTCCATTCGGGGGATTTACGACTGACCAGAGAGTTCCCGGTGGGAGCGATCGATCTCGTCGCCTTCGCGTACGTGCGGAATTTCCTGAACCGGGTGAATGTCCTCAGAGTGAACGAGTTCACCGGGTTACCCGACCGGTCGGGCCTCGAATTCACGGATAGTCGCAATCCCTCGATCCCGGGCGAGTATCTCCTCCCCGGAGTGGCGACGGGTTTCCCCGTCTCGCTCGAGGACGTGGTCGGGGAGTGGCGGGACGAGTTCTCTCGGCAGGATCTCGACAGGGATGGGTCGATCACGCTGGAAGAGAGCCAGGAGACGATGTTCCGGGCTCAAATGTCCCTGAGCAACTCTCCCTTCCACTACGGCGAGCCGCGTCAGGTGCGGCTGGGAATCGAGCTGCGGTTCTGAGCAGCTGGAGGGTCCCTCCGGCCCCGTTTCGATCAGCGGTAAGAGCTACGGCCGGCGGTCGCTCGGGGCGCGGTCCC
>JAICQP010000050.1 GCA_025937815.1 Gemmatimonadota bacterium
CAGCAGGCGTTCGCGGAGCTTGGCGCGGCACAGTGCGGGTACTGCACTCCCGGGTTCCTCCTGGCGGGCAAGGCCCTCATCGACGAGAAGCCCGCGCCGAACCGCGCGGAGATCGTCGAGGCGTTGGGCGGGAACCTCTGCCGCTGCACCGGCTATCTGAAGATCTACGAGGCCGTCGAGCTGGCCGCCGCGCCGATGCGCCGCGGGCGGGTCGAGGCCACACACGAGGCGCTGTATGGCGGAGCCTGAGTCTACGCCGGGCGACGGCGGGCGGGCCCCGTCGGGGGGGCTCCGTGTCGTCGGCCGATCGCTGCCCAAGGTCGATGCGGTGGCCAAGGTCACCGGACGGACGCGCTTCGCCGACGATCTGTTCCTGCCGCGCATGCTCCACTGCAAGATCCTGCGCGCTACGACGCCCCACGCCGAGATCCGCTCGATCGACGTCCGCGCCGCAGCTGCGATGCCGGGTGTCGCGGCCATCCTCGTGGGGAGCGACCTGCCGATTCCGTACGGCATCCTGCCCGTCAGCCAGGACGAGCACACGCTCTGCCTCGACAAGGTCCGGTTCATCGGTGATCCCGTGGCTGCGGTCGCCGCCATCGACGAGGAGACCGCGGAGCAGGCCTGCCGTGCGATCGCGGTCGAGTACGCCGAGCTCGATCCCGTCGCTTCGATCGAGGACGCGCTCGACGCCGAGGACCCGCAGATCCACCTCTACGGCGACGGCCACAACGTCCACAAGGCCGTGGCGATGGAGTTCGGCGACGTCGACGCAGCGCTCGCGCAAGCGGACGTCGTCCTCGAGGACACGTTCTTCTACGAGGGGAACACGCATCTGCCGATGGAGCAGCACGCCGCGCTCGCGGACTGGCGCCCGGACGGCAAGCTGACGCTCTGGTCTTCCACGCAGACGCCCCACTACGTACATCGGGCGCTGGCTCGCGTGCTGGACCTCCCCGCGAGCAGGATCCGCGTCATCGCCACTCCCAACGGCGGCGGGTTCGGCGGGAAGAGCGATCCCTTCAACCACGAGATCGCGGTGGCCGCGCTGTCGCGTCGGACCGGGCGCCCGGTCAAGATCTGTCTCACGCGCGAGGAGGTCTTCTACTGTCACCGCGGGCGGCACCCCGTGCTCATGTGGGTGAAGACGGGCTTTCGCAAGAACGGCTCGATGACCGGCATGCACTTCCGGTCGTTCCTCGACGGCGGCGCGTACGGGAGCTACGGAGTCGCGTCGACATACTACACGGGCGCGCTCCAGACCGTGACGTATCCGGTGCCGGCCTACCGCTTCGAGGGCCTGCGCGCGTTCACGAACAAGCCGCCGTGCGGCCCCAAGCGGGGGCACGGAACCCCCCAGCCCCGGTTCGCGCTCGAGGTCCAGATCGACAAGGCCGCCGAGCGACTGGGCATCGATCCGGCCCGCATGCGTCTCGACAACCTCCTGCCGGCCGGGTCCGTCACGGCGAACTGGATCCGCGTCGGCTCGATGGGGCTGGGCGCCTGCATCGAGAAGGTCGTCGAGGCGTCCGGCTGGAACGCGAAGCGGGGGAAGCTCCCGCCCGGCCGCGGCATCGGACTCGCATGCGGGAGCTATCTGTCCGGCGCCGGTCTCCCCATCTACTGGAACGCGATGCCCCACTCGGGCGTCCAGCTCAAGCTCGACCGGAGCGGCGGCGTGACGGTCTTCTGTGGCTCGACCGACATCGGCCAGGGGTCGGACTCGATCCTCGCGTACATCGTCGCCGAGGTCCTGGGCGTCGATCCCTTCGAGATCCACGTCGTCACGGCCGACACGAGCCTCACTCCCGTCGACCTCGGGTCGTACTCTTCGCGCGTCACGCTGATGACCGGGAACGCCGCTCTCCAGGCGGCCGAGCGCGCGCGGGAGCTGATCGTCGGGGCGCTGGCCGAGAAGTGGAAGGTCCCCGCGGTGCGGATCGCGCTCGCGGACGGGCGCGCGCTGGACGTCGAGGATCCCGAGCGATCGGTTCCGTTCGCCGAGGCGGTCGTGGTGGCCGAGGCGAAGCACGGGACGATCGGCACGGTGGGCTCCTACACCCCGCCCGCCTCGCCCGGCCGCTACAAGGGAGCCGGCGTGGGGCCGAGCCCGGCCTATTCGTACACGGCTGCCGTCGTCGAGGTGACCGTCGACCCCGAGACCGGCGAGACGAGGGCCGAGGAGGTGTGGATCGCCCACGACATCGGCCGGGCGATCAACCCGGTCGTAGCGATCGGGCAGGTCGAGGGCTCGGTCTACATGGGTCTCGGAGAGGCGCTGATGGAGGAGATGACGTACCGCGGAAACCGCAACGTCGTCCACCGCCACCCGTCCCTTCTGGAATACAAGAGCCCGACGACCCACGAGATGTGCCCCGTCCATACGTTCCTCGTCGAGGACCCCGACCCCAACGGCCCGTTCGGCGCCAAGGAGGTGGGGCAGGGACCGCTCCTGCCGGTCCCGCCGGCCGTCGTCAACGCGATCCACGACGCCGTGGGCGTGCGGATCGACGAGGTGCCGGTGACGCCGCAGAAGGTGCTGGCGGCACTCAAGCGCAAGGCGAAGGGGGAGGAGGCGCGCGAGGGCCCCAAGAGCACGCCGGATTTCGCCTGGCCCGAGCCCGTGCGCGTTCCGCCGCCGGAAGCGGGAGGCGACGGCCGGGCGGTGGACGATCCGCGGCACATCGGCGCCGGCGGAGTCCGCGGCAGCGTTCCGGGCGGGAGCGTGACCGGAGGCGTGCCGGCATGATGCGGCTGCCGCCCTTCGAGTACCACGCTCCGGCTTCGGCGGCCGAGGCCGTCGCGGTCAAGGCCGCGGCGGCGCCGGGCGCCATGTACGTCGCCGGCGGGACGGACCTCTACCCGAACATGAAGCGCCGGCACCAGGAGCCAGAGGCGCTGATCTCGCTTCACCGGGTGGCGGAGCTCCGTGGGATCGAGGAGGGGGCTGACGGCGGCCTCTCGATCGGCGCTACCACGTCGCTGACCGAGGTGCGGGGCCATCCCCGGATCCGCGCGTCGTATCCGGCGCTCGCGGAGGCGTGCCGGCTCATCTCGACGCCGATCCTCCAGAACATGGGGACGCTCGGGGGGAACCTCCTCCTCGACACCCGCTGCAACTACTACGACCAGAACTACGACTGGCGAAAGTCGATCGAGTTCTGCATGAAGAAGGACGGCGCGATCTGCTGGGTCGCGCCATCGTCGCCTCGTTGCTGGGCGGTCCAGTCTGCGGACAGCGTCCCGCTCCTGGTCGCCATGGGCGCCGAGGTCGACCTCCTGGGTCCCGGCGGCGAACGCAGGGTGCCCGTCTTTGCGCTCTACCGGGATGACGGGATCGTGTATCTCGCCAAGCAGCGGGACGAGCTCCTGACGCGGGTCCACCTGCCGGCCCCGAACGGATGGCGCGCGACGTACCGGAAGGTGCGGCGGCGCGGCGCGTTCGATTTTCCGGTCCTCGGCGTCGGCGCCTGGGCCCGATTCTCTCCCGACGGCATCGTGGAGGATGCGCGCGTCGTCCTGGGAGGCATCGGCTCCGCGCCCGAGGTCGTGGCCGGGGCTGCGGAGGCTCTGATCGGCGGCAGCCTCGACGACGCGTCGATCCAGGCGGCCGCGCAGGCGGCCTGGAAGACCGGGCGGCCGCTCGACAACACCGATTTCACGATCTCCTGGCGCAAGGAGATGATTCGCCCGACGGTGGCCCGCGCGCTGGGGGATTTGCGGGACTCGAGGTGAAGGTGGCCGGGATCGTCCTCGCCGCTGGACGCTCCTCGCGGATGGGCGAGTCGAAGGCGCTGCTGCGTGTCGATGGCGTGACATTCCTCGAGCGCGCGATCGACATCCTCGTGGAGGGGGGCTGCCAATCCGTGGTGGCCGTGCTGGGCCCCGGCGAAGCGTCGGCCCGCGCGGGGGACATCGCCCGCCGGAAGGGCGCCGTGCCGCTCGAGAATCCCCGCGCAGATGCGGAGCAGATAGACAGCCTGCGGATCGGCCTGGAGAGCCTTTCGGAAGACGCGGAGGCCGCCGTCGTCCTGCCCGTCGATCACCCTCTCGCCGAAGCGCGGACCGTGCGCGAGCTCGTCCGCGGCTTTCGCGCCGGCGGCCTGCCGATCGTTCGTCCCGTGTACAACGACCGGCCCGGGCATCCCGTTCTCTTCGCGCGCCGCCTCTGGGACGAGCTGGCCGAGCCGGATCTCGTGGACGGAGCGCGGGAGGTGGTGCACCGACACGCCGAGGAGATCCTGGACGTCGGGATCGGAGACAGAGGCGTCGCCATCGACATCGATACGCCCGAGGACTACCGCCGGGAGATCGGCTCGTGAGCGGGACGTTCGACGTCGCCCAGGCGCTGGCGGTCGCCAGCCGCGCAATTGCCCAGGGCAGGGAGGCGGCGACGGGGGTAGTCATCGAGGCGGACGACCCGTCACTCGTCGGATGGCGGCTCGCGTGGGACGGGACGCGCTTCTACGGAGACCTCGGCTCTCCGGAGGCGTCCGCCGAGGCACGCCTGCTGCTCGAGTCCTCCAACGGGCCAGGGTGTCACTCGCTGGCGGGTGGCGTCGAGCTCTACGTCGAGCGCTGGGAGCCGCCCGCCGAGCTCGTGATCGTCGGCGCCGGCCACGTCGCCCAGCCCCTGGCCCTCATCGGGAGCATGCTCGACTTCCGGGTCACGGTCCTCGACGACCGGCCCGAGTTCGCGACCCGCGAGCGCTTCCCGGGCGCCGATCGCGTCCTGGTGGCCGATTTCGCCGACCCGCTGGCCGGCATCGCGATCGACCACCGGACGAGCATCGTCCTCGTCACGCGCGGGCATCGGCACGACTACGACTGCCTGCGAGAGCTGGCTGGTCGCGACGCCCTGCCGCGCTATATCGGCATGATCGGAAGCAAGCGCCGGGTGCGGGCGGCCTTCGAGCAGCTCGCGGCGGAGGGCGTGCCCGCCGACTGGCTGGCGCGGGTCCACGCGCCGCTCGGCCTCGACATCGGCGCCGAGACGCCGGCCGAGATCGCCGTGGCGGTGGCTGCCGAGATCGTCCTCGCGGCGCGCGGCGGAAGCGCGCGGCCGCTGTCGGAGCGGGCGCAGGTCCTGAGGCACGTCCGGGCGCTGACGGGAGCGCCGGGCGGGGAGGAACGGTGAGCGAATCGGCCGACGTCCTCGCGGCGTTCGCCGCGGCGGTCGAGGCCCGGCGGCCCGTCGTCCTCGCCACGATCGTCCGCGCGAGAGGATCGACGCCGAGGGGCGTCGGCAGCCGCATGGCGATCGAGCCCGACCGCGTGGCTACGGGCACGATCGGAGGCGGGTGCGGAGAGGCGCAGGTGCTCGAGGACGCGCGGGCGGCGATCGCGGACGGGCGCGCGCGGCTCGTCCGCGTCGACCTGACCGACGATCTCTACTCGTGGAGCCCGGCGGTATGCGGGGGCCGCTTCGACGTGCTGCTCGAGCCATGGGTCCCGGTGGAAGCGGAGCGCTGACCGATCCTCAGGCGCGAAGTAGCCAGGAACACCTCGTGGAGGAAGATCAGGAGCGCCCCGATCAGCACCGCCATCGCGGCGATGAACAGCCAGCCCACGAGGAGCTCCAGCCCCACCCCCAGGAACGCCGACAAGAAGAGCGCCGCGATCACGGTGCAGACCAGGAGCGCGCAGAAGGTCCCCAGGCCGATGGCCCAGTTCATGAGCTTCGCCCGGCGGGCGAGAACCGCGAGATCCGCGCGGTGCTCGGCGTCGGCCTCGGCGCTCTCCTCGGACCGTCGCTCGAGCGTCCGCGCGCGATCGATGATGCGCGCCAGCCGATGAGCGAGCAGCGAGAGGAGGCCGACGACGCCGGTGACCAGGAACACGGGCGCGATGGCGAGCTGGATGGCGCGGACGACCGCTTCCAGCTGGGTAGGTTCCATGGCTCTCCTGGCCGAAGCCGGCTCGGGCTCTCGAGCGGGGACCCCGCGACCCCTTTCGGAAGTAGAATAGAGCCGCGCCACGTCCGGGCAACCAACCTCTTCTCTCGGAGACATCGATGGCAATACGCGCCGCCCTCGTCCTCGGCGTGGCGGGAATCCTCGCCGCCGCGATCTTTGGACTGTTCTTCCGCTCCGCCCGGACCACCCGGGACACGATCCAGGTCACGGGGGCGGCGAGCGAGCCGTTCGAGGCCGACGTCGTGAAGTGGTCGATCACGATCAGCCGCCAGGTCCCGACCGACGGGCTCGGCGAGGGCTACTCGGCTCTCCGGAACGACCGCGCGCAGGTCGTGCAGAGGCTGACTCAGGCGGGGGTGCCGGAAGAAACGGTGAACGTCCAGCCGGTGACGGCGAACCCGCGGTGGGACCAGTTCGGTACGCAGGTTGGATTCAGCCTCGATCAGGGGCTGACGGTGATCGCCGAGAACGGGGGGCGGGAGCTCGAGACCATCGCGCTCGATCCCGGCCCTCTGCTGGAGAGCGGCGTCGTCCTCCAGTATTCCCGGCTGGAGTACTTCTTCTCGGGGATCGACGAACTGAAGCACGCGCTTCTGTCTCAGGCCACAGCCGACGCGCGGCGCCGGGCGGAGGAGATCGCCGGGGGATCCGACATGGAGATCGACAAGATCGTGTCCGCCCGGGCCGGCGTGTTCCAGATCACGGCCCCGTTCTCGACCGAAGTCAGCGACTACGGCGTGCACGACACGTCGACGCGCAAGAAGGAGATAACAGTCACCGTCCACGCCACCTTCTCCGTGGATTAGGATGATGAAAACGGCCCATCTGCGTCGTTACCCTCCTCGTTCTTCCTGCGGCGTGGGATTCGCCACGCCTCGGAAGAGCCTCGTCGGGCGCCTTGCATCGGGGCCGTTTTGATCATCCTACGATCTTCGTAATCGCTCATGCCGCGCTCGAGTGGGTGATGCTGTTCCTGGTGACCAACGATGACGGGTACCTGGCGCCGGGCCTCGGCACGCTGGCGCGGGCCCTCGGACAGCTCGGCGAGGTCGTGGTCGTGGCCCCGGATCGCGAGCAGTCGGCGACCAGCCATTCGCTGACCCTGCACCATCCCCTGCGGGTCCGGCAGACGGCGGAGAACCGCTACCACGTCGACGGAACCCCGACGGACTGCGTGATGCTGGCCGTGAACGCGATCATGGGGCGCCGGCCGGACTACGTCTTCAGCGGGATCAACCACGGGGGGAACATGGGGGACGACGTCTCCTATTCGGGCACTGTTTCGGCCGCCTGGGAGGCGACCCTACTGGGCATTCCCTCGGTCGCGATCTCGCTGGTCCACGCCGACGAGCGATGGCTGGCGGGCTACGAGGGAGTGGTGCGCCGGCTGGCCCGCATGATCGTCGAGGAGCCGGTGGAGAAGCTCTTCGCGTCCGACACGCTCCTGAACGTCAACCTGCCGGACAGGGATCCCGACACGGTCGAGGGCGTGCGCGTCACGGCTCTCGGGAAGCGGGCGTACTCCGATCCCGTCGTCGTGGACAAGGATCCGCACGGCAAGACCTACTACTGGATCGGCGGGGGAGAGGCCGTCTGGGAGGGGCCCGAGGGCTCGGACTACCTGGCGGTCGAGCGCGGCTACATCTCCATCACTCCCGTTCATCTCGATCTCACCAACCATCGCGTGATCCCGGATCTCGAGAAATGGGAGTCGATCTCCGTCCGCGGCGAGGGGTGACCGCGGATTGCGGCCGGCGAAAAAATCGTTCCCGAGCTCACGAAATCGTTTACAAATGGAAAGAAACCCCTATAATCGTGCCAATCCACAGTTCTCAGACCGGGACCTGAAGCATGGAGGAAACACGCCATGGCCATGAAGAAAGCGGCCAAGAAGCCCGCCAAGAAGAAGGCGGCTAAGAAAGCGAAGAAGGGCAAGAAGAAGTAGTCTCGCGTCACCAGGCACGAAACGAAGGGCCGTCCGATCGGGCGGCCCTTCGCGTTTTGTGACCGGCGGCCGGCATTGCGTCGGACCGCCGTCGACCGCCGGTTTGCCGTCACCCGCCCCCGGGGGTAGTTTCTCGCCTCCTGCCACAACGTTTTTCCGTCGGGGAGTAGCTCAGCCCGGTAGAGCACTACGTTCGGGACGTAGGGGTCGCAGGTTCAAATCCTGTCTCCCCGACCACGAAGAAGCGCGCGGAGGCCGTCGGCCCCCGCGCGCTCGTCGTTTCGGGTATCCCCAAGGACCGTATGGATCCGGTTCCTCAGAAGGTCAGCGTGAGACCTCCCAGCGCGCGACTGCCGATCACCGAGCCGCCGAAGAGCTCGATGTGGTCCTTGTCGAGCACGTTGCTCCACACGAGGTTCAGCCGCGCCCACTCGTTTACGACGTAGCCCCCGTTCAGGTCCACGGTCGCGAAGCCGGGTACGTGCCCCGCGAACACGCCGGCCGCCCAGTCGAAGCCCTCCTGCATGTGGACAGAGCCGCCCAGGCTCCAGCGGTCCAGGTTGTTGAACGTGAAACCCACGTTGCCCTTGTGCTTGGGAGTGTTGGGGAGGAGCGCGTCGCCCGCCAGCGTGGTCTCCTCGACGTCGAAGTCGAAGAACGTGTAGTTGGCGAAGACCTCCCACTTGATGGCCGGCTGCACCGTCAGGCCGAGCTCGACCCCGCGCTCCGTCACCCGCCCGGCGTTGGCGTAGGAGAGCACGTACTCGAGCGTGCCGTCCGGCTTGAGGACGAGGAGCGGCGCGACCGCCGCCACCGCGCCCGTCGTCAGCGCCTGCAGCACCGCGGGCGCGAACGGGGCGAGCTGCGGGGTGCCGAAGGCGGGCTGGAACGCCACCAGGTCCTCCACCGTGTCGAACGGCTCGAAGGCCGGATTCACCCGCGGCAGGAGATCGGTGACGAAGTCCTCGATCTCGTTGAAGTACAGGTCCGCGGTCGCATACGCGCGGCCGCCCATGAGGGCGCCCTTCCAGCCGACCTCGTAGCCCGTCAGCTGCTCGGCGGTGAGCTCGGGATTCCCGCGCGCGACCACCGGAGTGGGCACGAAGTTCAGCGGCAGGTCGATCGGCATGCCTAGCTGCGCGCTGAGCGCCGCCTCGAGACCGAGCTCGACCTGGTTCAGCGGAATCACCGGACCCGCGGCGACCCGCAGGAACATCTCGGAGTAGTTGGGCGTCTGGAACGCGCGGTTGAAGGTCACCCGCAGGGAGTGACTCTCGTTCGGGCTGAAGACGACGGCCGCCTTCGGCGAGACCTCGTTCTGGTCGGTCTCGAGGACCGAGAAGTGATCGAACCGCGCCGCGGCCAGCAGGTTCACCTTGGGATGGATCTCGTACTCGACCTGTCCGAACAGGCTCGAGATCGTGTCGTCGTGCTTCTCTTCCATGAGCGTGCCGTCGGTGTCGACCGAGACCCAGCGGTTCGAGCCGCCGGCGATGAGGCGCAGCCGCTCGTCCGAGGTGTGCCAGTTGGCCTGCCCCTCGACGTGGAACAGATCGGATGCCTCGAGGAGCACGGCACCCGACGCGAGCGCCGTCTGGTTGTTGCCCTCGCAGGTGTCGCGCGGGACGCACAGCTCCGTGAAGGCGCCGAGCGGAGGCGGCGCGGGATTGCCCTCGCGGTCGTTCGCCCGCCGGCCGCTATACCAGCCGAACACCGTGAACCGGTCAGCCGCGTACTGGGTGCGCGCCCACGGGCGGTTGGCGCCGTTGACCTGCACCCGGCCGATGCCGGTGACGAAGATCTCGTTCTCGGTGAAGGTGTCGCCGCCCTCGGCGGTCCATACCGAGCCGTTGTCGAAGTTGTAGTCGAGCCGCGCGCTCCCGTAGAGGGAGCTCACCGGATCGTCGATGATCCCCACCGTCTCGACCGGCAGCGGCCCGTAAGTCAGCTCGCCTTCCTCGAAGCTGCAGGCGCGGTCCGTCGGAGCGCAGGTGCCGACCGCCAGGTCCCGCGTGCGGGACTCCGACCACGTGTCACCGACCCGCACGTAGCCGAAGTTCGCCTTGTAGCCCACGGTTCCATCGGCGGCCTCGCCCGCGTGCCGGATGTCGAACCGGCCGCTGGCGCGCTCCCCGCCGGACGTCGCGATCTTGGTGCCCACGATGTCCGCCGGGGCGGGGGTCGAGATGTTGAGCACGCCGCTGAAGGCGTTCGCGCCGTAGAGCGCCGACCCGGGCCCGCGAACGAGCTCGAGCTTCCCGAGATCGTCGAGCGGCATCGACAGCGCGCTCCACTCCTGCGACTGCAGGAACCCCAGGCTACGGTCGATTCCGTCCTGGAGGACGAGGACGCGCCGGTTCAGCGACGAGTTGAATCCGCGGGCGGTGATGTTGAAGTCCTGCACCCCACTCTGGACGACGTCGATGCCGGGCTGGTTCTTGAACAGCCTCGGCAGCTGGCCGTGCGCGGCCTCGCGCTGCACCTCCTCGGGCGTCACGACGCTCACCGCGGCAGGAGCTTCAACGATGCGGGTCGGTCTCCGGGAGGCGCCGATGACCGTGATCGCCCCCATCTCGACGAACCCCGCGGGGAGCGCCACGTCGACGGTGGCGGTGCCCCCGCCCGGGACGTCGACCTGCTCGCGGACGGTCTCGAACCCGAGCATGGTGACGACGATCGTCTGCGAGCCGGCTGGAACGTTGGGCAGGCTGTATGTGCCACGCTGACCGGAGACCGCGCCTATACCCGTGCCCTCGACAACGACCTGTGCGCCCGCGACGGAGCCGCCGTTCGCGGCCTCCGTGACGGTTCCCACGACGCGTCCCGTGTCCTGGGCGGCGGCGGGAGCGCTGAGCGCGAAGATCAATGCCGCTGCTACGAGGATCGATCTCTCGAGCGTGGATGCGCCGAACTCGGATGCGATTCGCATGGCCCTCCCCGGGGAAGGTGTTCGACCCTGATAGCGACGAGTGGAGCTGCGACTATATATGCACCGTTGAGGATATGATGCAACAAGGGTTATTTTGGGTCCGTTCTGCCTCGTGACACCAGTAGGCAGCCGAGCCATGGGAGGGTGCATGGACACGCGGAGATGCGTCGTCCGTGGGCGTGTCCAGGGAGTGGGCTTCCGGTGGTTCGTGACGCGGAGCGCCGAGGATCTGGGCGTACGGGGCACGGTCCGCAATCGGGCGGACGGCGCCGTCGAGATGGTCCTGCAGGCCGACGCGGAGGCGCTGGAGGCCATGATCGACCGGGTTCGTCGGGGACCCCCCGGATCCCGTGTCCAGGAGGTGGAGTGCGAGCCGGTGGAGGAAGAGTCGCGATACGCGCGCTTCGAGGTGGTCCGGTGAGAGGCCGTTGTCGGCTGGCCCTCGTCGCCGCCCTGGCAGCGCAGGCCGCCTGCGCGCCGGTCTATTCCGGGAACGTCGCGCCGGGAGTCGCGCTGCCCGGGGCTTCGGTGGACCGCTCCTCGCCGGCGCGGGCGGCCACGGCGGACGCTCCCGAGCGCGAGGTGGTCCGGATGCCCGCCACGCGGGGGGCAGGTGTCCTCAACCCCGCCCTCGTCGGCGCGCTCGAGAGCCTGGTCTGGCCGCTGGCGGCCGACGGGACCGGGCTCCTCAGCTCGCGCTATGGAGACCGCGTCCATCCGCGGGGCGGCGATCAGCGGTTCCACACCGGCCTCGACCTGCGGGCTCCGGGGGGGACCCCGGTCTACGCCGCGGCCGCTGGCACGGTCACCCTCAGCGGCGCGTCGGGGGCCTATGGTAACGTCGTGCTGCTCGATCACGGCGGGGGGCTTCAGACCCTCTACGCGCATCACGAGCGGAACCTCGTTGGGGTCGGCGACCAGGTCCGCCGCGGCCAGCCGATCGCGCTCGTCGGGCACACCGGCAACGCCACAGGAGACCATCTCCACTTCGAGGTCCGCTGGAACGGCGGGACCGTCGACCCGCGTACAGTCCTGCCGCACCTGGCTGAGGCGTCCCGATGAGCGGCAAGCAAGCCCCGGAGGCGACGCAACTCGAGGAACGGCTCCGGAGGTCCATCCGCGACATCCCCGATTTCCCCAAACCGGGGATCTCCTTCAAGGACATCACGCCGCTTCTGCTCGAACCCAGGCTCTTCCACGACTGCATCGGCGCGCTGGCCGACTGGGTCGTCGAGCGCGAGGCCACCAAGGTTCTGGGAGTCGACGCCCGCGGCTTTCTGTTTGCTGGACCTGTGGCGGACCGCCTGGGCCTGGGCCTCGTCCCCGCAAGAAAGCCGGGGAAGCTCCCGTACAGCACCGTGAGCGAATCGTACAACCTCGAGTATGGAGTCAACACGCTCGAGCTCCACACAGACGCCGTCCAGCCCGGCGAGCGCGTCGCGATCGTGGACGATCTCCTCGCCACCGGCGGCACCGTCGAGGCGGCTTCGCGACTCGTCGAGATCCTCGGCGGTTCCGTGGTCGGCCTCGCCTTCGTGATCGAGCTGGGGTTTCTGAACGGGCGCGCCAGGCTCGACGGGTACGAGACGATGAGCCTCGTCACCTTCGACTGACCCGCCACCGTCCGGGAAGGAGCGATCGGTCCGTGCCCGGCGAATGGCTCTCCCGCGCGCTCCTTCTCGACCCCATGGCGATCCCCGGCGATTCGGCGTGCTGGGCCGACGCGCGTGACCTGGGGATGGCGCGGCTCCCGATCCTCCTCGGATGGCGGCGCGCCGGCGGCGCGCTGGTGACGGGAACGAGCGAGGGCGTTGCGACACGCGAGCTGTGGGCCGAATCCACCACGCTCGCGGAAACCACGGCGCGCTGGACCGGCGAGCGGTGGGACGCGGCCTTTCGCACGTTCTGGAAGCAGGCGAAACCACCCCTGCGCCGGGCGCTCTCCGAGCGGCTGCCACTTCCCGATGACGTCTGGACGCTCGAGTCGTGGGCCGCGGCCGTGTGGGGTTCCTTCGCGGGCCCCGTCGAACCGCCGGCCGTGGCGGTCGTGGGGAGCGAGGTTTCCGAGGAAGTGTTGGCGTCGGTGGCGGTGGCCAGCGGTGTGGGCCGCGCAGCGGCGTTCGTCGTCGAACCGCTCGACTCGGAGCGGGGAAGGATTCGCTGCGCGTTGGTTGCGGGCGACCTGGACCCCGGTCCTCGGCGCGCTCTGCCAGGCGAGCCCGAGCTCGAGGCACGCCACGCGCGCGTAGGCATCGAACCCGACGACCCCGAAGCGCTCATCGACGCGGTCGAACGGGTCGCGCGGAGGTCGGGCGCGACCGCCACATGGTCGCGGAGGGACTGGGTGCGGTTCGAGGGCCCGCACGGAACGATCCGGGTCTTCCCGCACGACCGGGGTGCCTGGCTTCAGCTGGCGGGCGCCGACGAAGGCGCGCTGGCGGGGCTTCGGTTCCGTCACGGCCTGCCGCTCGATCCCGAGGGACCGCCGAACCGCCCGCCAGGAGCGCACCTCTACCTTCGCGACCCCGCATCCCTGACACCCGCGATCGAGGCCGTGATCCGGCAATGGCTGCGCGGAGCCGCCTGACCGGGCCGATCGAGTGGGGAACGGAAAAGCGGACTAGTCGCGCGTCCCGAGCGCCCGCTTCAGGGCAGCGGGGTCGTTGACGTTCTGGAACACCCGCTCGGCCGCATCGCCGAGTAGCGCGCGGGCGTCGACCTCCGCCGCGCCGACCTCCTCGAGTACCTCCCTGACCCGTCGCGCACCGCGGGCGAGCGCTCGCTCGCAGACCGGCGCCAGGTCTGACCGCCACACGGCGAGGAGGGGGTGGGCTCTTCCGTCGAGGAGCGGCACGATCGCGGATGCGCCGGGGGAGGCTGCGAGGAGGGCAGGGAAGAGCTCGGGTTCGGCGTACGGGTAATCGCAGGCGGCCACCGCGACGGGAGCGGGCTCCGCCACCTCGGCGCCGATCGCCGCCAGGCCGCTGGAGAGCCCCGCGAGCGGGCCCTCGCCAGGTCGCTCGTCGTCGATCCGCCGATACGGGCCGAGCGGGAGAGCCTGCCCGGCTCGCGCCGCGACCCACACTTGCGCCGCGATGGGCGCCAGGCGGCCCAGGACCCGCAGCAGCAGCGGCGTACCCTCCCACTCCAGGGTCGCCTTGTCACGCCCCATCCGGCGGCTGTGTCCGCCGGCCAGCACGAGCAAGGGAAGGCGCGGATAGACGGGCATGCAGCAAGATACGGCCCTTACCCGGTGGACCGCAGGCTGTTAGTTTCTCCGCCGATCACAGCAACGAATCGCGCCCGGGCCCGAGGGCTCGCCGCCGGTCCCGCATCCGCCCCCGTAGCTCAGGTGGATAGAGCAGCGGTTTCCTAAACCGCGTGTCGTGCGTTCGAATCGCGCCGGGGGCACCACCCGTCCCGATATCAAGGTGATTCTCATATAATGAGCCGCAAGCGATTATCCAAAACTCAGTTGAAGCGCGACAAATTCGTCGAGAGGACGTTCGACTGGGCACATTGGGCCGAGACCCATAGGCGCGAGATGATCGGGGGGGCCGTCGCGCTGGTGGTGCTCCTGGCCGGCTTCTTCGTGTACCGGAACGTCTCGCGGGGCGCGGAGGAGGAAGCGGCGCGCGACTACATGATGGCGCGCCAGGCCTATTTCGCCGGGAACTACCAGCTCGCCGCGAGCGATCTCCAGGGGTATCTGGACCGCCACGGCGGAAGCGAGTACGCCGACGACGCCATGCTGTTCCTCGCGGAGTCGCAGCTCCAGGCAGGGCAGCCGGCGGAGACCATCGCCACCCTCGAGGAGATGCTCGACGAGTACGGCGACTCCCCGCTCGCCGACAACGCCCGCCGCCTCCTGGCAACTGCCTACGGGCAGGCCGGGCAGCTCGACCGTGCGGTGGAGGTGTATCGCGAGGCCATCGAGAGCGCGGCCTTCGACGAGCAGAGGATTCAGCTCCACGAGGCGCTCGCAGAGCTCCTCGCCTCCCAGTCCCGGAAGGCCGAAGCGGTCGAGGAGTACCAGGCGATCGTCGAACTCCAGCCGGAAGGACCGGCGGCGGACGAGGCGCGCCGTCAGATCGCGGAGCTCACAGTCCAGCCGCTGACGGGAGACGGAAGCGCGCAGGCCGCCGGGGAGCAGGTGGTGGGCGGGTCCGCGCCAGCCGAGAGCGCGGCTCCCTAGAACCGGGACTCCTCCACTTCCGACCAGGCCGGCGCGATCGCGTCGGTGTCCAGCGCCAGACCGCCGAAGTCCACCGCCCCGGCAGCGTCGATCGAGGGGTCGCTCTCGACGAAGACCGCGACCCGCTCGGGCTGCTCCTCGATCATGCGCACGAACGCCTCCGCCAGTCGCGGATCGAACTGGGTGCCCGCGTTCCGGCGGATCTCCTCCCGCGCATAGCCCAATCCCTTGACGCGGCTCTGGTAGGGGCGCTTGCTCACCATCGCGTGGAACGAGTCGACCAGGCTGACCACGCGAGCTCCAAGGGGGATGTCCTCGCCGCGGAGGCCCTCCGGATACCCCTTGCCGTCCCAGCGCTCGTGATGATGGCGGATGCACGGCACCGCGCTCGTGAACGGCTTCAGCGGCTCCAGGATCCGGGCGCCGATCTCCGGGTGCTTGCGGACGATCTCGTATTCCTCACGCGTGAGGAACTCGGACTTCTGCAGGATCTCCTGCGGCACGCCGAGCTTGCCGATGTCGTGCAGCATGCAGGCGATGCGGATCGTGCGCCGGTCGTCTTCGTCAAGCGTCAGGTACCCGAGGAAGAGGTCCGACAGCTCCGCCGCCTGTTGCAGGTGGTGGCGGGTGTAGGTGTCGCGCGCGTGCATCGCGGTTGTGAGGCTCTCGATGACGTCTTCGATGTTGTCGATGATCTCGTCATCGGTCGTGAACAACGACAGCCGCTCGCGGATCTCGGCGATTCGCGGATCGTCGTGGCTGAAGTGGCGCTCCAGCGAAACCGATGTGAACGCCTGGACGAGCTCCCGCTGGAGGTCGTCCGCCGAAGTCTGCCGATGCAGATGGTCGTACACGGTGATCCGGTTGCGGCCCCTATACTTCGAGAAATAGAGGGCCTGATCCGCCTGGTGCACGAGGTCGCGTGGGGTCGTGGCGTCGTAGGGGTAGGTGGCGAGGCCGATCGAGGCCGTGACCGGTATGTCCACGCCGTGGTGCTCGCAGCCGGCGATCGCCGCGCAGATCCGCTGGGCCACCTTCTCGGCGCGATCGATCTCCGCGCCCGTCAGGATGACGGCGAATTCTTCGCCCCCGTACCTCGCGACGAAGTCCACTTCGCGCACCTGCTCGGTGAGGATCTTCGCGATGCTACGCAGGACCGCGTCGCCGGCCAGGTGCCCGTAGGCGTCGTTGACGCGCTTCAGGTAGTCGATATCGATCATGAGGAGAGAGAGGGGCCGGAGCTCCCGCTCCGAACGCGCGACGTCCAGATCGAGCCGCTGATGGAATGCCCGCAGGTTCCGCAGCCCGGTCAGCGGGTCCCGCGAAGCGGCCTCCTCCATCTCCGCGTACCGCTCCGCGTGCTCCACCGCCCGCGCCGCCGCATGCGCCATCAACTGACAGAACGCCAGCTCCTGCCGGCTGTACTCGATCCGGGAGCGCTCGTTCCGGATATAGAGGACTCCCCGCGGCTGATCGCCGACCAGGATCGGCGCGACCAGGATCGATGTTCTCCGCACCGGCCGGCGGAAGGGGAGTCCCTTGCCGGGCTGCCGCTCGCGGCGGCGGACCACGATGGGGCTTTGCCGGGCGACCGCCTCCGAGACCTCCGGGTGCTCGGGCAAGTCGACGAACAGGTCCTGCTGGAGAGGCTGACCCAGGTCGGCCGCGGCCACGACGCGGCCGACTTCGGGTTCCTCGGTGAGCGCGATCATCGCCACGCGATCGGCCTGGAGGAGCTTCGCCACGAGCTCGACCAGCCGCCGGTAGACCGTGTCGACGTCGAACGTGCCGGCAACGAGCGCTGAGATCTGGAGGGCGCTGTCGAGCAGGTCTCCGGTCGACTCGTGCCGTGAGAGCTCTTCGGTCAGCTGGCCGACCGCGGCGGCCGCGACCAGCAGGATCACTCCCTGGAGGATCAGGGCACTGGGCTCGATCGTGAACTCGCCCCAGCCTTGACCCGTGGCGTACAGCGGCATCTGCGTGAGCGCCGCGCCGGTGGCCACGGCTATGGACCAGCGGACGTTGCGGGCGAAGGCCGCCAGGAGGATGGTGACGAGGAAGAGCGGCAGGTAGAGCGAGCCCCCCTCGCGGTAGACCGCCACGAACGCGCCGAGGAGAACGAGCTCGGCGAGCGTGAAGATCGGAAGGAACCGGGGCCGCTCGAACCACTGCCCAGGGACGAGCGGCAGGACCAGCGCGGTGGCGGCGTACACGGCCCAGAGAAAAACTCCGGCCACGCGCGCCATTCCAGGCTCCGGCGGATAGCTCCACAGCAGAACGCCGGTCGCTGCCGCTGCACAGAGGCGCAACGCGACGAGCATGGCTTTGGTGGTCGGTGTTGTGGATAGCTGCATAGTTGTCGGGACCCTCTGTATGGCAAGGCATGGGCCACCGGGCGGCGCGCGGGGGTCTCTCCGGCCTCGAGAGGGTGTCCAGGCGCCGGATGGAAGCCGTTTCCAGGGCATGTCGCATAACGTATATTATGTAAAGCTACCCCTGGGATAGGTTATCGGGCCCTCGGATCCGGTCCGCTTCACGACTCCCCCACCGACAATCGCCCTCCCGCAGCCGCGCCTGCGCGCGGCGCTGGTGGGCTCGGGCTCGTCGGCTAGATTCGAGCCGTGCCCGCCAGCCCGCGGATCCTGATCCACCTCGACCACAACCCGCATCCGCGCGTCTTCGACCAGATCATGTCGCTCGACGGCGGCGCCGATCAGATCCTGGCGCACGGCGACGTCGATCCGCAGGACGTCCCCGTCCTGGTGTCGGGCGCCCTCTACTCGAGGCCCCGGGACGAGCTCCACCGGACGGCGCTCCTCATCACCGGAACCAACGACCACGTCATCGACGAGATGGTCCGCCAGGCGCGACGCGCCTTCTTCGGCCCGTATCGGATCTCGCTCATGTCGGAGTGCAAGGGCGGGAGCACCGTCGCCGGGGCGACCGTCGCGCGCGTGCGCCAGCTCGTCACGCTGACCAAGGCGCGGGTGGTCGTCGTGGGGGGCGGACCGGCCGGCGCGCGCGTCGCGGGCATCCTGGCCGGCGAGGGCGCCCGCGTCCGGCTCACGGCGTTCGACGAGGAGGAGGCGGAGGAGCGCTCGCGTTTCGTGGCCGACACGTTCGAGGAGGCGATCGAGACCGTCGTGTGGAAGACGGGCGAGTCGCTGGAGGAGGTGGTCGGGGGCGCCAGGGTCGTGATCACGGCGGGACCACCGGGGCTTACGCTTCTTCCCCGCCGCGCCTGGACGGCTCTCCCCGAGCTTCAGCTACTCGTCGACATCAGCGGCGCGGAGCCCGCTGGGGTCGAAGGACTCTCCGGCGAGGAGGACGGCGACCCCGTACCCGAGAGCGGCCACAACGTCCTGGCCCTGGGCGGATTGGCCGTGAGTCGCTACAAGATCCGCGTCCACCGGTCAGCCGTGGAGGGCCTCTTCCAGCGCGAGGCAGTCGTCCTCGGCCCCGTCGAGATCGCGCGCCTGGCCCGGGAGATCATCACGCCCTCGCTGGACTGA
>JAICQP010000018.1 GCA_025937815.1 Gemmatimonadota bacterium
CTCGTCGATCTGCGAGGTTTCGATCTGTCCCACGCTGTGCGGGATCTGCCGGCCCAGGGCGCCTGCCGCCGTGCCGGTCACGACGATCGCGTCGAGACGCAACGGCTCGGCCTCCAGGCCGATGACAACCTCCGTTGTCGAACCGGCCACGACCGTGATAGGCGCCTCGCTCGCGCGGTAGCCCAGCCCCTCGGCGCGGATCCGGCGCGCTCCCGCAGGCGCCTCGGGGATTCGGAACCGCCCGCGCTCGTCCGTCACGGCCCCGACGTCCTCCCCCACCACGTAGACCTGGATGTGGGGGATCGGAGAACCGGTCGATTCGTCGACTACCTCGCCCACGACCGTGCCGAACGTCTGGGCGCGCAGTGGGCCCGCGAGCAGTATGCAGAGAACGAAGCAGCCGAACGCGATGGGGGAGGACCGGGACATGGTGCGAGCCTCGGTTGAGTCCAGGTGCGCTTCGGTCGCGAGTGCGTGGTTATTGTGACTGGCAGGATGGATCCGAGCGGACAAGGCTCTTCGCCGTCCGGGATCTTCTCGGCCCCCATCGACTTTCGAAGGTAAGGCGCACCCCGCGCCCGGAGCAAATCCCCGGGGGTCGATCGACTGGAAACGGCGGGAGGCGTAGTGGAGCCGGCGCGTGGCGGGAAGGTCGGCGGGATAGCCCCGACCATAAGCGCAGGCTATCGGGGTGCACTGCAGACGTTCGTGCGATCAGTCCCGCGCGGCCTCGGGGAGCGTGAGGTGGCAGATGCCGCAGGATTGCGTGCTCTTGTCCGCCACGTGTTCAGGATCGAAGTCGGGGCCGTGCGGGCTCACTCGGAAACCCGACTTCGCGCTATGGCAGCGCAGGCACGTGGCCTCCGAGTGGCACGCCACGCACGATTCGAGGCCCTGGCGCGCCGCCTGGCCGTGGGCCAGCAGCCAGTCGGGCTGGGCGTCGTGGAAGGCGGCGCCCGTGCGGCCGCCCGCCGCGAACCCGAGGGTCGTATGGCAGTCGCGGCAGAACGCTTCTTCCGAGTGACAGGCGGCGCACTCCGTCCGCTCGGCGAACGCTTCGGCTCCGTGGCGGACGACGAAGTCGATCGCATGGAAGCTCGGCTTTCGGACTCCGTCGTGACAGGCGATGCACTCCCTTTCGGCGTGGCACGCGCTGCACTGCGGCACTCCGATCGCCGCCGCCGTCCCATGGCGATCGAAGAACGTGACCGTGTGCCCGACCGGCATCATCGCAGCCGCCGTGATCACCACACCCCGGGGTCCACCCGGCTGCGCGGAGGCCAGGCGGGCGGCGACTGGGGGCTGGCCCTCGCCGTGGCAGGTCGCGCAGCTCTCGCGCGTGTGGCATGTCGCGCAGACGGTCACGTCCCGACGCGCCTCACCTTCGTGGTTCACCGCCCAGTCCTCCCGCGCGTGGCTGGGGGGCTCCGGCCATTCGCCCGGTCGCCCGGCGACCAGCTCCGCGATTCGCGCGTCGGCAGCCAGGCCGGCGATCGCCGGCTCGGTCGCGGCGTCGAGATGGCATCGCTCGCACGACTCGCGGGCATGGCAGACTGCGCATGCCGAAGCGTCGGCGACAGCGTCCGCTCCGTGGATCAGGAGGAAATCGTCCGCCGCGTGGTTTGCGGGCTGCGGGAATTCGGCCACGTCGGAGACCGGCAGGGCGAGCGCAGTCGTCAGCGGCACGTGGCAGGTCACGCACCGCACCTGGTCGTATGCATAGTGTTCCTCTGCCTGGGGGGCGTGGCAGTCGAGACAGGCCCCTGGCATCGGGCGCCCGACCGCCATCCTCGTTTCGGTCCCGGGGATGCCGTGACAGTCCCGGCACTCGAGTTGCTCGCCTCCCTCGCGCGCGATCTCGGAGATGTGCTCCGGATGCGAGAACTGGAGATTGCTCGGCTCCGGGGTAGGACCGTCCCACTCCACGGCCTCCAGCTCGACTCCGTCGTGGCAGCTCGCGCACTCCTGCGGGGTGATCGACACCATCCGCGCCGAATCGCCGGACTCGACGCCCGCATGGCATCCTACACAGGTGGGGAACAGCCCCGCGTGCCGTTCGTGCGGAAACCCGTCGTCCTGGGCGAGCGAGTAGACTGCCGCGGCCAAGCCGATCGCCAGTGCCGAGATCGCGAGCGCCAGCCGCTGCCTCATGGCCGTTCACCGATCCGGTCCGGAGTGTCGGGCTCGGTGCCGAAATGGTACGAGATCCCGACGCGACCGCGATGCTGGTTCCAGTCCGAGACCCGAGGCTGATCATTGTAGCTGAGCCTGT
This sequence comes from Gemmatimonadota bacterium, assembly GCA_025937815.1. GTDB lineage: Bacteria > Gemmatimonadota > Gemmatimonadetes > JACCXV01 > JAHWKZ01 > JAICNR01. The sequence continues at coordinate 2,273 of JAICQP010000018.1, forward strand.
AGAGCGCCCATCCGCCGGTCAGGGCGAAGTCTCGGACACGCCACGCGGCATCGATCCCGCCGCCGGCGGTCACCTGCTCGCCGAGCCGGAACTCGGAGAAGTTCTGGGAGGACGTGCCGCGCAGGGCCACGTACCGTCCGGGTCCGAAGCCGCGACCGACCGAAAGGTCGCCCCCGTACCGGGCCGCTCCGGAGCCTTCCTCCGCGCGATACGATCCGTCCACGAACCAGCCCTCCCGGTTCCAGCGGGCTCGTCCGAAGGCGCGCCAGCCGTCGTCTTCCAGACCGACGAACTGCGCACCGGCGTCCGTATCTTCATAGGCGCGGTAGGCGCCGCCGGCCTCCAGCCGGACGTCCCCGCCCATTAGGCTCCAGGCCAACCACCCCCGCGTCTCGTCGAACCCTACCGGGCTGAAGGCCCCCCAGATCGTCCACAGCTCGAAGTGCGGCGTGTAGCGACGCAGCTGCACCATTGCCTCGACCCCGGGCACGACCGGCGCCGAGACGCGGACCGATGCCTCGTTGAACTCCTCGTAGGCGACGTCGTAGTCGGCGGCCAGCTCGATCGACAGCCGTGAGACCCGGATGCCGACGTCGCCCGCCACGCGCTCGGTGTAGAGTCCCAGCCTGTCGCTCCGGATCTCGCGCTGGTACGTGAAGGCGCCCGTGGCGCGGCTCCCGATCCTCCCCTGGACATCAATCCCCAGGATCAGCCCGCGATCGTCGGGGGCGAACTCGTCCGCGTCCTCGAGCAGTGAGCCGGTGCGGGGAGCGTTCAGGTTCCGCGCCAGGCTCCACCCCCCGTAGAGGTCGATCCGAACGCGATCGAAGCCGCGCCACAGGAAGGAGGCGCCGTCGAAATTGTAGTAGCCAAGTCCGTTCGTGCGTTGCTGCCGGCCTGCCCGAACCCGGTAGTCCGTATCCTCATAGCTGACGAACGCGTACAGCGCCTCGAGCTCCTGGTCGGAGCGCGGCCAGAAGTCGTCGCTCCCATACCGCGCGCGCAGATGCACCTGGGCCGCCAGGCCTTCGATGCCCGGCCAGAAAGCCGCGCGGAGGTCCTCGGTGACGAGGGAGACGGTCTCGACTTCCCCGGATGGGAACCAGCGGCAGAACTCCTCCGGGATGCAGGTGACGACGGTCCCGTCCTCCAGCTCTCGTCGCTCACCCTCCCCAGCCACCAGGCTCTCGGGAAGGCTGTCGCGGGTCGTTCTCCGCAGCTCGAAATTGCCCGCGTTGACGCTGACGTCGGCCGAGTATCCCTGGGCGCCCGCATCCCCCGGCGCCAGGATCAAGACGAGGAACGCGATTGGGGGAACGAGAAGCAGAAAAGCGGGGGGAGCGAGAACAGAACGCTCGAGATCTCGCGGTGTCGCCTTCACCGGACCGCCGCTCTACCGGCGCTCGGGTCGAGGGCGGAGAACGTAACGCGGTGGCAGGCGGCACACGCCTGGCCCGGCCGGTGATCGGTCTGATCCTGATGGCAAGCCAGGCAGGTATTGCGGCCCTGCGTCATGGCTCCGTAGCTGGACAATTCGTGGCAGCTCGATCCGGCGCAGCCCTGCGTGTGGACCTGAACGGTGTGAGAAGGGCGGTTCGGCTGGTCATGGCACGTCACGCAGCTGGCCGTCGCCGTGTGGTGGTTCTGATGACAGCTCGCGCAGGTCCGTTCCACGCGCATCGATACTCCCTGCGCGTGGCACTGGGCGCAGCGCACGCCGCCGTGATCGTCATGGTCGAAACGAACACGTCTGTCGAACGCCCGACGTCCGATCTCCATGCGAATCGTGGTAGCGACGGCTGCCGACAACTGCCCTCGCCCGTGACAATTGGCGCAGCCCCGATCGACCACCGGACGCGTGTGGTGGCACTGCTGGCACGCTGCCGTCGACTCGATCGTGACCTGACCGTGGGTCTCCCGCGAGGTATGGCAATCGGTGCATTCGACGTTTCTGTGGTCCGTGTGATTGAATCCCTGCTGCTGCTGCCTGGAAACCACCCGACGCAGCGCATCGGCGCGCTCTTCGCCCAGCCGCACCTGGATGTACATGTCGGCGACGTGGTGATGGGGGGCCGCAGGCGTGTCGACCGCCGATACGAGCTGCGTGAGCGCCTGCGGGCGGGGGCCAGTCGTCACCTCTCTGGGCCGACGGGCCTTGGGCCCGGCCGTCGGAACTCCGCCGATGATGTCCGCATGGCAGGCGACACAGTTGTCTCCCTCCACGACGAACGTGTGCGGGGCATGGCAGCCGCTGCAATCCTCGAGGACGGCCGCCGCCAGCCCGCGGTGGAACGGAGTGAGGGTATCCGCCGGGGCATGGCATTCGGCGCAGCGATGGATGGCCTCTCCCGGCGCCTCCTGCGTGTGGGGGTTGTGACAAGTCCCGCAAACCGCATCGTGTGGATCGAGGTCGGGATCCACGAGGCCGGCCAGCACCTTCTCCATCTCGTGGCACGAGCGGCAGCTCTCGAGCTCGGGCACCAGAGCCATGCGCGCCGTATCCAGCGGAGCTCCCTCAGTCACCGGTGCGGTGAACTGGTGACACATCACGCAGTGGAAACCGGTCTGACCCGCCATCTGCCCCAGCACCACTTCGGTCTTGTCGGGATCGTGGCACCCGGACTGGCCGCAGGTCTGGTCGACGGGGGCGAATTTATGGACCTCCTGGCCATGGCACGTCACGCACGTCACGTCCTGGAGAGCGCTGGTGTCGGCCTCCAGATGAACGCGATGTCCCGCGGTGGAGGAAATGCGCTGCCACGTGGAATCGGGATCCTCCGTGATGTGGCACTCCGCGCAGATCCCGACGGGAACCGGCGCGTGTTCACCGATCTCCTGTGGCCGGTCCTCGACCCACAGATACAGTTGTCGGGCGCTGGCGAAGATCGATTGCTGATGACAGTCGTGGCAGCTCAGCTCCGAGTGCTCGCTCGACTGGAACCGCTCGAAGGGCTCGTTCATCACGTGGCACGAATTGCAGAAGTCATTGTCGTGCTGCATGTAGTTCCAGAGATAGGCCCCCGTGGCCGCGCCCGTTATCAGGAACACGCCGGCAACTCCCGCCAACCCCCACTTGAAGCGCGGACCCCGCCGTCCCCACCATGCTGCGATCTGCCGTCTCCGCCACCAGATCAACGAGGCGAGCGCCAGGAGGATTACCAATCCGACGACGCCCCCCAGCTTCTGGACCAATTGCGGGACGCCTCCAAGCGCCCATTTCGCGGCCGCGTCCAGCCAATCCGGCGTCGGGGATTCCATCCGCTCCCGGACGTGCTCCTGAATCGTCGAGATCATGGGGCGACCTTCACTGGGTCGGGTTGGCCAGATAGCCGACCGCGGTCAGCAGGATCATGTAGACGACGAGCCCTATCCCCACGCGGGTCACGATACGCGAGCGTTCTCCCCTGCCCTGTGGATCGTAGATCGGAATCAGCAGCATGAAAATCCCCAGGACGGTAAAAGCCAGGATTCCGAGAAGCTCGCCCTCGATGATCCAGAGGACATGGGCGGGTAGGTACTTCAAGGTCTGGAACATGAACATGAAGTACCATTCGGGCTTGATCCCCGCAGGTGCAGGAGCGAAAGGATCGGCCTGTTTGCCGAGCTCGATCGGGAAGTATGCCGCGAGGGCGGCCAGCACCGCCAGAGCCGCCAGCCAACCGACAAGGTCACGCATCAGGAAATTCGGGAAGAAGGGCATCGTCCGCCGGCCTGCGTTCCCCTCCTCGTCCGGGGGAGTGCTCATGCCGTGTCGTTGCACCAGATAGAGATGGAGACCGAGGAAGAAAGTCGTCAGCGCGGGCAGGACCGCGACGTGAACCGCGTAGAAGCGGGTCAACGTCGCGCCGGTCACGTCATCACCCCCTCGCAGGATTCGCAAGGCCAACCCCCCGACAAGGGGGACGACCCCTACGATCTCGGTCCCCACGCGAGTCGCGAAGAAGGCCAGCTCGTTCCAGGGCAGCAAATACCCCGTGAATCCGAACGACAGGGCGAGCCCCATTAGAATCGCGCCCGAAATCCAGGTCAGCTCGCGCGGTTTGCGATAGGCCTTCAGGAACAGCACGCTGAAGAGGTGAAGGAAGGCCGTGAAGATCATCAGATTCGCCGACCACGAGTGAATCGATCGCATCAGCCAGCCGAATTTCACCTCCGCCATCAGGAACCGCACCGACTCGTACGCTTCCTCCGCGCTTGGCCGGTAGTAGAACAGGAGCAGAACTCCGGTGACGACCTGGATGACGAAGAGGAATAGCGTCATCCCACCGAGGTAGTACCAGACGGTATGACGGTGGATCGGGATCTCCTTCTTCTTCGCGATTCGACGGGCTTCGCTCAAGCCGACGCGCTCGTCGAGCCAGTCTTCCACCTCGTCGAGGCGGCGCTGCAGATCGTCTCGGTCAGGCACTGCGGTCCACGACGATCTTGTCGCCACGCACGTTGACCTCATAGCGCTCCAGCGGCTTCGGCGGTGGGCCAGCCACATTGGTACCGTTCAGGTCGAAGTGGCCGTTGTGGCATGCGCACCAGATCTCGGCCAGGTCGGGCCGATACTGGACGATGCAGGAGAGGTGCGTGCAGGTGGCGCTGAAGGCCCGCAGCTCGCCGGAGGCGGTCTTGATGAGGAGACCCGCGGTGCTTCCGAACTTGAAGATCCTCCCCGTGTTGGCAGCCAGGTCGCCGGGGCCGAAGTCGAGCGTGACGGACGAGGCCGCGGATTCCCCGGCGGCGGGTGGGATCACATAGCGGAGGACCGGATAGACCACGGCCAGGATGAGACCGGCCGCGCTCGTGCCGATGAGCCAGTCCAGGAATTTCCGGCGATCCGTTCCGCTCGCACGTGTCTCCTCAGCCATGCCGGCTCCCTCCACGGGTTTCGTCCGCGCGCGGCGCGGGTGCGTTCCTGCTCTCGTAGTTCCGTATCTTTACGATGATTCCCGCGATCAGCACCAGGATGATGAGCGAGGACACAGCCAGGCCGATCCTCCGAATGCGTAGATCGCGGAAGGCCCCCTTCCCGCGCTGCCAGGCCGTGGACGTGATCTCGAGGCCCGCCTCTACTCTGGCCTTCACGGAATCCACGTTCGCGCTGTGCGTGCTGGCTCTGGCCAGGACGATCGCGTTCGTGGCGTCCTCGAGCTCGAACCGCGCCTGGCTGACTTCCAGCCCCGCCCCCTCGGCTAGGCCGAGCAGAGAGTCCGAACGCGCCCGTTCGATCTTCAGCCGTTCGATCATCGCGCGCATCCCAGCCGCCGCCTGACCCTCGGGCTCGTCGGGCTGGTGGCACTCGATGCAGACCGATTCGCTTCCCTCGCCGAGCATCTCGTCGCTGGTCTCGTGTATGCCGTGATTGTCATGGCACCCCACGCAGCCGGGCTTGCCGAGTTGCATGAACGCGGCCGGATGGGAGCTGACCTCGAACAACCCCTGCTGTACGGCATGGCACTGCCCGCAGACGCTTCCGATCCACTCCACCTCGGGCGGGGCGGCCCCATGGTTCCCATGACAGTCGTTGCAGGTGGGGGCGGACAGGTCCCCGTCCTCGTCCATCGCCTTCCAGTGAATGCTCGACCGATACTCCGACAGCTGGTCGTGGGGAATGTCGTACCCGGACATGTACGAGGTGTCCGCATGGCATTCGCCGCAGGTGTTCGCGACACGAAGCGGATGCACGCTCGAATTGGGGTCGGAGGGCGGCCGGATCGAATGCGCGGTGTGGCAGCTCGTGCACGTCGCGACATGGTCGTCACCCAGCTCGAACAGCCGCTGGCCGTGAACCGAGGTGGCGTACTCCGCCACCTGGTCGATCCGCAGCGCAGGGTTGTAGCGCTTCATGAACCGGGCGTCGGAGTGACATCTGCCGCAGAGCTCGGGGATGTCCTCTCGACTCGGCGTGCCGAGATATCCCCTGGTGCGGTCTTTCGCCCGACGGCGATCGAGGATCGTCGAGTCGCCGCCGTGGCAGACCACGCAGCCGAGTCCCTTTTCGAAGTGGATGTCGCCCACGTATTCCCGAACGGGGTCCGAGAACCGTCGGTCGTCGATTACCCGGTGGCAGCGAAAGCAGCTGTTCTGTTGCTCGAGGACCTGTCCCTGGGCCGCTAGACGGTCCGGAGTCGCGGCGACCGCCCATGCCAGCGCCAGCACGGCCGGCATTCCCCGGCGGACGGCTGCGATCTTCATCGCGGGAAGGACGTAAGGTAGGACACCAGATGGCCCACGTCTTCGCCCGTCAGGACCGTCCAATCCCGGTCCTCGATCTCGGGGAGCGTGATGTGATTGAACAGTGCCGCGAAGGCCTGTGTCCCGGTCGCATAGCGCGCCGGATCCAGGGCCGGGGCGGCGCCTTCCACGCGATGACATCCGCTGCACTCTTTCTCCCCTAGGAGCCGGCGACCGCGGTCCGGGCTTCCGGATCCCGAGAAGTAGCCCGTCGCGTACAGGTAGGCCACGATATCGGCCATCTCGGAGGCGTTGAGGTCGGGAATCGTGACGCCGCGGGCGCTCATCTCGCGCGTCATCGCAGGGGCCTTGTTCCACATCGCGGCTGCGAAGTCGATCAGTCCTCCCGGCGAGCCCCGCCCGGCGAGGGCGGGACCGATTCCTCCCCGACCCTGCGGACCGTGGCATCCGCCGCAGCCCTTGGACGTGAACAGACTCCGGCCCACGGCCGCTCGACCCGGGAGGACGTACGTCGACTCGTCCGCCGGGACCCCCGCAGTCGACTCGAGGTAGGCGATCAGGTCGCGGAGCTGACGACCCGTGAACGTGGGCCGGGTGATGCCCCTCGCCGCCATCTCCCGGGCCATGGCGGGGCCATGGTTCCACATGGCCGCCGCGACGGGGATCGGCGATCGGTATCCTCCCAGGAAGTCCAGGCTCGGGCCGACCACTCCACCGACACCGCCCACCTGATGGCACATGACGCACTGCTTGTCGAGGAACAGCGCGCGCCCTTCGCTCGCATCACCCGGCGGGTCGAAGTAATCGAGCGTGTAGAGGAACGCGAACAGGTTCCCGGCGTCGCGGGGTAGGATCCGCGCCGGCGCCATCCCGCGCTCGCGCATGCTCGCCGCCATTCGCGGGATGTGGTTCCACATCGTGGCCGCCAGCTCGTTGGGGGAGTGGCGGCCTTCTACCTGGGCCAGATCGGGTCCCCCGCGCCCCCCCAGGCCGCGGACGGCGTGACATCCCACACAACCCCTCTCCCCGTAGACCTGCGCGCCGGCGACGGCGTTCTGCGCCGGCTCGACCATTCCCTGAGCGGCGACGAGGGTCGGGACGAGCAAGCCCGCCTGCAGGCCGATGGCGTGTATGAGGAAGAGGACGAGCCGGAAGGCCGAGATTCTCATCCGGGTGCGCACCTCGCTGGGAGATCCGCCCGAGTCAAACCGAACCCCGCCCCCGGCTCCTGCTCGGAGCGTTGGGGGCGGGGGGTGGTTCAGCGTGCTGTCGCGCGCTGCTCTAGCGCGCGGCCCGCGCGTTCGTCAGGACTCGCTGCAACTCGGCTTTCCAGTCCACGGAACGGTTCGCGGAGACGCCGTACTCCTCCTCGACCGCCTCGATGCTCCCGAGGAGGAGCGCCTCGACAAGGAACGGGTTGTGGACCGCCGACCCCCGACCCGAATGCGACCCGAAGGTCGCCAGCTGGTGGTTGAACAGGGCCCCGTCCGCCACCGTGAACGGATCGCCCGAGCTGATCTCTCCCCCGGCCGAGCCCAGGTTCGGATCGACCTGCTCGAGCAGTTCAAGCAGATCGTCAGCCGCGCGCTGGATCCGCGTCGTGGCCGCGGTGAGGGCCGAGAACGCGACCTGCTCGGTGGCGTGGCAGGCGCCGCCTGTGCATGCCTTGTACGATCGGGCGGGCGGAGCCAGATCGCACTCCTCGCTGAAGGGAAGAGGCTGACCCTGGGCGTCGACACACGGGATCGGACCGAAGAAATGGCTCGTCGACTCGATCGTGCTCCCGGGTCTCAACGCATCGGTGATCTGGAACTTCGGCAGGTGACAGGTGGCGCAGAGCCGCGGGTTGCGGTCGGTGCCGTGGGTACCCAGGATCTGGCCGGGATCGATGTTGGACCCGGGTGGGAACCAGCCGGCGTCCCCGATGAGCAAAGGCGCCTGAGGCGCGTGCGGACCCCGCGTCGACTCCGGGTCGGGCAGCGCCCGCCGGTTGTGGCACCGCGCGCACAGGTTCTGCTCGAGCGCGGGCGTCTCGACCGGGAAGCGGAGCTGACCCGGGTGCGTCGCGCCGTGCGGATCGTGGCACACCACGCACACGATCCCCTGATGCTCCGCGTCGTCCTTTTCGAGGTAATCCGCCTCCTCGCCCCACGCCTCCAGAATCTGCTGTCCCCGATGGCACTGCTGGCACTCCGGCCGCCCGGCGGGAGACGCGACCGCCTCGGCGTGCGGCGAGAGCGCCCACTGCTCGGCGATCGGCTGATGCGAGCCACCGTGGCACTCCGCGCAGCCATTGAGGGCCCCGTCGACGTCTTCGACCGGCACCGCGATCGACGCGAGCGGGTGCGAGCCGTCCACGTCGGGGTTCGAGACGTGCGTGGCCCCGGGGCCGTGGCAGCTCTCGCACTGCACGTCCTGATAGCGCGGGTCGTGGGTCGAAGCGAACGCGATCTGTCCCTCGGAAGCGTTGCCTCGCTCGGTGACGGCATGGCATTCCGTGCAGGACTCGGCGGGACTCGCGCCGAGGACGTCGAACGCATCCGCGTGATCGGTCGGCTCCCACCCGCTCTGCTGGCCGACGTGGCAGTTCCCGCACACGGTGAGATTCACCGAGGCTTCGTCGAAGCCCAGGGCTCCCCCCGCCGCGGCCGGCGGCTCGTCGAAGAAGGGCCGCTCGACCTCGATGACCGTCTCATCCGTGCAGGCGGAAAGAAGGAGCAGGCCGAGGCCACCCATCAAGATGCCCGCCGAGCCGAGTCGTCCCGCCCGGGGGGCGTGCATGCCGACAGACTTGAGTTCGGTCATCGCCATAACCCCCGCATGAATCCGTTTACCCCCCCTCTTGCCGGAGGGCACCCAAACCAGTGTAGTACCCGCCCCCAGTGCCCGTCTGTCAGGAGGGAGGCGGAACTCCTGTAGGGGGAATTCCCTCCGCGGGCGACCTCTCGCTCTTCACGGTACGGAAATGCGGATCCCTCCGCAACCCTGGTTCTGCCCCGGCTAGGAGGCGACGGCCAGCCACCACACGCCGACGGCGATCGACCCGGCCGCGCACGCTCCGACCAGGCTCGCGTAGACGCGCCGTCCGCCGCGTGTCGCCCCACGCCCGGCCAGGCCCACCGCCGAGGCGAACAGAGTCATCGCCGCGATCGTCCCGACGCCGAACGCCGACAGGTACGCGCCGGCCGCGGCACGCGTGGGGAGGGCGAGGGCCGGCAGAATGCCCAGGATGTGGCTCCCACCGGCCGTGCCGTGGACGATCCCCACGGCGAGGGCCGCGCGGGCGTCGTGCAGATGGCGATGGCCGTGTCCGTGAGGAGCCTCACCGTGGCCCTGTGCGTGGTCGTGCACGTGGTCGGCGGTTTCCCGGTCGTTCCGCAAGGCCGCCAGCGCCCGCGTTCCCGCCCAGACGCCGATCCCGATCAGGATCACGCCGACGAACCGCTCGCTCCAGGACGTCAGCGCCTCCACCGGGAGCGAGTCCTCCAGGGCGATCGCGACGGCCCCGACGATCGTCACCCCCGCCGCGTGACCCAGCCCCCAGCGGAAACCGGCGCGCCAGGCAACGCCCCGGCCGCGGGCGGCCAGCGGCGCCACCGCGGCCAGGTGATCGGCGCCCGCGAACACGTGGATCCCGCCCGCCAGGAGGCCGACGAGCGCGGCGGCAAGGACGCCGATCACGGGCGGGGGCTCACGCCTTCGAAGTCGGGCTCGCGCTTCTCGAAGAACGCCGACAGGCCCTCCGCGAAATCGTCCCCGTCGGCGATCCGCGCGAGCTGGGCCAGCTCGGCATCGAGGTGGACGTCGAGCCCTTCCACGCCGTCCGCCGCGTGCACCAGGCTCTTCGCGATCCCGTACGCGCGGGTCGGCCCCGCGGCCAGACGACGCGCGACCGCCATCACGTCGTCCTCGAACGTCGCGTCGGGGAACACGCCCGTGACGAGCCCCGCGGCGCGGGCCTCCTCGGCCGTCATCCGGGGATTCAGCAGAACGATCTCGAGAGCTCGCCGGAGCCCGACCAGCCGCGGCAGAAAGAACGTGGAGCTCTCGGCGCCGGTCAGGCCGGTCTTGTGATAGGCCCACTCGAAGCGCGCGCTCTCGGCGGCGTACACGAGATCGCACGCCATCGCGATCCCGAAGCCGCCTGCCGCGGCCACGCCCTCGACCGCGGCCAGGAACGGCTTGGGGGCGCGCTTGATCTCGCTGATCGCCGCGTGCAGGTACTCGAGAATCCCCTTGAACGCCTCGCCGTAGCCCCGCTCGGGCTGGGCGCCGGCCGGCAGCAGGTATCCGGCGTCCTCGGCCGCGCCGCGGTCGCGCACGTACTTCAGGTCGGCGCCGCTGCAGAACACGCCTCCCGCGCCGCGAACGACCACGCAGCGCACGGTCTCGTCGCGCGCGAGCTGGAGACCCGCCTTGCGGAAATCCCGCGCCGTCCGCGCGTCCATCGAGTTGAACCGCTCGCGCCTGTCGATGACCAGGATCCCGACCGCACCGTCCCGTTCCACCCGGATGTGCTCCATCGTCAGACCTCCACCCCGGTGAGGTTCGCGCCGAGACCGGCGGGGAAACCCGGGGGAGCCGGCCGCATCGCGCCGATCTCGCCCCGCGCGAACATCCGCGCCGCGCGATCGAGCAGGTCTCCCCATGCGGCGCGCATCATCCACTCCCGCTGCGCGTACGCGTAGGCGCTGACGATGTCCTCCGCGCCCCAGCGACGGGCGTCCTCCATCATCGGATGCACCGGAAACGGGCCGGATCGGACCAGGGCAGGCCCCGTGTCGACCTCCTCGGTGACGAGATGGAGGGTCGACCGGGTTTCCCGCGCGCCGTCGGCGATCGCGTCCCGCGTGGACCTGAGACCTCTCCAGCGCGGCTTTCCATCGGACCCCAGGACGCTCATGTCGCTGTCGTGCACGTTGACGATGCAGTCCGCGTACGCCGTGAGCATCGGCTCGGTGAGCACCAGAATATACGACGAGAGAACGACGAGCTCGGGACGGTGCTCCGACAGGATCGCCACGGTTCTCCGATCGTATGCGCGGCGAGTCGCACGCGAGGAGAGGCGAGCGCCGCACGCCCGGTGGAAGAGACGCGCGTCGTGCACGATCCCCGGCACCCCGGCTGCGGAAAGCGCCGGCAGAACCTCGCAGTCGGCCGTGCTCGTGACTGCGGCCACGAGCTCGTACTCCGCAGCGGGCTCCCGGCCGGCTTCCAGCAGCCGCTCGAGGCCCGGGGCGCGGCGCGAGCAGAGGAGCGCCACCCGCAGCGGCCGCCGAATCATCAGCATATGCGCGGGAGCGGCTCGCCCTCGGGCTCGGTCACGAGCCGGCGGCCGAATCCCGTATCGAGGATCACACGACCGACCTGCCGAGCGATGCATTCGCCGACGATCGCAGCGTCGACCCCCCGCGGATGGGTGCGCAGCGCTTCGAGCACGGCATCGGCGGCTTCGGGCGCGACTCCCAGGATCGCCTTGCCCTCGTTCGCGATGTGAAACGGATCGAGCCCCAGGATCTCGGCCGCCGAGCGGACCGCGGGCGACACCGGCATGCGGTCGGCCTCGACCATGATCCCCACTCCGCTCTTCTCCGCCATCTCGTGGAGCGCGCTGGCCACGCCGCCGCGCGTGGGGTCCTTCATCGCCCGGACCGCACCCGGGGCAACCTCGAGCGCCAGCCGGACGAGCCCGTTGATCGGCGCCACGTCCGAGCTGAGGCCTTCGTCGAACGCGAGCCCGTGTCGCGCGGCCATCAACGCGATGCCGTGGTCCCCGATCGTGCCGGTCATGAGGATCCGGTCCCCCGGGGCGAGGCCGCAGTCGCGCACGACCCTGCGCACGAGCGCCACGCCGGTCGTGTTGATGATGATGCCGTCGAGCTCGCCGCGCCCCATGACCTTCGTGTCCCCGGTCACGACCGTGACTCCGGCCTCCCGGCACGCCGCCGCCATCGAGGCCTGCACACGCTCGAGGTCGGCGAGCGAGAACCCCTCCTCGAGCACGACCGCGCTGGTCAGGCCGAGCGGCTCGGTCGCGCCCATCATCGCGAGGTCGTTGACCGTTCCCGAGATCGACAGCCGCCCGATGTCGCCGCCGGGGAACTCCCAGGGATGAACGACGTGGGAGTCGGTGGTCACGACGAGCCACTCGTCGCCGATGGGGATCGCGGCGCCGTCGTCCATCGCCTCGAGCCCCACGGCTTCGACGACGCCGATCGGGTATCCGACGGCAAGCGTATCCTCGACCAGCGCGCGCATCGCGCGCCCACCGGCGCCGTGCATCAAGGTCACGATCCGCTCCTGGGGCCGGCGGGGCGCCGCTGCCACCCGTGGGGTCCCGGTCGTCGTCGGGGTCATAGCTCCGGATGTCCTCCATACTGATGCCAGATCTTGCACGTCCCCTCGTTGCTCACCATGCACGCACCCACCGGGTTGCCCGGGAGGCACTCGTTCCCGAACAGGTCGCAATCCGACGGCGCCGCGACCCCGGCCATGATGTCGCCGCAGATGCAGCTCTGAAGGAGCTTGTGGGGCGCGTGGCCCCAGAGCGGCTTGAGGTCGATGTCGAACCGCAGGCGGGCGTCCAGCTCCGCGAACTCATCGCGCAGGCGCAGGTTTCCGTTGGGGACGTGGGCGATCCCGCGCCAGTTGCCCCCCGTGGCTCGGAACACCCGCCACAGCCGTTCCTGGGCCACCCGGTTCCCCTCGGCGGTCACGCAGCGCGGGAACGTGTTCGCCACCTCGGCGGATCCGTCCCGGATCAGCTCGACGAGCTTGAGCAGACCGGCCAGGATGTCGAGCGGTTCGAAGCCCGCCACTACCACCGGGATGCCGTGCCGCTCCACGAACCGCTCGAAGATCGCCGAGCCGGTGATCGTCGCCGCGTGTCCGGCCGCCAGGAAGCCCTCGACGTTCGTGCCGGGCATCTCGGCCACGATCTCCATGACGGGGGGTATGTACTTGTGAGCGGACAGGACCGAGAAGTTCGCCGGCATGTCCTCTTGGAGGACCACGGCGGCCGTCGCAACCGCGGTCGTCTCGAACCCGCTGGCGAAGAACACGACTTCCTCGTCGGTGCCACGCGCGAGGTCGATCGCCTGCGAGGCGCTGTAGACGACCTCGACCCGGCCTCCCTGCGCCTCGGCCTCGGCCAGCGACATCGCCGTACCCGGGACCTTCAGCATGTCCCCGTAGGTGGCCACGATCTTGCCGTCCAGGGCCAGAGCCACCGCCTCGTCCACCTCAGGCATGTCGGTCACGCAGACCGGGCAGCCGGGACCCATGATGACCGAGAGCCGCCTGGGCAGGGCCGAGCGCAGGCCGAACTTCGCGATCGACTGCTCGTGGCTTCCGCAGACGTGCATGACCGAGACCCGGTCGCGGCCGATCTCGTCCAGCACGCGCTCGATCGCCGCCGTCAGCGCGCGCGCCTTGACGGGGTCGCGGAACTTGAGCTCGTAGACGTCGTCCCGGGCCAGCGTCTCAGGCACGCGCGGCCTCCTCCGGCGCTGCATCCCGCGAGGCCTCGATCTCGCCCCGCACGTCGTCGGCCATCATGTCTCCCCCGGCCTCGCGCAGCAGGATCTCGTAGAGCGATAGCGTCTCCTGAATGTCACCCGCGGGGATCTTGCGGATCGCGAAGCCCACGTGGTTGAGGACGTAGTCTCCGGGGCCCACGGCCTCGTCGATCACGTCGAGCCGGGTTTCGCGCCGTACGCCGAAGAAGTCGACCAGCGCCACCTGGCCATCGACCGAGACGACCTTGCCGGGCACTCCGAGGCACATGATTTCAACCTCCCTGAAGGACGCTGGCGGCGATCGCGGCCTGGCCGTAGCTGATCGCGCCGTCGTTGGGCCCCAGACGCCGGGCCAGGAGGGGTTCGAGCCCGGCGGCTTCGAGCCCCTGACGCACCGCCCACAGCAACCGCGCGTTCTGGAAGACTCCACCGCCGAGCGCCACGCGACGGAGTCCCGTGGCCTCGGCTGCCCGCCGGGCGAGCTCCACCGCTGCGAGGGCCACGCTCTCGTGGAAGCTGGCGGCCAGATCTTCGACTCCCCGGCCCCCCTGCACGCCCTCGCCGAGCGCGACGAGAAGGGGGATCGGATCGAAGGTCCAGCGAGCCGGACCGGCATCGACGAGCGGGAAGGGCAGCGGGACGGCGGCCCGCCGTCCGGCCAGCGCCTCCAGCTCCATCGGCGCCTGGCCTTCGTACCGCGCCACGCGGCGGATCCCCAGGACCGCCGCCGCGGCATCGAACAGCCGGCCCATCGAAGACGCCAGCGGGGCGTTCAGCCCGACCTCGATCTGTCGCCGAGCGACTTCGACCTCCGCCGCTGGCACGTCATCGAAAGCGGCGGCGAACGCAGGAGCGGCACTCGGCTCGAGCGTGAGGTAGCCGAGCGCCACCCGCCACGGGCGCCGGACGGCCAGCTCGCCGCCCGGCAGAGGTGCATAGCGCAGCTGGCCGACGCGCTCGTATCCGCGGAGATCCGCGACCAGAACCTCGGCGCCCCACACGCAGCCGTCCTCCCCGTAGCCGGTACCGTCGAACGCGAGCCCGATGACCCGATCGCGGATGCCATGCTCGGAAGCCACGGCGGCCACGTGGGCATGGTGATGCTGCACCTGGATGACGGGCTCGATCCCGAGCTCGGCGGCGACGGCCGTCGAGAGGTACCCGGGGTGGAGGTCGCAGGCGACGGCCTGCGGGTGGATACGGAAGAGGCGCTGGAACCGCTCCAGCGAATCCTCGAAATGCGCCAGGGTCTCCAGGTTCTCCAGGTCCCCGACGTGCTGGCTCACGTACGCGGCGGTCTCGTGGGCCAGGGTGAACGTGTTCTTGAGGTGCGGGCCTACGGCCACGAGTGGCACGGGCGCGGGAACCGGCAGCTCCAGCGGCAGCGGCGCGTAGCCGCGCGCGCGGCGCAGGAAAACCGTCGCGTCCCCGACCACCCGGACCACGGAGTCGTCGTAGCGCGAGACGATCTCCCGATCATGGAGGAGAAACAGATCGGCGATCGTTCCGAGGCGCTCGAGGGCGTCGCCATTCGCGATCGCGATCGGCTCGTCGCTCGCGTTGCCGCTCGTCATGACGAGCGGCCGCTGGACGCGCTCGAGGAGGCGGTGATGGAGCGGCGTATAGGCGGTCATCACGCCGATCGTGTCGAGTCCCGGCGCGACCGAGGGCGCCAGCCCCGCGTCGGGGCGCTGGCGAAGGAGGACGATCGGCCGCTCGCGCGACCTAAGGAGGCCCTCCTCGACGGCCCCGACTTCCGCCAGGCGCCTGGCCTCCTCGAGTCCCCGGACCATGACGGCCAGCGGCTTGGCCTCCCGGCCCTTCCTCCAGCGGAGAGTTCGCACCGCTTCCTCGTCCGTCGCATCGACGGCCAGATGGAACCCGCCCAATCCGCGGATCGCCACGATCCGGCCCGCGGTCAACGCGTCCGCGGCCGCGACGATCGCGCGTTCGTAGTCGCGGCCCCCGACGGGGGTGTCCGCGTCCTCTCCCGCAATCCACAGTCTCGGTCCACAGGTGCCGCACGAGTTGGTCTCGGACCGGTACCGGCGACCCGCTGGGTCCTCATACTCGGCCCGACAGGATGGGCACTGAGGGAACGGGCGCATGCTGGTCCGCTCGCGGTCGTACGGCATCGCCTCGATGATCGTGAAGCGCGGACCGCAATCGGTGCACGTCGTGAATGGATAGCGGTACCGGCGGTCCGCGGGATCGTCGAGCTCGGACGCACAGGCGGCGCACAGGGCGACGTCGGGGGAAACCGGCTGGCGGCGGTTCGGGTCGTCCGCGCTCACAGCGATCGTGAACTCGACCAGGCCGGTGGGGGGCACGGGCTCGACCCGCACCGTGTCGAGCCGCGCGAGAGGCGGGGCCTCGGCCTCGAGCGCGATGACGAACGCGTCGATGGCGTCGGCATTCCCTTCGACCGCGATCTCGACGCCACCCGCCTCGTTCCGGACCCAGCCAGCGAGCCCGTTGCGCAACGCGAGCCGGTGGACGAACGGACGGAAGCCGACCCCCTGGGCCACGCCGGTGATCGCTACCCGGGCGCCGCTGATGGTTCGTTCCGTCGCCGGGCCATGGCGGAAAGCGAGAGGGGAAGCCGTCGGCGCCATCACGCCACCAGAGCGCCAGTCCGTTCGCGCAGGAACCGGAACCACGGCTCGAGCCCGTCTCCTGTCCGGGCTGCGGTCAAGAAGACCGTGAGCTCGGGATTCACCGATCCGAGGTTGGCGATCGCCAGCGGCAGGTCGAAATCGAGGTAGGGCAGGAGGTCGATCTTGTTCAGGATCGCGTAGCGTGCCTCGCGGAACGCGAGCGGATACTTGAGAGGCTTGTCTTCCCCCTCGGTCACCGAGAAGACGACGATCTTCGCTTCCTCGCCGAGATCGAACTCCGCCGGGCAGACCAGGTTTCCGACGTTCTCGATGAACACGAGCCGCACCTCGTCGAGATCGATCGCGTCGAGCGCCGCGGTGATCTGGGCCGCGTCGAGATGACAGCCCCCCTCGCCGGCGACTACCGCTGGTACTACCCGGTTGGTCCAGCGAGCCAGGCGCTCGGCGTCGTTGAGCGTCCTGGGATCTCCGGTGATGACGGCGATCGGGATCTCTCCGTCGAGCTCCTGCAGCGTGCGTTCGAGGAGCGTGGTCTTCCCCGACCCCGGGGACGAGATCAGATTGAACGCCGTCACGCCCGCGTCCTGAAAGCGGCCCCGGACCTCCTCGGCCAGACGATCGTTCCGCTCCAGGATGTTCTTCTTGACCTCGATCGTGCGTACAGGCATGCGCGGCTTCCTTTCTATGGAGTGTTGGCGTACTCGGTCTCGGGGTCGTCGAGCTCGAGCCATTCGAGCCGGAGTGCCGACCCATCCGTCCTCCGGATGACCGACCGCGCCGCGCGGAACGGCGGATGGGTCAGGAGCGTGTCGAGGCAGAACGCGAGGTTGTCGGCCATGACGCCGGAACGGTGACCGACCTCGAGGCCCATGCCGACCACGCGTGGCAGTCCCTCTACGCCGACCTGCTCTTCGGCGAGACGACACACCTCGAGGGCGACGCTCATCTCGTGCATTCGACCGAGGCCTCCCCGCGCTCGAACGCCGCGTATCCCCACCCGGCAAGCCGTCGGACCACGCGCAGGAGCAGCGCGTCGAGGGACCGCTCGACGATCGGGGAGAGCTCCGTCCCGAGCTCGATGACCGCGGGCTGGATCCCCAGCGCTACCGTCCGTGTGGGAAGGCAGCCCCTGAGGGAGCAGAGCGCCAGGAGCTCCCGCACCCCCACCTGATGGGGAGAGAGCATCGTCTCGAGGTAGCGCGGAATTTCATCGCCTTCGAGCTCGATCACCGTTCCGGGCGCTCGCCTGCCGTCGATCGCGTCGATCAGGAGCAGCCCCGAGGACGCCTCGACCTCGGGCAGCAGCGTGAGGGGCCAAGGACAGTCCACGAGCTCGATCTCTGAATCGAGCTCCCACCCGTCGCGGAGCCGGTCCAGAGCCGCGATCCCGATTCCATCGTCGGTCATGAGCGAGTTGCCCACGCCGACGACGAGCAGGGGTCGACCGGGGACCGGAACGAGGCTCATTCCTCAGGCCGATCGTCTTCGTACTTCACGTTGGCCGGGCGAAAGCGCCCCCCGCTGATGATCGATGAGATGGTGCCCGTCCGCTCGAGCAGATCGACCCGCAGCGCCAGGTAGACGTGGACCGGAACGAAGATGATGAAGACCCATGTCAGCAGGTGGTGGATCAGCCGCGTCGACTGGACGCCGCCGAAGACTCCCGTCACCCAGCCGAACCACGTGTGAAACAGGCCGCCCGGATTCGACTGCCCGTACATCGCGAAGCCCGTGATCACCATGATCAGGGTCACCGCGTAGATGACGGTGTACGAGATCTGCTGGAGGGGATTGTGCCCCAGGTACTCGGGCTTTTCCCGAGGACGGATGAACAGGTACGCGCGCGCGGTCTTCGCCAGGTTCACCCAGTCCTTCCTTCTAACCGGGAACAACGCCCGCCACCGCTCGAAGCGGTTGCCGGCGAAGAGCCAGTAGACGCGCACGATTCCCGTGGCCACGAGAACGCCCGCGGCCAGGAAGTGAAGGAACCGCATCCACCCCATGAGGTACGGCGTCCCGGTTGTTCCGCCGCTGACCATGAAGTAGGGCCTGCCGATGTAGAAGCCGGTAACGACCAGGACGAGGATCGAAGCCGCGGCCGCCCAGTGCATTGCGCGGATCGGCCAGTGCCACAGGTACACCCAGCGGTAGTTCCCGGGAGAAGACGTCCCCGGCCGCGGCCCCATGCGCACCGGCGGGGCCCCCGCGCGCTGCCCGCTCACCGGGGTCATTGGACCGTGACCTCGCTCACTTGCCTCCCCTCCGCGTCGAGGACGTGCACCCCGCACGCGATGCAGGGGTCGAAGGAGTGGATGGTCCGCAGGATCTCGATCGGGCGTTCGGGATCGACCAGCGGATGGTTGGAGACCAGCGCCTCTTCGTACGGGCCGCGCTGTCCCTCGGGATCGCGAGGCGAGCAGTTCCAGGTGCTCGGAACCACGCACTGGTAGCGCGTGATCTTCCCGCCCTGGATCTGGACCCAATGGCCGAGCGAGCCGCGGGCGGCATCGCAGAACCCGTACCCCTGCGCCGATTCCGGCCAGGTCGACGGATCCCACTTTTCGCCGTTGAACGTCGACACGTCGCCGGATCGGATCCGATCTACGAGCATGTCGAGCCATGTCTCGAGCCGCCGCGCGATGAGCACCGTTTCGATGCCGCGTGCCGCGGTGCGGCCGAGCGTGGAGAACAGCGCCTCGGGTCCCACCTGGAGCCGCCCCAGTGCGTCCCCGACGAGCCCGCGCACGTCTTCGTGACCTGATGCGTACGCGACGAGCATCCGCGCCAGGGGACCCACCTCCATCGGTTTGCCGTCGTAGCGCGGGGCCTTCATCCAGGTGTAGCGCTCGCTGTCCTGGAGATATTCCCAGGGTGGATCGGGGCCGATGTAGCGCGGCGTCGTCTCCCCCTCGTACGGGTGTAGACCGACATCCTGTCCGCCGGCGTACTCGTACCAGGAGTGGGTCACGTACTCGCGGACCTTCGATTCGTCGTAGGGGACGACCTCGTTGAGGTTGCGATCGAGGATGATCCCCTGCGGGAGGTAGAGAGATCCCAGATCCCGGATGTCGGTCTCGGGGTACTCTCCGACGGCGAAGTAGTTGGGAACTCCACCTCCGATCGCCGCCCAGTCCTTGTAGAAGCCCGCGATCGCGATCAGGTCCGGCCAGTAGACCTGCTCCACGTAGACGCGCGCGCGCCGGATCATGTCGCGGATCTTGGTGATCGACTCCGCGTTGATCGTCTGCGCATCGTCCAGGTTGATGGCCGAGGCCATCCCCCCGACCAGGAAGTTGGGATGCGGGTTCTTCCCCCCGAAGATCGCGTGGAGACGGATTACGTCCCGTTGCCAATCGAGCGCGTCGAGGTAGTGCGCCACCGCGAGCAGGTTCACTTCCGCCGGCAGCTTGTACGCGGGGTGGCCCCAGTAGCCGTTGGTGAAGATCCCGAGCTGGCCGCTGTCGACGAACTTCTTCACCCGATCCTGAACTTCGCGGAAATACGTCTCCGAGTTGTTGGGCCAGGGCGAGATCGATCGCGCGATCGTCGCCGTGCCGGCCGGATCGGCGCTCAGCGCGCTGACCACGTCCACCCAGTCGAGGGCGTGGAGGTGGTAGAAGTGGATCACGTGGTCCTGCACGGTCTGCATGCCGTGCACGAGGTTTCGGATCAGCACCCCGTTCGGGGGCACCCGGATATCGAGAGCGTCTTCCACGGCCCGCAAGGACGCCAGCGCGTGAACCACCGTGCACACGCCGCAGATCCGCTGGGTGAACGCCCAGGCGTCGCGTGGGTCACGGCCCTGCATGATGATCTCGATCCCGCGGAACTGAGTGGCCGACGCCCAGGACTCGGCGATGCGCCCGTTCTCCTGCTGGACCTCGATCCGCAAGTGCCCCTCGATGCGGGTGATCGGGTCGACGACGAGCTTCGTCCGCGCCATGCTACACCTCCTCCTTTTCGATCTCGTCGGGCTTGTGCCTGGCGCGCTGGACGCCGGTGACGACCGCATGGGCGGCCACGCCGGCCGCCGCTCCCACCGCCAGAGCGGCGCCGACCACGTCCGCCGTGCTCTCGATGCCGAAGCCGGCGATCCCGGGGAGCCGCCCGTAGAACGGAGTCATCGTGTCCCAGAAGTGGCGCTCGGTGCAGCCGATGCACGGGTGCCCCGCCCCGATGGGCCAGTCGGTGCGATCGTTCCACTGGATGATCGGGCACGGCGAGAACGTCACCGGGCCCTTGCATCCGACTTTGTAGAGGCACCATCCCTTGCGAGCCGCCTCGTCGTCGAAGGCCTCGACGAACTGGCCGGCGTCGTAGTTGGCCCGCTTGGGGCAGTTGTCGTGGATCCGCACGCCGTACGCGAACAGCGGGCGCCCATCGGCATCCAGCTCGGGAACGCGGCCGAACGTGAGGATGTGCGCCACGGTTGCCGTGACCACGTCCCCGATCGGGGGACATCCGGCGATGTTGACCACCGGCTTGCCGGTGACGATGTGACCCACGCCGACGGCTTCGGTGGGGTTGGGATTGGAGGCCTGGATGTTGCCCCAGTGCGCGCAGGCCCCGATCGCGACCACATGCGCCGCCCCCTCGGCGGCCTCCCGCAGGATCTCGACGGCGGGCCTTCCGGCGATCATCGTGTGGATCCCCCCCTCGGCCAGCGACACGCCACCCGTCACGAGCAGGATGTAGCTGCCGCGATTCGCCTCCATCGCGTCGTGGAGCGCGGCCTCGGCCGCGTGGCCCGCGGCGGCCATCAGGTTCTCCTGGAAGTCGAGCGAGATGAGGTCGAGGACGAGATCGCCGATCGTGGGATCCGCGGTACGCAGCACGGACTCGGTGCAGCCGGTGCATTCCTGCAGCGAGAGCCAGATGGCGCTGGGCCGCCGCTGCTGGGCCAGAGCTTCCATGATGCTGGGTCCCATCAAGCTGCCGAGGCCGAGCATCACCCCCAAGCGGCTGCAGAAGCCGAGAAATTCGCGACGCGAAATCCCGCGACGCTCGAGGTGCTCGCCGAGCGTCTCGCCGAGCTCCCACGGATAGGAATCAGGGATGATCATGGCGCCACCTCTCTCGGAGCGGATCGTTCGGGGAGGGCTCGGGGAAAGGCAGCCGAACCCTAGATGGGGATTCGCGCTTGGACCCAGCTTATCCCGGGTAACCAGGCGGATCTGTAGGGCATTACCCGGCCGGGGGTGTGGTGAAAAATCCGGCCCGCAAGCGGCCGCGGCCCCCCATGCGCGACGGCGCGGACGCCGGAGCGCCCGCGCCGCGCGGGAAGCCAGTGGAGCTCGGGTTCAGTGGACCGGGATCTCCTTCGGCGTCTCGGCCTCGACCTTGACCGGAACGTGGATCTCGAGCACCCCGTTCTCGAAGGTCGCCTTGACCTCGTACTGCTCCACCGGATTCGGCAGGGCGATACGACGCGTGAACGTACCGTAGAACGCCTCCCGGCAGAGATAGTTCTCCTCCTCGATCTTCTTCTCGAGCTTCCGCTCCCCCTCGATCATCAGGACATCGTCCAGGACCTTCACCTTGACGTCCTTCTTCTCGATGCCGGGGAGGTCGAGCCGGATCACCATCTCTCCGTCCTTCTTGTAGACATCCAGCGAAGGCAGCCAGCCCTCGCGCTCCGTCATACCGAAGGTCGGGAAGGGCCGCGGCAGCGAACCGAACAGCGTGTCCATCTCGCGGCGGATGCTATCGATCCCCGGGAACAACTCGAACCTGCGGAGTCCCCACGGATTGGCCTTCATCGGGACTGCCATCTGACTCCTCCTCGACGCGAGTATCCGCGTCGACCTATTTGCATCGAGCCGGCTTCGGCCGTCGAGCCGCCTCGCGGGCGCCGGCCCTGGTATCCCGGGAGCCGCGAGTCTCCAAGCCCTATTCTAGAATGCACGATCGAGTTTGTATGTCGGGCGTTTCCCG
This sequence comes from Gemmatimonadota bacterium, assembly GCA_025937815.1. GTDB lineage: Bacteria > Gemmatimonadota > Gemmatimonadetes > JACCXV01 > JAHWKZ01 > JAICNR01. The sequence goes on from JAICQP010000018.1 coordinate 24,525, forward strand.
GTTCTGCCGGTACGGCTTTTCGATCGCTTGATTCGCCGGCGAGTGCCTTCCTATCGTAGGTGTTCGGGTAGCCGGGGAAAATCTTCCGGGAGACTCTCCTTGCTCGAGCATGTCGGACGTTCGCTTTCTGGGATACCGCGGCTGGCGTTGCCCTGCCTCGCTGTCCTCGTCCTCGCGGGGACGGTTCGCGCCCAGGACGCGCGTACGGTCGAGCTCAAGCTGGGGATGACGATCGACCGCACGGTCCGGGTGCGACCCGGCGTGTACTCCCTTCCGGCCCCCGCCGACACCGCGGCCGCGGCCATCACGATCCGCGGCGACTCGATCGTCGTCGACTTGACCGGGGCGGTATTGCGCGGCGCCGCTCCCGGCACGCCGCCCGATTCGTTCGCCGGCGTGGCGATCCGAGTCGAGGGCGGCGCGGGCGTGACCGTGCGGGGCGCGACCGCCCGCGGCTACAAGGTGGGGCTCCTGGCGCGCGGCACGCGCGGCCTGCGCCTCGAGGGCAACGACTTCAGCCACAACTGGCGTCAGCGCCTGGAGAGCGGGATCGAGGGGGAGAGCCTGGTGGACTGGCAGAGCTACCACCAGAACGACTCCGACGAGTGGCTCCGCTACGGCGCCGGGATCTACCTCGCGAGCGTGGAGGGTGGAGAGGTCGTCGACAATCGTGTGGTCCAGGGCCAGAACGGGCTCATGGTCACCCGCTCGCGCGGACTCAGGATCTGGAACAACACGCTCTCGTGGCTCTCCGGCATCGGGATCGGCCTCTACCGCTCCAGCGACGACACGATCATGCACAATCGCGTGGACTTCGCGATCCGCGGATACAGCCACGGCTTCTACAACCGGGGGCAGGACTCCGCCGCGATCCTGCTGTACGAGCAGAGCATGCGAAACATCGTGGCGTACAACTCGGCCACGCACTCGGGCGACGGGCTCTTCGTATGGGCCGGCCAGACGACGATGAATACTGGCCAGGGAGGCGTGAACGACAACCTGTTCTTCGGGAACGACTTCAGCTTCGCCTCGAACAACGCGATCGAGGCCACGTTCAGCAGCAACGTCTTCGCGGCGAACGTGGCCCAGGAGAGCGACTACGGGATGTGGGGCGGCTACAGCTGGGGATCGCGCGTCCTCGGGAACCGATTCGGTGGCAATCGCGTGGGAATTGCGATCGAGCACGGGCAGGACAACGAGATCGCGCACAACGTCTTCGCTGGAGACTCGACCGCGATCCGACTCTGGGGAGACCCGATCGAGCCGTCGGACTGGGGCTATCCCCGGCATCGCGACACCGCGAGCCGTGGTTTCCGGATCCACGACAACGCGTTCTCCGGCCACCGGGTGGCACTGCGCGTCGCCGACACGCGGAACCTCGAGATCGAGGGCAACGCGTTCGCCGACGTCGACACGCTCGCCGTGTGGGCCGGCGCGTCCGATTCGGTGCCGATCTCCACCGCGGACGAGCCAGACGGGGCCGGGGGGGCCGCGGCGGTGGACTCGCTCGCCCCGGATCCGCTGCCCGGGGGGATCGACCCCACCATCCCGGCGGGCGGCAGGCGGGGGCGCGAATGGATCGTGGTCGACGAGTGGGGACCCTACGACTACCGGTCCCCGAAGCTCTGGCCCGCGGGGGATCCGGAGGCGAGCCCGCTCGAGCTTCGGGTCATGGGACCGCCGGGCCGCTGGCGGCTGATCGCGTCGCGCGGCGGCGCTCGAATCGCGCCCGAGGCCGGCGAGGTCCCGGGCTTCGTGGCCGTGACCCCTCCCCCGGGACCGGCCGGGGATTGGGCGATCGCCCTCGAGTACACGGGCGAGGACGTCGTGACCCCGTTCGGCGATTCGATTCCCGCCGGGCGGCCGGTTGCCTTCGGCTGGACACGGTTCTTCGCGCCGGTCGATTGGCGGCTGCGCGCGCACGCGTGGGACGCTGCTACCGACCCCCGTTCCCGGCCGGAGGCGTTCCGCGATCTGCTCCAGAGCGGCGATCCGCTGGTCGAGCAGGAGGTCGATCGGCTGGCCTGGCTCTGGTACCGGCCGCGGATCGAAGGGATTCCGGCGGAGCGGTGGGCCCTGCGGGCGGAGGGCGCGGTGGAGCTGCCACCCGGCGAATACCGCATCCAGGCGATCAGCGACGACGGGATCCGCGTCTGGGTGGACGGCCGGCTCGCGATCGACGCCTGGGACCCGCACGAGTCGCGCGTCGACACCGCGCCGCTCTCCGGCGGCCGCCACGAGCTCGCCGTAGAGTACTACCAGGTCGATGGCTGGGTGGAGCTGTCCGTCGACATCCAGCCGGTGCGGCGGCCCTGAGCGACAGGCGTGGTGATACCACGGACCGCGGCGACGCGAAGACGCAGTTCGACGTCGCGCGATCGTGGCGTGGCCGGGTCGGCCTGCTCCTCGCCCCGATCGGCTTTCTCGGCCTCCTCGCGCTCCCGCAGCCCGCCGGCCTCGAGCCCGCCGCATGGCGAACGGCGGCCTGCGGAGCGGCGATGGCGATCCTCTGGGTCACGGAGGCGATCCCGATCCCGGCCACCGGGCTCCTCCCGCTCGCGCTGTTCCCGCTCCTCGGCGTAGGGTCGATCGAAGAGACCGCCGCCCCGTACTCGAACCCGATCATCTTCCTCTTCCTCGGCGGTTTCCTGATGGCCGCCGCGATGGAGCGCTGGGGCCTGCACCGGAGGCTTGCGCTCACGATCATCGCCGCGGTCGGAACCGCCCCGCGGCGGCTGGTGGCCGGCTTCCTGGCAAGCGCCGCCTTTCTCAGCATGTGGATCAGCAACACGGCCGCCACGCTCCTCCTCCTGCCGATCGGGATCTCGGTCCTCGAGCTCGGCGACCGCGCGAGCGGCGGCGCGCGAGGCGCGAGCGATCGGACGCGCGGCGGCCACGGCGGCGATCCCGGCGGCGACGACCTCGCCCCGGCGGTCCTGGCGGCGATTGCGTTCGGCGCCGGAATCGGGGGGATCGCGACGTTGATCGGAACTCCACCCAACGCGCTTACCGCGGCCTTCGTGCTCGAGACCTATGGGATCCGGATCGGCTTCGCGCGGTGGATGGCGGTCGGCGTGCCGCTCGCCCTGCTCGCGCTGCCGATCACGTATGCGATCCTGGTCCGGATCGCGTATCGAGTGAGGGGCGGAGAGATCCCCGGCGGTCGCGCGCTGATCGAGCGCGAGGTCCTTTCGCTCGGCGGAGTGAGCCGGGGGGAGAAGGTCGTCGCGGCGGCGTTCCTCCTGGCGGGCGCAGGATGGATCGCGCGGCCGATCCTCGAGCGCTGGATCCCGGGGCTGAGCGACGCGGGCATCGCGATGCTCGCCGCGCTCCTTCTGTTTCTCGCCCCCGTGTCGTGGAGCCGCCGCGAGTTCGCGCTCGACTGGTCGAGCGCGCAGCGAATGCCCTGGGGCGTGATCGTCCTGTTCGGCGGCGGGCTCTCGCTGGCCGATGCGATCGACCGGACCGGGCTCGCGGCCTGGATGGCCGGCGCCTTCGGCGGTCTCGGCGCGTGGGGGATGGTGGAGATCATCGCCCTCGTCACGTTCGTCGTCATCCTGTTCAGCGAGCTGGCCAGCAACACTGCCACCGCCGCCGCGTTCCTGCCGGTGGTCGGGGCCCTCGCGCTCGCGACCGGGCTGGATCCGCTACCGCTCGTGGTAGGCGCGGGCCTCGCGGCCAGCGGCGGCTACATGCTGCCCGTCGCCACCCCGCCCAACGCGATCGTGTACGGGACCGGCCGGATCACGGTGCCCCAGCTCGTCCGCGCCGGGGCGCTCCTCGACCTGCTGTTCTTCGTCCTCGTGTCGGTCGGTGCGGCCCTGCTGGTGCCGCTCGTGTTCGGGCGCTGAGCGGGGGATGCTGGTGATCGCCGGATGGGAATGGCGGGTCTATTCGCCGGAGAGGGAGGGTGTTCGCACGGCGGGCGGGGCGGCGCTTCGATCGTAGTAGGCGAGGCACTCCGGCTCGCGCCCGCGCACGACTCGCAGTCCCCCCAGCGGCCCGCTGCCGGGCGCCGTGACGACAGTGTACTGCCGCTCCCCGCCGCCTCCATCGACGAACATCACCACCCAGTCCCTCGTCCGGCCGAGCTCGTGCGCGCGCGGAGTATTGGAGAACAGAGCGGTGTAATGTCGTTCGCTCCGCGAGGTATGGAGCACCGGTAGCCAGGCCCTGCGCCCCGGGTTGAACCGGCGCGGTGCGATGGTCGGCAGGGCGCCCGCCGCCGCGGCCTCGCGGTATTCCCGGTCGACCGCGAGGATCTCGGCGACGGGCGGGTCCGATTTGTGCGCCGGCGCCGCGCCGCGAATCCTCGCCAGTCGGTGCGCGAGCGTGTCTCGAACGGCCGCCAGGCGCTTCGATCCGAAACCCTCGAGGGCGGCGAGCCGTCCATCGTGCGCGGCGATCTCGAGCTCTTCCAACGACTCGATCCCCAACTCGTCGCGCAGACGGCTGGCGAGCCGGGGGCCGATCCCGGGCACCGTGCAGAGCAGCTCCTCGCC
>JAICQP010000255.1 GCA_025937815.1 Gemmatimonadota bacterium
ATCCCCCCGCAGGAACAACGCAGCTGCGAGAATCAGGGGTACAGCCGCCGCTGCGGCGATCCGCGCACGCCGCCGCCGCGGTCGGGATCGAGGCCCGGCCCGCAGCGACTCCGCCAGGGCATCCGCGGATTCGAAGCGCCGGTCCCGATCCTTCTCGAGGCACCGCTCGACGATGGAAACGAGAGGCGCCGGAACGTCCCGACGCTCTGCCAGAGGCCATGGCGGGTCGTGGCGGATGGCGTGTATCAGCGCCTGTCCTTCTCCGCCGAACGGCCTCGCCGCGGCCAGCATTTCGTAGAGCGTGACGCCCGCCGACCACAGATCGGTTCGATGATCCAGGGGCTCTCCGTGGGTCTGCTCGGGACTCATGTATGCGGCCGTCCCGAGCGGCAGGCCCGCGCTCGCCACCCCTTCCTCCATGACCTTCGCGACACCGAAGTCGACGATCTTGAGAACACCGTCGCCGGTGACCAGGAGGTTCTCGGGCTTGATGTCCCGGTGGACGACTCCCGCGCGATGGGCGGCGCTCAGCCCCCGGGCCAGCTGGGACGCAAGCTCGATCGCCTCGTCCACCGGCATGGGCCCGCGGATGATCCTGTCGCGCAGCGTGCTCCCTCCGTAGTACGCCATCGCGATGAAGACGCGCCCGTCCTCGGTCTCGCCGATCTCGTACACGGTTTGGATATTGGGATGGTCGAGGGCGGACGCCGTCCGCGCTTCATGCCCTAACCGCCGTACCGCCGCGGGATCCGCGTTCGCATGGGGCGGCAGCAGCTTGATCGCCACCGGGCGATCGAGGCGGGGATCGTGGGCCTCGTAGACGACTCCCATGCCACCCCGAGCGAGGCGGCGGACGGTTCGATAGCGACCGATCGTCGACGGATCCTCTTCCGGGTCGGGAGATCGCTCGAGGAGCGCGCTCGCGCGTGTCGAGTCGAGCCCCGCCAGGAAGCTGTCGTCGCCGGACAGCAACCTCTCGTGGGTCGTCAGTAGCGCGCTCACTTCCGCGCGGATGTCGGCGTCTTCCACCTCCGCCAGAGCCCGTTGCCGGTCTTCCCCGGGCAGCTCGAATAGCGCGCCGAAGAGCTCCTCGATCCGTTCCCAGCGACTCGGACTCACCCTCAGCCGGCTTTGTCGAGGACCTGAAAGAGCCACGCCCTGGCGAGTGCCCAGTCCGCCTTGACCGTGCGCTCCGACACGCCGAGGGCCGCGGCGGTCTCCTCCACGCTCATTCCGCCGAAGAAGCGGCATTCCACTACCTGCATGTGACGCGGGTTGCGACGCCCCAGGTCCTCGAGCGCGCGATCGAGGTCCAGGAGCTCGAAGGCATACGCGTCGACGCGCTCGTCTCCCCACTCGACCCTCATGAGCGGAGCGCCGCCGCCGCGCTTGGCGGCCCCTCGCCGCCGGGCGGCGTCGATCAGCACCTGCCGCATCGCTCGAGCCGCCGCTGCGAAGAAGTACGCGCGACCACGGCTCGTGACCCGTGAGTCGTCGACGAGCCGTACGTAGGCCTCGTGGACCAGCGCGGTCGTCTGCAGGGTGACGTTGCGGTGCTCCCGGACGAGCTGCCAGTGGGCGATGTCACGCAGCTCGCGGTAGGCGAGAGGTACAAGTTCGTGGATCGGCGGGAGCCGGCCGGAGTCTTCCTCCTGCAGCAGTTCTGTGACCTGGGAGGGTTGCGAGGGTTCGGTGCCGGTGCTCATGGCGGGTCCCCGATCTGGCGCTCCATCTGCGCCGGGGATCGAGTCTAGGGGGTACGGCGATAGCGGGCCACATGGAGGGCCGCGGCAGGGGCTTGCCAGCCCTGCCTGGGGCCGCGACAGGCGGCTCAGGTCGAGGCGCGACGATTGGATTCCGAGGCGTACAGTTCCGTCCGCCGCAGGAAGACGCGAGGAGCGGAACGCAGAGATGAGCCGCCTTGCGCGGCCTACTCCACCGTCTTGATGATGTCGAAGATCGGGAGGTACATCGCC
>JAICQP010000160.1 GCA_025937815.1 Gemmatimonadota bacterium
CAGAGTGCGAGCGCGCGCTGGCCCGGGGACGGCCCGTCGCCGCGGTCCTCCACGGCTCGACCGTGGCGACCAATGCCTTCCTCGAAGGCAGGCTCGGGCGCGTGGGCCTGATCGTCAATCGCGGCTTCGAGGATCTGCTGGAGATCGGACGGCAGCGCCGGCGCGAGCTGTACTCGCTCGCTCCCGAGGGTCCGCGCCGGATCGTCCCCGATGGGCTGGTCCGCGGCATCGCGGCACGCGCGTCCGCGGACGGCGAGCCCATCGCCCCCCTGGACCTCGGCGAGCTCGACGCGGTGGCCGGCGAGCTGCTCGACGCGGGCGCGCAGTCGATCGTCGTCGCCCTCCTTCACTCCGCGCGCCACCCCGCGATGGAGCAGCAGGCGCTGAGGCACCTCAGGGCGCGCGGGATCCCGGCGGTCGCGAGCCACGAGGTGACGGCCGAGCCGCGCGAGTACGAGCGCTGGGCGACCGCGGTCGTGGACGCGGGGCTCGCCCCGGTGGTGGCGGCCTACATCGCGGGGCTCGCGGACCGGCTGGCGGCGGCGGAGCTGCGGATCATCCTCTCGAGTGGCGGGAGCGCGCGCGCGTCCCAGGCGGCGGGCCGTGCGGTCGCGACGATCCTCTCGGGCCCGGCCGCGGGCGTGGTGGGCGCGCGCCTGGCAGCCAGCGCCGCGGGCATCGAAGGCATCGTGACGTTCGACATGGGAGGCACCTCGTGCGACGTCGCGCTCGTTCCGGGCGAGCCGCTGAGAACGACCGAGACCGAGCTGGACGGCGTTCCGCTCCGGATCCCGCTGATCGACATCCAGACCGTTGGCGCCGGAGGCGGGTCGATCGCCTGGGTGGACCGGGCCGGCGCGCTGCGGGTGGGGCCCCGAAGTGCGGGTGCGGAGCCGGGCCCCGCATGCTACGACGCGGGGGGCGAGGAGCCCACCCTGACCGACGCGCACCTCGTCCTCGGGCAGCTGGATCCGGGCCGGTTCCTGGGTGGCGGAAAATCTCTCGTTCCGGCACTCGCGCGGCGCGCGATCGAGCGGATCGCGGGAAGGCTCGGCGCTGACGCGCGCCAGACGGCGGAGGCCATCGTGGCGGTGGCGAGGGGACACCTCGAGCGCGCGGTCCGCAGGGTGACGCTCGAGCGCGGCCGCGACCCGGCCGATCTCACCCTGGTGGCGTTCGGCGGCGCGGGCGGGCTGCACGCTGCCCCGCTGGCGAGCCGACTCGGATGCCGGCGCGTGATGGTTCCCGCGTCCGCGGGCGTCCTCTCGGCTCTCGGATGCCTGGCCGCGGACGTCCGCCGGGACGTCGCGCGCGCCGTGCTGGAGCCGGCCGACTCGACCGCCAGCCCACGGCTCGCCGAAGTCTTCGCGACGCTCGAGAGCGAGGCCCGCGCCGCGCTCGACGAGGAAGGCGTGCCGCCGGACCGGCGGACGCTCTCGCGCACGCTGGCCATGCGATATCGCGGACAGTCGTACGAGATCGACGTTCCGGACGACGGTGGCGGGAACTCCGCGGCCGCGTTCCACCGCCTCCACGGGGATCGCTACGGGCACGCGCGGCCAGGCGCACCGGTCGAGATCGTGACGGCGCGGATCGCGGCGACCGGGTGGGGCAGTCCGCCGGGGCTGCCGCTTCACCGGCCGGCCGCGAGGGAAGCGCCCACGGGCGGCCGGCGGTGGCTGGACGGGGAGGAGCTGGCCGTGGAGGCGTGGGCGTGGGAGTCGCTGGAGCCAGGACACCGGGGTCGTAGTCCGGCGCTCATCCTCGGAGACAACGCCACCGCGCTCGTGCCCCCGGGCTGGCGCTGGGAGGTGGACCGGCACGGAAACCTGACCCTCGAGGCGGGCCATGGGCGCTGACCCCTGGATCGGCGGTGAGACCGTCGCCGATCGTCTGCCGCTCGACCTCGGCGTCTTCCACGCCCTCTTCGTCGCGCTCGTGGAGGAGATGGCCACGGTGCTCCAGCGTACCGCGCTCTCGCCCAACATCGTCGAGCGGCGGGACCACTCCTGTGCGCTCTACGATTCGGCCGGACGTACGGTCGCGATGGGCGATCACATGCCCGTCCATCTCGGTTCCATGCCCCTGTCCGTGCGGGCGGTGCGGGAAGCGCTCGAGCTCGCTCCCGGCGACGTCGCGATCGTCAACGATCCGCGGGCCGGTGGCACGCACCTCCCCGACCTGACGCTGGTCCGCGCGGTGTTCCTCGAGGGCGACGCGAGGCCGGCGTTCTTCCTCGCCAACCGGGCGCATCACGCGGACGTCGGCGGCCGCAGCGGCGGATCGATGGGGCTCTGGACGAACCTCTGGCAGGAAGGCGTGGTCCTGCCTCCGCTGCGGCTGCTGGCGCGGGGAAAGAGGGTGACTCCCACGTGGCGTCACCTGCTGACCGGCGTCCGGACGCCCCAGGAGCGCGAAGGGGATCTGGCGGCTCAGCTGGCGAGCCTCGAGACCGGAGAGCGCAGGTTGCGCGCGCTGGTGGCTCGCTACGGCCGCGCGAAGCTCGAGACCATGGAGAACGAGCTCCTCGCCTATACATCGCGCGCCGTGCGAGCCGCGCTACGCGACCTGCCGGACGGGGCGTGGGAGTTCGCCGACCGGCTGGACGACGACGGGACGGGCGATATGCCTCTCGAGATTCGCGTCCGGCTGACGGTTCTGGGGGAGGGTGCGGACTTCGATTTCGGCGGCACCTCCGAGCCGGCGCGCGGCCCGCTCAACGCGAACCCGGCGATCGTCAGGAGCGCGATCCTCTACGTGGTCCGCACTCTCTGCGCGGACGACCTTCCGGCGAACGACGGGCTTCTCGAGCCGGTGACGATCGACGTGCCGTCAGGCTCGCTCCTCGATCCTGGCCCTGGAAGCGCCGTATCGGGCGGGAACGTCGAGACGAGCCAGCGGATCGTCGACGTGTTGCTCGGGGCCCTGGCGGGCGCGGTGCCGGACAGAATCCCGGCGGCCAGCCAGGGCACGATGAACAACCTGGCGCTGTCGGGCGCCCTTTCGGACGGCCGGCCGTTCACCTACTACGAGACCGTGGCGGGGGGCGCGGGAGGCCACCCGGACCGCGCGGGAGCGTCCGGCATCCACACCCACATGACCAACAGCCTCAACACTCCCGTCGAGGCGCTGGAGCGCGCGCTGCCCGTACGCGTCGTGCGCTACGGCTATCGGCGTGGGAGCGGCGGCGCGGGGCGCCGGCCGGGCGGCGACGGACTCGTGCGCGAGCTGGAGGCGCTCGCGCCCATCGAGGGGACGCTCCTCGCCGACCGCCGACGCAATGGCCCTTGGGGACTTGCCGGCGGAGAAGCCGGCCGCCCCGGTCGGGACGCGATCGTGCGCCGCGGAGAGGAGCTGTCGCTGCCATCCAAGGGACGCTTCGACCTCGCGCCCGGCGATCGCATCCGGGTCGAGACACCTGGCGGCGGAGGATGGGGCGCCGCGGCGTTGGACCGATGAGAGCGCCCACTACCGCGATCCTGATCGTCGGTCTGGACGGCGTCGACCGCGCGGAGGGACTCGAGCGGATCCGCGAGGCCTGCGATCCGGAGCGATCGGTCCGGGTCGTCGCCGCCTCGCGGGACCCCGCGCTCGCCATGCCCGCGATGCTGGCGGGCGCCGCGGATTTTGCGCTCCTTCCGCGGGACCTCACGTGGCTGGAGGAGGTCCGGAGGGCGGAGGCCGAGCGGCGGTCGCGAGCGGTCGAGGCCGCCGCGCCCGAGGGTCACGAGCGGCTCGTCATCGACGTTCCGCCGGCGGGTCTCGCATTCGATGAGTACGAGCGGCGGGTCGTCTCGCACGTGCTCGAACGCGTGGGATGGAATCGCTCGCGCGCCGCGCGGGAGCTGGGGATCAGCCGGCCGCGGCTCGTGAGGAAGATCGCCCGGTACGGTCTGAGGGAGCCCCCGCACGACGGGACGGCTTCGCCCGAACCGTGACCTGATTCCGCCGCCGCTTGCGAGCCCCAGTGGTCGGTCCTAGCATGCCCGGGATGCGGCGCGGGGAGTTCTACGAGATCGACCATGCCGCCGATCTCGGGCTTGACCTCCGGGGACCGGATCCGGGCGCGATCCTCGAGGCCGCGCAGCGGGGCCTGGTCACGCTCCTCTTCGGAGAGTCGCCGTCGATCGAGCCCGCGGAGGAGCGCGAGGTGCGCCTCTCCGAGGCGGGCTACCCCGAGCTCCTAAAGGCGTGGTGCGAGCATCTGTACCGCCTGCTGGAGGAGGAGTCCTTCCTGCCGCTGGCGACGCGCGTGGAGGATTCCGATCCGTCGAATTTCCGGGCGCGACTCGAAGGAGCGGTCCTGCCACCCGAGGTCCGAACAGCCGCCAGCGAGCTCAAGGCGGTCACCTGGCATCAGCTGGCCTTCGCGCCCGCGCCGGACGGCGGCTGGCGGGCGCGGGTCATCTTCGACGTCTAGCGGCGGGGAATGGCCGAGACAGTAGAGATCAAGCGGATCGAGCCGTATCTGTGGGAGATCCCGCGCTCGGGCGGAATGCTGGTCCCCGGCCGGGTGTACGCCTCGGCCAGGCTCATGGAGGAGATCCGCGGAGACCAGAGCCTCCAGCAGGTCAAGAACGTCGCCGAGCTGCCCGGGATCGTCGGATGGTCGCTGGCGATGCCCGACATCCACTGGGGGTACGGCTTCCCGATCGGCGGCGTGGCGGCGACCGAAGCCGGTCGGGGTGCCATCTCCCCCGGCGGGGTAGGCTACGACATCAACTGCGGCGTGCGGCTGGCGCGCACGGACCTCACCGTGGACTCGGTGCGCGAGCGGCTCCCGCGCCTCATGGACGAGCTCTTCACGGCCGTCCCCAGTGGCGTGGGGGCGGAGGGCGCCATCTCGAAGCTGTCCCGTGCGGAGCTCCGCCGAATGCTCGAGCACGGAGCGGCGTGGGCGATAGAGCGCGGGTACGGGGAAGCCGGCGACCTCGAGCACACCGAGGAGCTGGGGTGTCTCGACGGCGCGGATCCCTCCCAGCTCAGCGAGCGCGCCCAGGAGCGCGGGCTGACGCAGGTGGGAACGCTGGGGTCGGGGAACCACTTCCTCGAGGTCCAGCGCGTGGCGGAGATCCACGACGCCGACCTGGCTGACGCGTTCGGCCTGTTCGAGGACCAGGTCGTGGTGATGATCCACTCCGGCTCGCGCGGGCTCGGATACCAGGTCTGCGACGATTTCATCCGGCGCATCAAGCCGCGTTTGAAGGCCTACGGATATTCGCTGCCGGACGTCCAGCTCGCGGCGGCCCCGCTCGACTCCGATGAGGGGCGCGCCTATCTCGGCGCCATGCGCTCGGCGGCGAACTACGCGTGGGTGAACCGCCAGGTGATGCTCCACACCGTGCGCGAGACGTTCGCGCGCGTCCTCGGCGCGGGACCGCGGGAGATCGGGATGCGGCTCCTGTAC
>JAICQP010000049.1 GCA_025937815.1 Gemmatimonadota bacterium
CGCGTGGAACAGAGTGGGAAAGATGATCAGGCCGGCGAGCAACGCGACCGAAGTGTCGAGGACCACCACCCAGCCCGCGGATGTTTCCAGATCGTCGTTCTTGGTCATGTACGACCCGTACGTGATCATCGCGCCCATCCCCAGACTCAGGCTGAAAAAGGCCTGGCCAATCGCCGCCAGAACCACGCCCCCCTCGATACGGCCGAAATCAGGACGCAGGTAGAACTCGAGCCCGGGCCCGGCTCCCGAGAGGGTGACGGCGCGTGCCACGAGCAGCAGCAGGATGATGAACAGTCCCGGCATCAGGATCTTCGTCCAGCGCTCGATCCCGGCCTTCACGCCGCCGATCACTACCAGGACCGTCAGAACCATGAACGCCGCGTGCCAGCCGATCGCGACCCGCGCGGTCCCGGCGACACTCGCGAAGATCGCGCCGGTGTCGGCTCCCGCCACGAACTCGCCGGTCGCAGCCTTTACGATGTAGGCCAGCGTCCAGCCCGCGATCACCGAATAGAACGACAGGATCATGATGCCCGCCAGTACGCCCATGCCCCCCACCGCGACCCAGGCCGACCGCGGGGCGAGCGCGCGGAACGCCCCCACGGGGTTCCGCTGGGTCCGGCGGCCGATCACGAACTCCGCCAGCATGACCGGCGCGCCGATCAGCGCGACCGCCAGCAGGTAGATCACGACGAAGGCCGCCCCGCCGTTCGCGGAGGCCAGGGTAGGAAAGCCCCATATGTTGCCGAGACCAACCGCGCTGCCGGCGGACGCGAGAATAAACGCGAGCTTCGATCCCCATTGGCCGCGTGCGGCGCTGGTGGTCGACTCCATCGGCTCCTCTGTCGTAAGGGGTTAGTAGTCGAGCAGCTTGCGGGCCGCCAACTGCACGTCGTCCTTCCCGGGCAGGTAGTACTCCTCGAGCGGCGGGCTGTAGGGCACGGGAGTGTCGGGGGCGGTGACGCGTACGATCGGCGCATCGAGGTACTCGAAAGCCTTCTCGGCGATCGTGGCCGCGATCTCTCCGCCGAACCCGCCCGTCCGCGGGGCCTCGTGGAGGACGATCGCGCGGCCGGTCTTGGCGACCGAAGTCAGAACGGCCTCCTCGTCGAGCGGAACCAGCGTGCGGAGGTCCACGATCTCCACCGCGACGCCGTCAGCGGCGAGCGCCTCGGCCGCCTCGGCGGCCGTGTGCACCATCGCCGCCCATGTCACGATCGTGAGGTCCCGGCCCTCGCGGTGTATTCGCGCCTTGCCGAGGGGCACGACGAATTCTTCCGCCGGCAGGTCCTCCTTGACTCGGCGGTAGAGAAACTTGTGCTCCTGGAACACGACCGGATCGTCGTCCCTGATCGCCGCCTTGATGAGGCCTTTGGCGTCGTACGCCGTGGCCGGGCAGACGACCTTGAGGCCCGCCGTGTGCGTGAAGTAGGACTCGGCCTGAAGCGAATGAAACGGCCCGCCGTGGACGCCCCCGCCTGCCGGGCCGCGAACGACGATGGGGGTCGCCTGCCCCCAGCGGTAGCGATTCTTGGCGGCGACGTTCGTAAGCTGGTCGAAGCCGCAGCTGATGAAGTCGATGAACTGCATCTCCGCCACCGGCCTGAGCCCCATCATCGCCGCGCCGACGGACGCGCCCACGATGGCCGCCTCGGAGATCGGCGTGTCGATCACGCGCCCCTCACCGAAGCGGTCGAGGAATCCGTCGGTGACCTTGAACGCGCCTCCGTACACGCCGATGTCCTCGCCGAGCATGAAGACCCGCTCGTCCGACTCCATCTCCTCCCACAGGCCCTGGCGGATGGCCTCGAGATACGTGGTGGTCCCGCCCCGCTCCGGTGCGCTCATACGCGGAACTTCGTGACCCTGATGGTCGCGCTTCCGTTGATGCCCGTGTACACGAGCTTGACCGTGTAGGGAGGCATCGTCTCCTCGCCGGCGAGGCCGGTGCGCAGCGTGACCGTGCGCTCGACGCCCGCCTTGGTCAGCGTCACGACCGCCGAGTCGACCCCGGTGTCCTCGAGATATATGGAGAGCGCGCGGCTGTCGATGTGCGCCACCTGGCCTTCCAGCATCTCGATCTCCTGGCTCCAGACCGTGTCTCCGGGGATGCCTCGCGGCTCGTCGTCCCGGTCATTCACCGATAGCACGCAGGCGCTGGCGATGAACGCTACGCTCGCGACGGCCACGATCGATCTGAATGCGCTGTTCACTCTCATCGGTATTCCCCCCATTGCCGCCTGATCTGAATGCGTGCCGAATCGTCGATCCCCACCTCGAGGAGCCGTATCTCGTAGGGCGGGAGCTGGAGGCTGCCTCCGGTTCCCGCACGGACCGATTCCTCGCGGGCCCCGCTCGGACCCTCGACCATAAGCGAGGCCTCGTCGACGCCGACCCTCAGAAGCGTCACCTCAAGCCGGCCGTCGTCGACCATCGCGCGCTCCCCGAGCTGGAGCTCGATCTCGGTCTTCCAGACCTCCTCGCCCGGGACGTTGGAGATGCCGTCCCGGCTCACAGTCGCACTGCACGCCGCGAGGAGCAGCGCCGCGGCGACCCACGCACGGCTCATGAGCCGATCTCGGCCGCGAAGTCGTGGAAGTTCGGATGCTCGGCCGTCCACCGCGGGGTCGACCATACGCCGTCGAGCGCCGTGCGCGCTTCTGGCATGGGGGCCTTCTCGGCCTCGTCGACCGCGGCATCCAGCTTGGCCCGCACCCGGTTTTCGATCTGGTCCAGCTGCGACCGGTCGACGATCTCCTCGGACAGGAGCCACCGCTCGTACCGGGCCACCGGGTCCTTCGCCTCCCACGTGTCCAGCTCGCCGGGGGGCACGTAGCGCTGATCGTCGTGCTCGGCATGCCCCTTCCGGCGGTACGTCTTGACCTCGATCAACGTCGGTCCCCCGCCGCTTCTGGCCCGCGACACCGCCTCGCTGGCGGCGTGCCAGCACCGCAGCACGTCGTTGCCGTCGACCTGCACACCCGCGCACCCGTAGCCCACCGCCCGGTCGACCATGTTGCGGTTCCCCATCTGCCTGTCGGTCGGAGTGGAGTACGCGTAGCAATTGTCCTCCGCCACCAGGATCACCGGCAGGCGCTGGGCGCAGATGAAGTTCCATCCCTCGTGCGAGGCCCCGGTCGAGAAACCGCCGTCGCCGATGTAGACGAGGCACACGCTGTCCTTGCCTTGCATCCGATTGCCGAGCGCCACGCCCGCCATGACGGGAATCATGTCGCCCAGCATGGAGACGGGCCCGATGAACCCCTTCGACAGGTCGCCGAAGTGAATGTTGAGATCCTTGCCCCTGGAGGGACCCGTACCCTTCGCCATGTATTGCTTGAGGATGTCGACCGGCTCGGCGCCCTTGACCAGGATCGAGCCCAGGTTCCGTATCAGGGGGCTGACGTAATCGCGGGCCTCGAGCGCATAGGCGGTGCCGACCGACTCGGCTTCCTGGCCGAGCGAGCGATATACCCCGCCGATCACCTTGCCCTGCCGGTAGAGATTTACGAGCCGCTCCTCGAGTCGCCGGTTGAGGAGCATGTACCAATAGAGGTCGAGCAGTCGCTCGGGCTCGAGACGGACCCCTTCGGGGACGACGATCTCGGGCGCTTCGACGCTGGTCACGGAGTCGCTCATGCGAGGGGTACTGTCCTCCGGTTGCGGTTCGGATCGGGTTCGCGCGTCAAACTACGCCCGCCGGGCGCACCCGGCGAGACGCCCGGCCGGAATTCGCGTGCCACACGCATCAGCTCGACCGGGCCGCTTCCCGAACCGCGTCGGCGACCGCACGGTGGGCGCTCCTGTCGAGGGGATCCGGGACGAGCTGGTCCTCCGGAGCGTGCGCTGCCAGCGTCTCCGCGGCCGCGATCAGCATGGCCGCCGTGAACCGCGGAGCGGCCGCATCCAGTGCGCCGCGGAACAGCCCCGGAAACCCGCTCACGTTGTTGACTGACTTTCCATCCGCGGCCACCGCGGCTCCATGACGGATCGCGACGACGGGCTCGATCTCCGGATCCGGGTTGGACAGCGCCAGGATCACCTGCCCCGGTCGCACCGCCTCCGGCGGAATCAGGTTCCGCTTGCCGGTCGTGGCGATGACCACGTCCGCGGCGCGCATGATCTCCGCGAGCGACGAGCGCTCCCCGCCGAGTGCCTCGAAGCGGGCGAAGGCCGCCTCGTCCACGTCGGTCCCCAGCATCCCCCCCACACCCCTGCGGAGCAGCAGCCGCGAGATCCCGATACCGGCCGCGCCGAGCCCGATCTGCCCCACGACGCACTCCTCGAGCCGCCGGCCGACCTGGCCCATGGCCCGGATGAGCGCGGCCAGCGTCACGACCGCGGTCCCGTCCTGGTCGTCGTGGAGGACGGGACGATCCAGGCGGCGCCGGAGCTCGCCCTCGATCTCGAAGCACGCCGGCGCGGCGATATCCTCGAGCTGGATCGCGCCGAACCCGCCCGCGATCGCCGACACGATGTCGCTTATGCGTGCGGGATCCTTCTCGTCGATCAGAATGGGGACCCCCGAGATCCCCGCCAGGTGCCAGAACAGGGCGGCCTTCCCCTCCATGACGGGCAGACCGGGCTGCGGGCCGATGTCCCCGAGACCCAGCACCGCGGTACCGTTCGTGACCACGGCCACGGTGTTCGCGATGTTCGTGTATTCCCGGACGAGAGCGGGATCGTCGCGGATCGATAGACAGACCCGGGCGACCCCCGGCGTGTAGATGTCCCGCAGCTGCTGGACGGAATTCAGGGGGACCTTGGCCACCGTCTCGATCTTCCCGCCGCGGTGGCGGTCGAAGACGCGGTCCGATTTGCCGATGACGCGGCTTTCCGGGAGCCCGTCGATGCGCTCGACCAGTGCCTGATCTACGACCTCGTCGAACTCGAGCGTGAGCTCCCAGATGGTGCGGTCCTGGTCGCGTCGTATGGCGGCCAGGTTCTCCACCAGCAGACCGGAATCCCCCACCACCTGGAGCACCCTGGCGAGGCTGCCGGGCTTGTGCTGGGTCTCGATCAGGAGGATCTCGGGGATCTTCAAATCATAGACCGCGGCCGGACGCGGAGATCAGTCGGGCACGTCTCCCGGCGGCTCGCGAGTGACGACCAGGCGCGCCGAATCCACTCCCGGATATTCGACGACGCGTACGGCGAAGGGCTCGAGCCGCAGCGCTTCAGAGTAGTTCTGGTTCCGGACGGCCTCCACTGTGCCAGCGCTCGACTGCCCGTCCGCGGTCGCCAGTCGGATCGTGACCTCGGCGATGCGGTTGCCTGGCTCCACGTCGGCGAGCGTCACGACCAGCTGGCCGTCGAGAACCGAGGCGGACTCGCCCTCCCGCAGGAAGACCTCTTCGCTGGGACCGGAATCGACCCGGTCGGCCCGCTCGCCCTGGCGAAAGGCGCACGACGCTGTAACGATGGCGAACGCACAGACCCAGACGTACCTGACCCGAAGCATCGTCGCGGGACTCCTTGGACTGGGTTGGCACAGGGGTTGGTGATGAACGCCCGTAAAGGTAATCGAAGCCCCGCCGAACCGCTTCCCTCGGGAGGATCAGTCCTCCGGGAAGGGCGCGGTCCAGCTGTCGAACTGCATCTTCCATGCGCCGTCCGGCTGGCGCCGCCATACGACGAGGTACCGGCCGGCCGACTGGCGTGGCTCCTGGCCGCTCAGCTGACCTTCCTGCCGCCAGGTACCGACCTCGACGGCCACATCGCCCACCAGCTCCAGGCGATCGGTTGTCAGCGAATGGGCGAGCGTGCGGAAGTCGGGGTTTCTGGGCGTCCAGAAGGCGCGGATCGAGTCGCGCCCCGCGATCATCCGCCCGCCCGGGGGTACGAGGACCGCGTCGTCGACGTACTGCGCCGCCATGCCGTCCGCGTCGCCGCGCTCCAGGGCGCGACTGAAGGCATGGGCGGAGAGCGCGATGCCCTCAGCCGCCGCGGTCGAGTCGGCCTCGTCCTGCGCGTAGCCCGTGGAAACCAGGCAGAGCAGGGCGGCGATCGGCGGGAGGCACCGCCGCATGAGCCTCGGGCTGCCCGCCTTCGACGAGCGCCAGGTAGACCGCCACGCCGTACGTGCCATCGGGTAGATCCTCTGCTCCGCACAGGCGAGAGCGACCGCAGCCACGCCGATCGCCGGAATGGAAGTCCACCCCATAGATCCCTCCCGGTTCAGGACTTCCTGAAGGATGCACCCAGGACGCTGATCCGGCCAACCGGAATGAACGACCTGCGCTTTCCGATCGTCCTTTCACTGATATCGCCGGGACGGCCAGGTCCGTAGATTTCGTCCTTCGCCGCCCTCTCGACGTACCGTCTTCCAAGGGAGCTCCTCGATGTCGCATTCCTGCTACCATGCCCTCGTCCGTCCGATCCTGCTAGCTGTGGCGGCCATCCCGCTCGCAGCGGCGGCTGTGGCCCAGACCACGCCCACGGGCTCTTCGGAGCTCACCTATCACGTGGACGTGCGGGAGCGGGGTGAGGACCGGTTTCAGGTACGGCTGACCGTCGCGGGACTGCCGGCCGACAGCGACGTGCTCCAGTTCGCCGCCACGGCGCCGGGGACGTATCAGGTCATGGACGTGGGAAGGTTCGTCGAAGGACTCCGCGCCGAGGACGCAGAGGGAAACGCGATCCCCGTCGAGCAGATCTCGACGAATCAATGGCGACTGGCCTCTCCGGCCGACGTCCGGGAGATCTCCTACAGCGTCGCCGAGACGTGGGACACCCCCGTCGATGAGCACGTCATCTACCCCATGGCGGGAACCTCCATGGAGGCCGACCACGTCCTGTTCAACGCCCATGCGGTGCTCGGATTCCCTGCCGGCATGCAGAACACCCCGATCCGTTTGGAGTTCGCCGTTCCCGAGGGCTGGACGGTGGGCACCGCGCTCGAAAAGGACGCCTCGGGATTCTACGTCGCGGAGGATTACGACTTCCTCGTCGATTCGCCGATCCTGGCCGGAAACACCCTTACGGTCGCGACCACCGAGGTCGGGGGCGCGCCGGTAGAGATCTACACGTACGCCAAGGCGGGCCAGATCCGCTCCGACATGCTGCTCGAGTCGATGGAGGACATGCTGAACGCGTCGGCCGATTTCCTCGGCGGCCTGCCGGTCGATCGCTACGTGTTCCTCTACCATTTCGAGGATCCGCCGAGGCAGGGCGTGGCGTACGGGGCGTGGGAGCACAGCTACTCCAGCGAGTACGTGCTGCCCGAGGCGCCGTGGTCCGGCGCGTACGGCGACGCGATCACGGACATCGCGGCCCACGAGTTCCTGCACATCGTGACGCCGCTGAACATCCACAGTGAGATCATCGAGCACTTCGATTTCGAGACCCCGGTGCCGTCGCGGCACCTGTGGCTCTACGAGGGCGTCACCGAGTGGGAGTCGCACATGGTCCAGCTGCGGGCGGGCCTCAAGCCGCTGGACGCGTACTTCACCGAGCTCGTGCAGAAGATCGCCGCCGACCAGACCCAGTACGACCCGACGTATCCGCTCGAGAAGCTGGCGCTCACCTCGTACGGGGACGATGGACAGGCGCAGTACGGCAACATCTACAGCCGCGGTGCGATCGTGGCGGGGCTGTTGGACATCCGCCTGCTCGAGCTCTCGGAGGGCGGCATGGATCTGCAGGACGTGCTGCTCCAGCTCATGGATCGCTACGGCAAGGCCGCGCCCTTCGACGACGCCACGTTCCACCAGACGATCGTCGACATGACCTTCCCCGAGATCGCGGACTTCTTCCAGCGCTACGTGGTGGCCGCCGAGCCGCTTCCGATCGCCGAGTACTACGGCAAGCTCGGAATCGACTACGACCCGAACGGCCCCAGTTTCACCGTGCGCGAGAACCCCACGCCCGAGGAGGCGGCGCTGCGCGCCGCGTGGATGGGGGATCGCCCGCGGGCCTGACCGCCTGGACTCCCGTCAGTGGGCGGACCTGCGCTTCCCCGCCTTGAATTCCTCCCTCGCCCGTTTGTGCGCCTCGTAGTTCTCGATCCAGGGCTTCCTCTCGAAGTACGAGTTCGTGAGCTCCTTCACCTTGGGTGACAGGAGGATCAGGGCGAGGAGGTTCGGCAGGATCACGACGCCGAGGAACACGTCGCCCAGGGCCCAGATGGCGGCCAGCGGCACGACGGCCCCCACGAAGTGCATGACGACGTAGACGAGCTTGTACGGGATGAGCGCGGACTTTCCGAACAGGTAATAGGCGCACCGGTCGCCGTAGTACGACCACGAGATCGCGGTCGAAATCGCGAACAGGGCGACCGACAACAGCACGATGAAGTCGCCCCACTCGCCCGGCAGGCCGTGCCGGAACCCGAGCATCGTCAGCGGAGCGCCGCTCTCTACCGCCGGCCCGTAGAGCGATCCGTAATCCTGCCCGTCCGTCGAAGTCGCGATTCCCCGTCCGGCGTCGATCGATCCGCTGAACGGCTGAGTCAGCTCGGGATCGACATAGAGCTCGGTGAGTGCGACCTCGTGCCAGGCGATCTGCGGAGATCCAGGCTGAGTGGCGGCCGGCCGGCCGGCTTCGAACTCGAGCGGCTCGATCGGGGTTCCGGCCCGGCTGTATGCGCCTTCCTCGCTCTGGGTCACGTACGACAGGTCGCCGCCGGACAAGGTGATCTGAGTAGTGACCCTGTCGTCCCATACACCGGTGTTGATGATGACCAGGGCCGTCATCGTACAGATGACGATCGTGTCGATGAACGGCTCTAGGATAGCGACCACGCCTTCGGACACGGGTTCGTCGGTCTTGGCTGCGGCGTGCGCGATGGGCGCCGATCCCTGGCCGGCCTCGTTCGAGAAGAGTCCCCGCCGGACGCCCCACATCATGCTGGTCAGGAACACGCCCAGTCCCGTGCCCGCGATCCCGGCCGACGGGTTGAAGGCCTCGCGGAAGATCAGACCCAGGCTCGGGAAGAAGGTCTCGTAGTTGATGATCAGGATGACGGACGCGCCGGCGACGTAAATGATCGCCATGAGGGGCGCAAGGACCGCGGTGACACTACCGATCCGCCGGATCCCGCCGATGATGACGAGGAACACGATCACGGACGTGACGAGACCGGTGAGCCACATGGGAACGCCGTACGAGGTCTGCATCGAGTCGGCGATCGTGTTGGCCTGAATCGCGTTTCCGGTCATGAACGCGGTCGTGCCGAGGAGGACGGCGAACAGGATCGCCATCGGCTTCCACTTCGGGCCCAGCCCGCGCTCGATGTAGTACATGGGACCACCCGCCACCGTGCCCTCCCACTTGGTCGGATCCTGGTCCGGGCCCGTCACGCTGCGGTAGTGCTGGGCCAGCGTCACCTCCGTGTACTTGGTCGCCATCCCGAGGAACGCGCAGACCCACATCCAGAAGAGCGCGCCGGGGCCGCCCCAGTGGATCGCGATCGCAACCCCCGCGATGTTGCCGATGCCCACCGTGGCGGAGAGCGCGGTGGAGAGCGCCTGGAAATGGGAGACGTCGCCCGGCTCGTCGGGGTCGTCGTACTTGCCGCTCGTCACCGCTACGCCGTGCGAGAACCGCCGGAGCTGCACGAACCCCAGGTACAGGGTCAGCCACACACCGGTTCCGATCAGCGCGATGACGACGTAGGGGAGAAGCTCGCCCCCGATCGTGATGCCCGAGCCCCAGACGATCCCGTCGAGAAACCGGACGATCCGCTCGAATGTCTCCATTCCCTCTCCCTAGTGGGTGGTCAAGAGTGCAGGGCAACGCCCTAGTAGAGTTCGGCGAGCATGCACCGCGCGCTTCCGCCACCGTGCGTCTCGATCGTGGCGAGATCCGCGTGAACGAGCTCCGCGTGCCCCTCGAGCGCCGCGCGCTGCTCGTTCGTGAAAGCGTGAAAGGCCCTGTCGGACATGACGACCAGCTTCTCTCCCCTGTCGTTCTCGAGCTCCAGCACATTGCCGCAGAACGCCGCCATCTGCTCGAGTGAGATGAACAGCGTCTCGTGCCCAGTCTCGGCGAGGCTGGCGACAACTTCCGACCGATCGAGCGGATCGATTGCGTCCGCGCACACCACTGCCCATCGGCTTCCGACGCTCATGACGACGTTCGTGTGGTAGATCGGCCGCCCCCCGGCGTCGCTGGCGCGGAAGACGATGGGCTCGAACCCCATCCGCTGAGCCCATTCGTGAACCAGTCGCCGATCTGTCCGGGGCGACTCATTTGCATACACAATTCCTGACCGCTCGTCAATCACGAGGCTCCCGGTTCCTTCCAGGAAGCGGTTATCGGTCTCGTGCGAAGTGAGGTCGACTACGTCCGGGTATCGCTCGCGGAGCGCGTCGACGATCTCCTCACGGCGCTCGCGGCGGCGGCTCGGCGCCATCATCGGATAGAGGACGAGCTTTCCTCCCCCGTGGGTGGAGCACCAGTTGTTTGGAAAGACCGCGTCCGGGGACTCGCGATCGGCCGCGGCGGGCCGCCAGGTCACCTCGACGCCGCGCGAGTCCAACGCGTCGCGCAACCGGGCGAACTCCTCGCGCGCCGCGATCTCCAGCGCTTGCGGCGACTCGCCGCCCGGCGGACGCTGGAAGGCGTTGTCGGCGACCGTCTCGGGGTTCGAGCGGAAGCCGATCGGCTCGATCATCAGGACGCGGCGGGCGGGCACGCCCCGAATCTAGCGATCGAGGTACTCGGCCGGAATCGGGCCGGCGCCGCTCTCCTCGTCCCACGCGATCCCCGCGATCCACCAGCGGCCGTCGTTGTAGACGAGCTGGAAGCTGTTTATGCCGCGTCCGAGGATCTGGTCGCTTCCCCAGAAGTGCTTCTGGTATGTGCTGAAGACGTGCGCGACGTCGCCGTACCGGACGATCTCCGCCGAGACCTGCTCCTCCTGGAAGCCCTGGTCGTTCTCTCCGTCCAAGGGAGGAGTCACGCCGTCGATCCACTGGATGAATCCGTCGGGGGTCAGGACGTCGAAGCCGCCCTGACGCTGCTCGGTGTTGGGGATGAGCCGCGCCTCGGGCAGGAACAGAGAGCGGAAGCGGTCCCAGTCGAAGGGCTGCCCGGGCTCGCGAGCGATCGACGCGTACGCCGCGAGAACGATCGCCTCGGGACTCTCCACGTCGGCCGGTCGCGGCGCGGTCTGTGCAGCCGCGGTCGCGACTCCGATCGTCGGGGCGGCCAGCAGGATCAGCGCAGACGTGAGGATGCTGATCATCGTCGCCATCACTCCAGCGGCTGCCCCGCGTACCCCGCGGCGATCTCCTGGAGCCGCCGGTCGATCTCCGCCCGCGGCAACCAGCGGCCGGCGACCATCACGCCCTCGATCGTATCGACATTGCCGATGTCCTGGAGCGGATCGGCGCTAAGAAGCACCAGATCGGCGCGCTTTCCCACGGCCACGGTGCCGAAGTCGTCCTCGTTCGCGAAGTACTCGCCTACGTTCCGCGTCCCGGTGACCAGCACCTCGAACGGCGACATCCCCGCCTGCACCATGCGCTTGACCTCGCGGTGGAGCGAGAATCCCGGCACGCTGAACTGCTGCGGCGCGTCGGTCCCCATGAGGATCTTGACGCCCCCGTCGTGGAGAGCCTCGAGGATCCGCATGCGCGCGGCGATCAGGCGGCGGCTCTCGTCGAGGTCGAAGTCGGGCTCCGCGAGGCGTCCCTCGTGGATCGATATCCATTGCTGGACCTGGGCGGGCGGTGCGTAGCGGAGCTCTGGCAGGTTCCGGAGGCTGTCCAGGTCGGCGGTCCCGTACAGGGTCTCCCACAGGACCTGCGTGGGAACCACCCACACACCCGCTTCGCGCGACAGCGCGACGATCTCGCCCAGGTACCCTTCGTCGAGCGGCCCCTCGAAGGTGTGGAGCTCCGCCTCGTAGCCGTCGATGTGGTCGAAGGTCTCCTGGCCCATCTCGATGGCGTGGCGGAGACCCACGTCCTCGGGCACGTGGCCTCCGAAGCGCATGCCGGTCTGCGCGGCGGCGCGCGCCATCGCGTCGTACTCCTCGACCGTCAGTCCGGGGTGGACCTTGAGCAGATCCCATCCCTCGGCGGCTTGCTCGCGCGCGCGTGCGTCGGCCTGCTCGGCAGAGCCGATCGACTGGCCGCTGAAGGAGGGGCCCGCGAGGTACAGGTTGGGGGCCACGATCTCGCCGCGCGCCGCGCGCGTCTTCAGATCCAGCTGACCCGGATATCCCAGCATGCCGCGCACCGTCGTCACCCCGTTCGCGACATACAGGAAGAGGACCGACTCCACGTGGAAGGCGGGCGCGTCCGGGGGCGGGATGTGCCCGTGCATCTCCGCCAGGCCGGGGATCAGGAACCTGCCCCGCCCGTCGATCTCGATCGCGTCCTCCGGCAGCGTGGTCGCCGCCGTGGGCCCGATCGCGACGATACGGCCGTCCTCGACGATGACGATCTGGTCGGTCAGCACCCTCTCGCTGTCCATCGGGATCACGTTCACGCCGACGAACGCGCGAACGGTGTCCGCGGCGGCCTGGCCCGAATCGGGGGCTGCATCCACGCAGGCCGGAAGAGCGAGGAGGAGCGGAAGAAGGAGAGACTGGAATCTGCCGCGCAAGTGGCACTCCATTCGGGGGGATCGAAGAGCCGGGCGCGCCCGGCCGGACAGGAGAAATACGATGTCGGCGGTGGGATCGTTCAAGGGCGAGCTGGCCGGACGGGCTCCCGGGCGGCCAGGAGGCGCGCCGCCCGAGCCGAGTTGGGGAGCCCGCATCAGCGCGCCCGACGATCGCGATCGAGCGCGGATCCTCGCAAGCGAGTCGCCGCGAGACCTGGGCGTCAGGCGACGAATGGCCCGGTTCCAGCGGCGAAGCGCGGGGGCCCCCCTACTCCATTCAGGGAGCGCGACCAACGCCGGCATCCCGGGAAGCTCCCGTCGCCTGGGCGGATCGCTTCCGCGAGCGGTGGGTCATTCGGAGGGCTGTTCGAGGATCTCCGCGCGTCGAATCCAGTCGAGGTCGGGGAAATCCCGCGACAGGTAGGCGTTTCCTTCCTGGTGGATCCGCCCCTGATCCGGGCCGCGGCCCCGCGGAGCGCCCTCACCGTAGTCCGCGTGGAGCGCGTCGACTACCTCCATGCCCTCGACCACCTCGCCGATCGGCGAGAATCCCATCGTGTCCAGCCGCGAGTTGTCCCCGTAGTTGATGAACAGCTGAGTTGTGCGGGTCCCCGGTCCTGCGGTGGCGAACGTGATCCGTCCCCGGGTGTTGCTGGCCGCCACCGGATCGTCGGGGATCCGAGCCGCATGCCAGGCCCCGGCCACCTCGGGTCGCCCGGAGATCCCGAACTGGGCCATGAACCCTTCGATGACGCGGAAGAAACGCACGTCGTCGAAGAACCCCTCACGCACGAGGTTGTAGAATCGATCCACGCCGAGAGGCGCCCATTCGCGGCGCGCCTCGACGATGAAGTTGCCGCGGGTGGTCTCGAACAACGCGCGGAAGACGTCTGGGGCTCTCTCGTTCATGGCTTGGCTCTCCGGTGACAGCAGCGGTGAAGGGTCGACGCGTGACTCGGGTGTGGTGGCGCAGGCGACCGCCAGGCTCGCAAGCATCAGGATCGCACACCGCGGCCCGCGGGTCGAAGGTTCCTCTACCCGCGACGCGGTCACGGCGCGTGGGAGACGATCACCGTCGCAACGTACGCCTCGCTCTCGGTGGGAGCATCCGCCGTTGGTTGCGGTGCCAGCTCGACCAGCCGCAGCTGACCGCCCATGGCGGCCGCGCTCCTCGGCTCGCGGCCTGTGTTCAGCGTGAGCGTGGCCGTTCCCGCATCGCTCGCCACGGCGAACGCGGCGGCCGCGTTCCCCGCCTGAACGCACTCGGCGCCCCGCAGGCACCGGGACTCCTCGGCGACCCGCTCGAACGTGACGCGGAACTCGCCGGCCACGAGGGCGCTCCGGCCGAGCCCCAGATCGAACGGCTCTTCGTACCCGGCCTCCACGACGGTCTCTCCACCTCCCGCGGCCCCGCTCGCCTCTTCCGACCCCCCGCCGCATGCGAGCGCCGCGACCATCAGTCCGGCCGCCGGCCTCACTGGGGCGTTCCGGCCCCTTCGCGCGTGAACTTCACGACTTCGTGGCGCACCGGGGGCACCGTCCGCAGATGGTCGTAGACGGCGCCCAGATCCTCGTCGGTCATCCCGGCGTAGGCGATCCACGGCATCGGCGAGAGACGCGTGCTCTCGGACAATGGGCTCCCCGCCGCCGCCGCCCGCTCGCGGACGGTGGAGATGAACCGCTCGCGGGTCCACAGCCCGATGCCCGTCGCGCTGTCGGGGGTGATGTTGGCCGAGTGGGCGACCCAACCGTCGCCTGTCGGGAAGGGATTCCCGCCGGAGAGCTCCCGTCCGGGCAGAGGCCGCCCCCGATCGTCCATCGGCGAATGACAGTCGCCACAGCTGGCGGCCGTGACCAGGTACGCGCCGTATTCGACTCGGCTGGCCGGGTCGGGCGCGGCCGGATACGGCCCCGCTGGCCCGGGCATCATGCGGACGATCAGGTTCATCGGGAAGGCCAGCTCGCGCTCCGGCACCTCGCTCTCGCGGGGGGCGAGCGTGCGCGTGTAGGCGACGATTGCGGTCAGGTCGAACTCGCTGAGCCGGCGGAAGTTGAAGTACGGCATGAGCGGGAAGAGTGGAGTGCCGTCCCGCGAGACGCCGTCCCTGAGCGCGCGGACGATCTCCCCGTCGGTCCATTCGCCGAGCGCGGCGGGAGTGATGTTCCTGGCGTAGAGCGTCCCGGCGGATCCGATCGGGAACTCCGGCCCGCCTTCCCCTTCTCTCCCCGGTATCACCCGGGCCCCCGCGACCGTCGGTTCGTGCGGCGAGTGGCAGACCACGCAGCCGGTGACGCTGTTGAAGAGGTAGTCGCCACGAGCCAGGAGCTCGGGCGTCGCCTCGATTTCGACCTCCGGCGGGTTATCGGCTCTGGGGTACGCCAGCCCCAGATAGACGAGGGCGCCCAGAACCAGGACGACCACGACGGCCGCGATCCAGCCGAGCGCGCGTAGCGCCTTCCGCATCGATCACCTCCAGCACGGTTGGGGCCTGGGAAGAGGGCGCAATCTCGGGAGCCCCTTCCCCAGGCGCAAGCGGGCTTCGGGCGTACCGCTATCGTGCCGAACGGGCGCGGCCGATCAGTCGGGGCACGCTGCTCCGGTATCGCTCGTAGCTCTCTCCGTAGCGCTCGACCAGCCAGCGCTCCTCCGCGATGGGGGCGAGGAGGAGGCACGCGACGCCCCCCATGCCGATCGCGGCCACGCGCCACGAATCCGATACGAGGATGACTCCGATCGCCATCAGGATGTCGCCCAGATACTGGGGATTCCGCGTCCAGCGGTAGGGCCCGCGCGCGGAGAACTGTCCGGGAAGTCCCATCGACGTGCTGCGGCCGAGCGTGCGGATCGCCCAGTCGGTGAGGCCCGCGCCGAGCGCGACAGCCGCGCTGCCCGCCAGGATCCACGCGGGGTCGTCGAGAACCCAGCTGCCGTAGTCGACTACCGCCAGGACGAGGCCCGCGCCGCAGGCGATCACCGTCCAGTCCCACATCCAGGCGAGCGCCGCACGCGAGCCGGGCGGCGGCGGCCAGAGCCGGACCCGTCTCGAGGCGATCGATGCCGTCAGCGAGGCGAGCAGTACCGCTTCGGCGAGGAGCCCCCCGGCGAGAACCCTGTCGATGGCGCGCATGGGACCAAGCTACGCTGTCAGTCGCGCTCGATCCGGAAGATCGCCACGTAGTCGGCGGGATCGATCGGCTCGCCCGTGGGATGGGGGGTGAGCCCGGACAGGATGATGCGCAGACCGGCGAAGTCGATCCCTCGTGGTTCGAGAGAGGTGTTCAGCGTCGCATCCCGGACCGCGCCGTATCCGCTGGCGAGCGTCAGCGCGACCTGGCCGTTCCCTTCCCACACGCAGACCACGTTCAGCGGACAGCGCGACTCCTCGGTCACGGTGCGGAACTCGATCGTCACGCCCGTGGCTCCGACGGCCACCCTCTCCCCCACCCCGACCGACACGTTCCCCTCCGATGGCGACGGGCTCCCGGGGTCGGTCGGGCCGTAGCCGCCGGAAGAGCAGGCCGCCAGGGACGCGGCGAGCAGGAAATTGGCATATCTCATCATACTTCGTCGATTGTATCCCGAGCCTTCGATTCCGGTCAACTCAGTAGTGGATCGCGTGGCCGTAGACGGCATGGGCGGCCTCGTGCATGGACTCGGAGAGCGTCGGGTGGGCGTGGATCGTCTGGATAAGCTCCTCGACGGTCCCTTCGAGGCGCAGCACGGCCACCGCCTCGGCGATCAGCTCGGTGGCCTTGTATCCCACGATGTGAACGCCGAGCACCGCATCGTATCGGCCGTCGGCGACGATCTTCACGAACCCGCCGGTGTGGCCCGCGATCTTCGCGCGGCCGCTGGCCAGGAACGGAAACTTGCCCACCTTGACGTCGTGCCCGGCCTCGCGGGCCCGCTTCTCCGTCAGGCCGACGCTCGCCACTTCGGGGTCGCAGTACGTGCAATTGGGAGTCTCGTCGTAGGGCACCGGCCGCACGTCCCGGCCGGCGATCCGCTCGACTACCATGACGCCCTCCATCGACGCGACATGAGCGAGCCAGGGTGTCGGGATCACGTCGCCGATCGCGTGGACGCCCGGCTCGGAGGTCTCGCACCACTCGTCGACCTGGATGTAGCCGCGATCGACCTGGACATTCACGCTCTCCAGTCCGATCCCCTCGCTGACCGGCGCCCGGCCGATCGCCACGAGCAGGAGGTCGACCTCGATCTCGGCCGTTCCTTCGCCTTCGAGCGCGACACGGACACCGGCGTCCGTCCGCACTGCCCCCGCCAGCTTCGTGTTCGTCCGCACCGCGATCCCGCGCTTGGCGAATGCCTTTCCCAGCTCGGCGGAGGCTTCTTCGTCCTCTATCGGCAGCAGGTGCGGGAGCGCCTCGACCAGCGTGACCTCGGTTCCGAAATCGCGATAGATAGAGGCGAACTCCACCCCCACCGCGCCGGCGCCGATGACGGCCATCGACCGGGGGATCGACCCCAGCTCGAGCACGTGGTCGGAGGAAAGGACCCGCTCCCCGTCGAACGGCGCGGTGGGGACCACGCGCGGAACGGAGCCCGTGGCGACCACGATGTGCCGGGCTTCGAGCGTGCGGACGGCCTCGCCGTCCGGACCGCCGGCGTGTACGCGCACCGTCCGCGGGCCATCGATCCGGCCCCAGCCGGTCACGACCTCCACCTTCTGCTTTCGCAGGAGCCCCTTGATGCCTCCCGCCAGCTGCTGGACCACGCCGCGCTTGCGATCCTGGACGCGCGCCCAGTCCACCTCCACCGCGCCGGGAACCCTGAGGCCGAACTCGCCCGCATGCAGCAGGTCGCGATAGCGCGACGCGTTCTCGAGGAGCGCCTTGGTGGGGATGCACCCGCGATGTAGACAGGTCCCGCCCAGGAACGGATCGCGCTCGACGAGCGCTGTCTTCAACCCCAGCTGTCCGGCGCGGATCGCGGCGACGTAGCCGCCCGGACCGCTGCCGACGATCACGACGTCGAATGTGCCGTCGCTCATTCGCCGCCTTCCCGTTCGTCGAACTCGAGCGCCGCCGAATTGATGCAGAACCTCGCGCCGTCCGGACCCGGGCCGTCGTCGAACACATGCCCGAGGTGCGCGTCGCAAGCGGCGCACAGCACCTCGGTGCGCCGCATCCCGAGGGATTCGTCGGGTGCGCTCTCGACGTGCCCATCCCCCAAGGGGCGCGTGAAGCTGGGCCAGCCGGAGCCCGAATCGTACTTGTCGCCGGAATCGAAGAGGGCCGCCCCGCAGCATGCGCAGCGGTACACGCCGTCGCCGTGATGATCGGCGTACTTGCCGGTGAACGGAGGCTCCGTTCCCTTCTCGCGCGTGACGTGGTATTGCTCCGGCGTCAGCTGCGCCCGCCATTCGCGATCTGACTTGGTGATCTTGCGCGTCATGGATCCTCCATTGATTGGGGGTGTTCGAAAGGGCAATATGTGCGCTGGAGAACGGTGCGGCATGGACGATGACGGGAGGAGGACGTGATGCGCGTGTTCATGACGGGAGCCAGCGGGTACATCGGATCGGCGGTCGCCCGCGAGCTGGTGCGGGCGGGCCACGAGGTGACGGGCCTCCACCATTCAGGGGAAAGGGAGGACGTCGTGCTGTCGGCCGGCGCGACCCCGATCCGGGGGGATATCGCGGACCCGGCGACCTATGCGGAAGTGGCGGCCGGACACGACGTGCTGATCCACCTGGCGGCGGATTATGACGACATGGTCGCGTCGGACGCGGCCGCCGTCGACACGCTGATCGAGGCCGCGCGCTCCCACATGATTCGCGACGCCCATCTCATCTACACGTCCGGCTGCTGGGTCCTGGGGGAAACGGGCGGCACGCTCGCCGACGAGGACTATCCCGCCGATCACCCCGCCGAGATCGTCGCATGGCGGCCCGCGCACGAAGAGCGGGTGCTGGGCATCCCCGGCGAGGGCAGCGACCTCACCGCGACGGTGATCCGCCCGGGCATGGTCTACGGCGGGGTCGCCGGCCTGGTGACCCCCATGTTCGCTTCCGCCGCCGAGGAGGGTGCCGCCAGGTTCGTGGGCGACGGCGAGAACCACTGGTCGATGATCCACAGGAACGATCTCGCCACCCTCTACCTGCGAGTCGTCGAGGAGCGAGCCTCCGGGATCTTCCATGGTGTGGACGACTCGCCCATGCGCGTGATCGACGTTGTCCGAGCGGCCAGCGAAGCCGCCGGCGCGGGGGGCGAGACGCGAAGCGTTCCGGTGGAGGAGGCTCGCAGCAGCCTCGGGCCGGTGGCGGATGCGCTGCTTCTCGACCAGACGCTCGTCACCCATCGCGCGGAGGAGGTGGGATGGAAGCCGGCGCACCC
>JAICQP010000152.1 GCA_025937815.1 Gemmatimonadota bacterium
GGCCGGCTTCGAGGGGCGTCGCGGGGTCGCGCTGGCGGGCGCCGGCGGGGAGCACCCCGTAGCGGACGGGGGGCGCAATCGCGTTCGCGCCGTCGGTGATGACGAGCCACTGGTCGTCGGCCCCCAGCTCGACGATCAGGAAGAAGAGCCGGCAGGCGGGGCTCCAGTCGAAGGTCGGCGCCGTGCCGGAGGAGACGTCGATCGTCACGGGGCCGGTGCACTCCGGGAGCGGACCGCCCGGGCTGGTGGGGTCGGACGAGCACGCGGCGAGGCAGAGACCAAGGGCCGCCGAACGGAGGTGCGCGCAAGACCGCGAGCGAGACATCCCTCTATACTAGCTCCAACCTCGGCAGGCCCGGCGTCGTTCACTGGGTGGAAGGCGGCTCCGACGGTCCCGGACCCGGAAGGGGCCGTCCCCGCCCCAGGCGGAGCGGTCCCCATGTCGTGGTCATCGAGCCGATCCTCCCCTACGCTGCGGATTCAGGTGGACCGCGTCCCATCACTCAGGCGGCGACGGACCTCCGCGGGAGAGCCCCCACGGATGGACCGCATCCCGTGGCGCGGGATCGCCCTCGCGCAGGTTGTCTGGTTCGGCATGGTCGCCCTTCTCGCCCTCCAGCGAGCCGGATACTGGAACTCGCTCGGCCGCGGAGTTCCCCGAAACGTGGTCCTTCTCGAGATGTCGGTCGGTCTCACATGGGGACTCCTTCTCCCGGCGATCGCGCTCGCGTCGCTCTACCGTCCCCTCGGCAGGGACCCCCGCAGTTGGGGGACCCACGCCCTGCTCTTCGTGGCCGCGGCCATCGTGGAGGGGATCGTGTACGTCTTCGTCGACGGCCGCTGGCTCCATGTGATCCCGTGGTCGCCGGTGGCCGGGCTGGGGTTCTTCGATCGCGTGCGGAACACCGCCACAGGGCACTTCATGGCCTCGGTGCAGTTCTTCGGCGTGATCGTCGGTGTGGCGCAGGCGCACCTGTGGCGCCAGCGGTTCGAGGATCGCAGGTTGCGCGCGGCCCGCCTCGAGGCCGAGCTCGCGCGGAGCCAGCTCCAGGTCCTGCGCTCGGAGCTCGATCCACACTTTCTCTTCAACGCGCTCCACACCGTATCCACGCTGATGCACCGGGATGTCGCGGCGGCCGACACGATGCTCGCGCGGATCGGCGATCTCTTGCGGACGTCGCTGGAGTCGAGGGACGCGCACGAGGTCGCGCTCCGCGAGGAGGTCGAGTTCCTGGAGCGGTACCTCGACATCGAGCGCGTGCGGTTCGGGGATCGGATCCGCGTCACGGTCGAGGTCGCGGAGGGAGCCATGGAGGCTCACGTGCCGCGACTCTTCCTGCAGCCGCTGGTCGAGAACGCCCTGCGGCACGGAGTGGGTCCGCGGCGGGGGCCGGGGATGGTCGAGGTGCGCGCATGGCGCGCGGGGGAGTCCTTGCGGGTCGTGGTCACCGACGACGGGCTCGGCGCCGAGGCACCGGCGAATCCGGGTTCACCTGGGATCGGACTAGCGAACACCCGCCGCCGCCTGCGTCGGCTCTATGGGCGCGAGCACCGCTTCCGGGCCGCGCCGCTCCCGGCGGGGGGCTTCCGGGTCTCGCTGCGGCTCCCCTTCCACACCGAGGAGATGTCCACCAGCGGGGTCGAGCCGTGAGCCTCCGCGTCCTCGTCGTGGACGACGAGCCGCTCGCGCGCGAGCGGCTCCGCACGCTGCTCGAGGCCGAGCGCGACGTGGACGTCGTGGCCGAGTGCGCCGACGGCGTGGAGGCGGTCGCCGCGTTCCGCGAGGCGCGCCCCGACGTCGTCTTCCTGGACGTCCAGATGCCGGGAATGGACGGCTTCGACGTCCTGGAGGCGCTGGGTCCCGACGAGCTGCCGGCGGTGGTGTTCGTGACCGCGCACGACCGCTACGCGCTCAAGGCGTTCGACGTGCACGCGGTCGACTACCTGCTCAAGCCCTTCGACCGGGAGCGCTTCGCCTCGGCGCTCGAGCGCGCGCGCCTCGACCTGCGCGCGGCCGACGCCGGCCGCCGAGTCCTCGCGCTGGTGGCCGATCTTCGCCGCGAGCGACGCCCGCGGCAGCGGATCGTGGTCAAGGCGGCGGGGCGCGTCTTCTTCCTCCAGCCCTCCGAGATCGACTGGATGGAAGCCGCGGGGAACTACGTGCGGCTCCATGCGGGGAAGAACGTCCACATGGTTCGCGATACGATGAAGGGACTCGAAGATCGGCTCGATCCCGACACGTTCGTGCGGATCCACCGCTCGCGAATCGTCAACCTCGACCGCGTGCGCGAGATCCAGCCCTGGTTCCACGGCGAGTACGTCATCGTGCTCACGACCGGGGAGCAGCTCACGACCAGCCGCCGCCACAGCGTCCGCCTCCAGGAGCTTCTCGAGACGCGCCGCTGAGGATCCTGCTCGAGTCCGCCTCTGCCGTTCATCCCCGACCGGCGGCGGATGGTCCGCGCCCGATCGAAGGTCGTCCCCATTTCGTTTCCAGCGATCCCCGTCCGTGTCAGACTCCGGGCCAGCCAGCCGCCCATGGGAACGACCAACAGGAGGGGATCGATGCAACGATATTGCGTACGAACTCTGCTCCTCGCTGCGCTCGCGGCGTTGAGCGGAGCCTGCGGTGGCGGCGACGGAGGTGGCGGGGGAGGACCTATCGGCCCCGACGATGAGCCAGTCGCCACCGTGAGCGTCACGGCTCCGGCAGGGCAGATCGTGCCGGGACAGACGAAACAGCTCGCGGTGGTCCTGCGAGACGCGGCCGGAGAGGAGCTCACGGGCCGCGCGGTTACGTTCTCGAGCACGAGCGATGCGATCGCGCGGGTCTCCACCACCGGGCTCGTGACGGCGGTCGGGACAGGTCGCGCGACGATCACGGCGACCAGCGAGACGAAGACCGGAACCGTCGCCATCGATGTGGTCGAGGGGGCGCTCATCGGCCCGGCCGGCGGGACCGTGACCGCGCTCGACGGCGAGCTTCAGCTAGTCGTCCCGGCCGGGGCTCTCGCTGCGGAGACCGCCATTACGGTGGAGGCCGGGGGGACCTTGCCGGCGGACCCGAGCGCCGTTCTGGGGAGCCGCGTCGTCCTCGGGCCTCAGGCGACCACCTTCGCCGTGCCCGCTCAGCTCCGGCTCCAGTTCGACCCCACCCAGGGGCCGAGCGGCGTTGCCGAGACCGACTTCCGCCTCCATCGTGTCCAGGGATTGAGCCTCCAGAGCCTCGGGGGCACCGTGGACGCGGGGGCGGATCGCGTGAGCGCCGAGGTGAACCAGCTGGGCACGTTCGCGGTAGGCCGGGCGCAGCCCACGGTACCGTGCACGGCGCCCGAGCATCGGCAGTTCGACTTCTGGGTCGGGGAATGGACGATCATGATCGGGGGACTTCCGGGTGGACCGCCGAGCGTGGTCACGAGCGAGCCCGGCGGCTGCGCCATCTTCGAGAACTTCAACAGCGGCGCGGGGCGGAGCATCAACGTATTCAACCCCGCGGACGGCATGTGGCACCAGACGTTCGCCTTCCGGACCGGCGGCCCGCCGCTGATTCTGATCGGGGGCCTCGAGGGCGAGGAGATGGTCCTCTTCCGGACACCGCCTTTCCCTGCTGGCTCGATCGAGCGCTGGACGTGGACCGTGCTCCCGGGCGGGAGCGTGCGGCAGCTGGCGGAGACGAGCACCGATGGGGGCCAGACCTTCCAGGCGGGCTTCGACGGGACGTACGTGCCGCGCTGACGAGGAAAAGGAGACGAACCGCCGCGGGTCCCCGCTCGCTCTTGTCGCGCCGGCGCGAGGCGGGGACCGACGGCGTGTGGGGGCCGTGAACGGGCGCCCGCGAAGCGGGAGCCGAGAGGATGGAGATGCCGACTCTGCCGACGACACGGCTCGTCGCCGCCAGCGTTTTCCTGCTCTCTGGTTCTATCGCCCAGGTGGGCTTCGACTCGGTTTCGGTACCCCGCCCACCGGCTTCGGGCCGGGACGCCCCCGAAGCCCGGGCCCACCATCAACTGGTTTACGATCCCGTGAAACGCCGCGCGCTTCTATTCGGTGGTAGCACCCCTCGAAACGGCGGCCATCATTTCTTCGACGATATCTGGTCGTGGGGTGATGGTGGGTGGCAGAGGGTTGCATCCTTGCCGTTTCCCCGAAGCAGTCATCGCGTCGTCTATGACGCCCACCGCGGGAAGATGGTCCTTTTCGGTGGAGGACATGGCACCAGCTTCGCCTCCGACAGCGGCTTCTGGGAGTGGGATGGTCGAGCCTGGGGCATGGCCGGTGTAAGCCCCTATGGAGGGATGGGTGAACCCGGCATGTGCTACGACTCGAGCCGAGCCCGCATCGTTCTGTTCGGCGGATGGGACGGGGCGGGACAGGTAACCGGCGAAACCTGGGAGTGGACGGGGGAGGAACTCGTGCGGTTCGGTGTGCCTGGGCCTGCCGCGCGCGCGGGACATGCATTCGTGTACGACCCGCAGGGCCGGCGGTGTCTTTTGTTCGGGGGGCAGAGCGATGAGGGCGTCCTCGCGGACACGTGGGCGTGGAACGGGACGGCCTGGCTCCAGCTGCACGCATCCGGCCCGACCGCACGCTGGGTCAGCGCGACCGCCGCCGATCATGCAAATCAGCGCGTCATCCTGTTCAGTGGCTGGGACGGAGACGAGCGCCTTCTGTCCGATACCTGGGCGTGGGACGGGGAGGATTGGAAGCTCGTCAGCAACGATGGCCCGCCAGCTCGGATCAGCGGCCAACTTGCTTTCGACGGCAGAGGTGTCTTGCTCTTCGGCGGTCGAACCCGCACTTCAGAAGGCTTTCAGGACCTTGATGACACGTGGGAGCTCCGAGGGTCGGCGTGGATTCCAGTTCCAATGCGGTAGCCGCGTGAAGACGGGAAACCCTGTCGGATTGCGAACAGACAAGAGACCGAGTAGGTGGCACTCTCCTCTGTAGCCGCGGAGAACCGTGCAGCAGAGGAGAGTCCGCATGCGCGCCGTTTCTACGTTGACCCGATTCCTGGCCATAGCTCTGATCGCGACCCTGACGATGGCGGGGGAGTGCGACGACGATGACGATCCCACCGGTCCCGGCATCGGCGGCGAGTTCGACGCCACGCTGACCGGGGCGGCCGAGCGCCCCGATCCCGTCACGACTGACGCCTCGGGCAGCGCCACCGTGGACGTCGACGAGGACGGGGGCACCTTCGAGGTCGAAGTGGAGGACATCACGGACGTGACGCTGGCGCACATCCACATCGGCGACGCGAACACCGCCGGGCCGATCGCGGTCGAGCTCTTCAACGCCGGCGGGACGCCCGTCTCGTTCACCGACCGGGGCACGCTGGCAACGGGCACCTTCGACGAGACCGACATCGATCCCGCCAGCGGAGTCGACACGATGGAAGAGCTGATCGAGGCGCTGGAGAATGGCAACGCCTACGTGAATGTGCACACGAGCGCCAACCCCGCCGGAGAGATTCGCGGGCAGCTGAGCGACTAACAGAACAGCGGTGCCGGGGACGTCAGGGCGATGGCGTCCCCCGCCACCGCTCGCCGTCGATGGTCGCGTGGAGGCGACGGAGCTCGCCGGTCGAGATATCGAGCACGTGGAGCTCGCGGGCGCCCTCCGGCATGGCCTGGAAGAGGAGCATCGAGCCGTCCGGCGACCAGGCGGGGATCCCCTCGA
>JAICQP010000078.1 GCA_025937815.1 Gemmatimonadota bacterium
CCAGGTGCTCGCTGATCGCCTTTTGGACCACACGATAGAGCCCCGGCGCCAGGTCCTTCATGATCCCTGCCATGCCTTCCGTCTCGAATCGGTCGCGAAACGCGTGGGGAGGGACTTCACGCCGCAGCTCTTCGGACGAG
Source organism: Gemmatimonadota bacterium (assembly GCA_025937815.1). Classification (GTDB taxonomy): domain Bacteria; phylum Gemmatimonadota; class Gemmatimonadetes; order JACCXV01; family JAHWKZ01; genus JAICNR01. Next base: position 141 of record JAICQP010000078.1, read on the forward strand.
ACGCCGCGGTCGCGAGCCGCCTCGTCGTACACGTCGTCGATGCCGTCCCCGTCCAGAGTCTGCGAAAGAAGGGACGCGAGCTGGTCAGCGGGCATCAGCGCCTCGAAGCCGGGCAGGATCTCGAACGGATCGTTGAATCCGATCGGCGACGGGACCTTCAGCCTCTTCTCCTCGAGGAGGCGCAGGCCGCTCCTGCGCACGTACTTGTATAGAGTCGGAGGGAGAGGGGACTCCGGTCCCGTTCCCTTTGCATCCACGTCGGTGGCCATGGGGACAGAATACGCGGAGGAAAGACCTTTGGCTTCCTGGGCGCTGTCATCCCTTCCGTGCCTCGGTGGGTCCCTCCGGTCCATGAATTACGAGCACCGGACCCTCGTCGCCCCCTCGAAGCTCGATGCGAGGGCCCGGGGCGCCGCGAAGCCGGAAGCTCTCGAAGACGGCGTCCCCGACCGGTCGGTATTCCGCCGAGGGCGGGTCCGGCGCGGGGCGTACGCCCTGCAACCCATTCGGTCCCCACACGTACGTGTTCCAGGCCGAGCCGCGCGTGAAGTCGATCCGCGCGAGGATGCCGGGGCCCGCGGGCATCGGTACGAGCCCTACGATCTCGAAACCGGTCGGCTGGCCGAGCCGGGCGTGGCGATCGGCCATGAGCTCCTCCTCCCGCGCTCGGACCTCCGCGATCGGGACGCCGCCGAAGGCTTCGGCCAGCGGTCCGTAGTCGCCGCCAAAGAGCGCTTCCAGGACCGCGCGCGTCCTCGCCTCCAGGTCGGGCGCGATCTCTCGCGCCCGCTCGGAGAGCGGGAAGAGGAGAGCTGTGCCCTCGGGACCGCGCGCGGAGACGGCGAGCCGGTCCTCGTGCCCGGTCACTGTCAGTATCTCGCCGGAGAGGAGCCGCCACTCTCCGGCAACCCGCGCGAGCGCGGCCGGATCGACCTCGACCAACTCGGGGGGCATGTCGTACGCCTCGCCGAAGGCGATCGCCTCGAGCGTGGCGGCGACGGGAGTGGCGGGAAGCGCCGGGTCTGTCGTCACGACGAACACCGTGAGCCCCTCGTCGACCCAGCGGTGGAGCTCGGCGAGGTAGATCGCGTTGCCACCGTTGTGCCATACCAGGGTGCCGTGCCGGGGTGTCTCCTCGATCGCCCATCCGTAGCCGTAGAACGAGATCGAGTCGGGATCCTCGGGTACGTGGGGAGTGAACATCGCGGCCCGCTCGGCGGCGGGGAGCACGGCTGCGGTCTCGAGCGCGCGGTCCCAGTCCTCTATATCCGCCAGCGTCGTGTGGAGCCCGCCGTTTCCACGGAGCTGCCAGAACGGCGCGCCCGCCTCCTCCATCCGCTCGACGATCGTGCCCCAGCGCTCGCCGTCGCGGTAGCCGACGGCCAAGCGCGCGCGATCCCACTGTGGGATCCGGTAGCCTGTCTCGTCCATGCCGGCCGGGTCGAGCACGAGCTCCCGCAGCGCCTCCTCGTATTCTTTCCCCGTCTCGATCTCCACGATCGCGGCCAGCAAGCTGTAGCCGGCGTTCGAGTACTCGTAGCCCGAGCCGGGCGCGAACAGGAGCTCGGAGTCGAGCGCACGGCGGACGTACGCGTTGCGCTCTCGGCCCGCGGGATCGAAGTCGGTCGGCGCGAAGTCGGACGCGAGGCCCGAGGAATGCGTGAGGAGGTGGTGAAGGGTGACGGCCTGCTTGTTCGCGGGCACGTCGGAGAAGTAGTCGGCGATGGGGTCGTGGACGGAGAGAAGCCCCCGCGCTTCGAGGGCGAGGATCGCGGCCGCGGTGAACTGCTTGGTGATCGATCCCAGTGAGAAGACGCTAGAGGCGGTGATCGGAATCCCCGCCTCGCGGTCGGCGAGGCCGTAGCCCTTCCGAAGAACGGTGCGTCCATCCTCCACGATGAGCGCCGCACCCGTGAAGCCGAATAATTCGAGCCGGGTCAGGTATGCGTCGGCGGCGCGGGCGGCTTCGCCCTCGACGAGGGCGCCCGGATCTTGGGCCTCGAGCGAGGAGACGAAAAGGGAAATCGCGAGCGCCGGTGCGAGCGGGAAGCGGAGGGAGAATGTCATGGGATCTCCGGTCAGGGTAAGTGCCGGCAAGCGAGGTCCGATCCCTATGGGGCGAGCGGAGCCGCGATTGGGTTGGGATCCCCGACCGATCGCAGGATCGCCTCCGCGAGGGCGGCTGCTGACTTGCCGCCGGTCGCCAGCTCGAAGAACAGGCTCGGCTCGATAAGCTCGAGCTCCATCAGCACGGGTCCACTTTCGGACTGAACGAGATCGACCCGCGCGTAGAGCCAGGCATACGGCGCGGCCGCCAGAACGGCCTCGCCGAAGGCGAGCTCCTCGTCCCCGACATCGCAGGGCTCGATGCCGCCGCCGAACTCGGACTGGACGCGGAAGTCGCCCGCCGCGGGCCGCTTCCGCGCTGCGTGACCGAATCGGCCCTCTACGTATACCAGCGAAAGCTCACCTCGCGTCCGGATCTCCGGGACGAAGGCCTGGACGACCGCACCCCACGACAGGAGCGGCTGGATATCGGCACCCTCCAGATCCGCACCCGCGTCGAGCAGCCGCGTTCCCCACGCGGTCGCCGAGATGCGGGGTTTGACTACCGCCGCCGCAGCGCCGGTTCGCGCGAGGAAGCCGTCCACGCCGGGACGCTCGCCGGGCTCGGTCCAGTGCGTCGGCGGTAGCGGGACCCCGCGGTCCGCGAGATCGCGCAGATAGATCTTGTCCATGTTCCAGAGCACGGTGGCCGGCGGGTTCCAGAGCGCAGCCGGCATGTTCTCCCATGCCTGGATCCAGTGCCGGAACTCCGTGGATCGGCGGTGATAGTCCCAGGTCGATCGCAGGACCACGCGGGCGCCGTTCGACGTCGCGGGAGAGATCGTGTCCCACGGCGCGGCCGTCACGCGGGCCCCCCGCTTTTCCAGCTCTGCGCCGAGCCGGGCATCGGACGGCGTGAGCGGATAGCTCCGCGCGGTCGCGAGGATGACGTGCGGCGTGGCTTTCGGAACGCGTCGCATGGCGCCCCAGGATACGGCCGGGGCGCTCGCCGCGCGACGCGGACCGCGCTTGGAACGCCGCGATCCCACATGGCTTCCCTTGATGCTGGAAAACTAGCACTACCGGAGCCGAGGCCGTACCTTGGTCCCGTGCGCACCCAATCTCCGGATGCCTGTCGCCGGCTCTCCGCGTTCGAGCGGCGGGTGCGCGCCGTCGTCCTGCGATGGGTCGCCGCGGTCGCGGCCATCGACGAAGCGCGGGAGGCAGCCAGGCTGGACGAGCAAGAGCTCGAGGCGCTCGACGAGGCGATCGACCGCGCGCGGAAGGCAGGCCGGTGACGCATCCCAGCCTCGACGCGTTTCGGGGTGGAACATCGGCGGCACCGCTCGGGGTACTGTGGGGTGATCGGATCCCCGGGGCCGCGCCACCCGGAGGTGAACGCATGAAGCTTCTACGCTCGACCCTTCCGCTCGCGCTCGCGCTTGCCGTCGCGATTCCGACGACCGCATGGGCGCAGGGGCGCGGCAACGCAAACGGCAACAAGCACAAGAACAAGCACGAGAACCGGCGCGTGGTCGTCATCGATCGCGATGATCGCGACGACGACGATGATGATCGCATCCGCGCTCGCGAGCGAGACCGGGAGCGCATCCGTGTCCGCGAGCGAGATTGGGACCGCATCCGCGTGGAGCGCCGGGATCGTGACCGGGATCGGGACCGATTCGTCCTTCGCAACGGCGGCCGGACGATCGTACTCGACGACGACGACTTCTATTGGTATCCGGTTCGCAGCGACCGGGGGCCGAGCTTCTGTCGCAGCGGCGCCGGGCATCCCGTGTTCGGGATTCAGTGGTGCCTCCAGAAGGGTTACGGGATCGGGCGACCCGGATCTGTCTTCCTGTGGGGGGACGACGTCTTCCTCCGCGACCGCACGCGCGTCATCGTGCTGCGCGAGCGCCGTTACGACGCGGACCAGGCATTCTGGAGCGCGGTCGTCGGGCAAGTGCTCGCGTTGGTCGACTGACCACTGATACTTTGGGCGGCCTATGCGCCGTCCACAGTCGCAGCCGGGCCCGGGTCTGGCGCCGAACGCCATCCTCCAGCGTGCTTCTGAGCTGACGCTCCAGGTCCGATCGGACGGTTACACGACGGTCCAATCGGACGATCGGATCGGGGAGTGCGGGCCCCACACACTCTCCATCCTCGACGCCTTCTCGCGGCCGATTACGTTCCACGCGGCCCTCGAGTCGTTGCAGGGCCGCGTCCACGGGCCTCAGGAGTGGATCGACCTCACGACGGCCATCGTCCATCTCTACGAGAGCGGCGCGCTGGTCGACGTCTCGCGTGCGGCCCCTCCACTCAAGTCCAGTCGCCGGGGCTTTGCCAGCGCTGCCATCCACATCAAGATGCTCAACGATCGCGCGCGGACGGAGAGCTACCTGGCGGCGATCGCGGAAGTCGTGAAGTCGGGCGACGTGGTTGTGGATATGGGAACGGGGACCGGGGTTCTGGCCGTCGCCGCGGCCCGGGCCGGGGCGAGACACGTCTACGCCATCGAGGCCAGCAGCATCGGCTGGTCGGCGCGGGCCGTGTTCGAGGCCAATGGCCTGGCCGACAGGATCACGCTCGTACCCGGATGGTCCACGGAGGTCACGCTGCCGGAGCGCGGGGACGTGCTGGTCAGCGAGATCATCGGCAACGAGCCGCTCGAAGAGCGCGTGCTCGAAGCGACCTCGGACGCGATCAAACGACACTTGAACCCCGGCGCGAGGCTCATCCCGCACGCCGTCCGCGTCTACTGCCTGCCCGTCGAGGTACCCGAGTCCGTGATCGGAGAGCACAAGTTCACGGCAGACGTGCAGGGTAACTGGCAAGAGTGGTACGGCATCGATTTCGGCCCCCTGTACCAGGCTTCCACCCACACCGCGCCCTATCTCTTTCTCGTCCGCCCCTTCCGTACCCGGGAATGGAGGCGGCTGGGGGAGCCGGGGCTCGTACTGGACATGGATCTCGACCAGGGCGTGCCGCGGATCGAGGGCGAGGCCGAGGTGATCGTGAGCGCGTCGGGGACGCTGAACGGGGTGTTGATGTACTTCGAGCTGACGCTCGGGCCGAGCGTCGAGCTGTCCCTGCATCCGGATCGCGTGACGGAGTCCTGCTCCTGGCACTCCCCCGTGTGGCTCCTCAAGTCTCCCCTGCGCGTCGAGACGGGCCAGCGACTCTCTCTGGCGTATTCCTACCTCGGATCGAGGGTGCCGAGCCGGGTCCAGGTGGAGCGCGTGGCCGACTAGCCCGGCGGCTCCCCATCCGCGCGCCCCCCGATGCTAGCAGGGCGTGGCGTTGGGGAAGCAGGGGTCGTCGGAGGGCGCCGCCCCCCGCTCGACGGCCTCGGGGCCGACCGGGTCCCCGGCGCTGCAGCCGACCGTCAGAAGCGTTAGGATACAGGCGAAAACGTAAAGCTGGGAAACCACTCGCATCGCGGACCTCCGCGTTCCAGGCTCTGTAGAGAGCTCGGACGGCGTTGCAGTCCGAGCGTGGGCCTAGAATCGATCTCGCGAGCGAGTCACCCGATCGTATCCTGATCGTCATCTGAGAGAGGAATCGCTGCAGGTGGAGCGACCTGTGGAGTTCCGCGCGCTGGGGTCGATCGAGCTGCGCGTTAGCGGCGGCGAGGCCGCGAACGTTCTCGCCCAGCCGAAACGACTCTCCCTGTTCGCGTTCCTGGCACTGGGCTCCCCTCGGAGCCACCGGCGTGACACGCTGGTGGCGCTCCTGTGGCCGGAAAGCGACCAGTCCCACGCGCGCCATGCCTTGCGGCAATCCATCTACTACCTGCGCAATCATCTCGACGAATCGCTGTTCATCATCCGGGGCGAAGAGATCGCGATCGACAGCGCGCGGCTGTGGTGTGACGTCAACGAGCTGGATCGGGCATGGGAACGAGGCGACCTGGAGCGGGTCGCCGAGCTGTACCGCGGGAACTTCCTCGAGGGATTCCACGCGACCGGCACGGGCAACGAGTTCGAGTTCTGGCTGGAGCGCGAGCGCTTCCGCCTGCAGGAGATCGCAGGGAAAGCCAATCGCCTGCTGTCCGAGTCCGCGCACGCGCGCGGGGACCTGGAGTCGGCCATCCGCTGGGCGACGGCGAGACGTGGCGCGCAGCCGGCCGACGAGAGCGCGCTGCTGGAGCTGATGCGGCTCCTGAACGAAGCGGGAAGGCGGGAGAGCGCTCTCGAGTGGTACCGCACATTCGTCGCGCAGAGCGGATACCCGGGCTCGGAGGAGCTCGAAGCCATGGCGCGCGAGCTCCAGGCGGAGGCCGAGCGTGGCTGGTCCAGCCGCATGGTGCCGCCGCCTACCATGCCGGGAGCGCTGATCGGCCGCCGCCGCTGGATAGACGAGGCGCTGCGCCACGTGGAGTCGGGGAGCCGCCTGCTGACGCTGATCGGAACCGGCGGCGTGGGGAAGACCCGGCTCGCGATCGAGGTGGCGCGCGCTGCGGCGCCCGCGTTCGAGGGCGGCGTCGCGTGGGCGGCGCTGGCCCCGGTCCGCGACCCTTCCCGGCTCCCCGACGCGGTGGCCGAGGCGGTCGGGCTCGAGCCGCGGCCCGCGGGGTTCGACGAGGCGCGGCTGATCTCATGGCTGTCGAACCGGAAGCTGCTCCTGGTCCTCGACAACTTCGAGCACCTTCTCGGAGCCTCCCCTTTCGTCGCCCATCTCGTGCGGGCCTGCCCCGACCTCTCGGTGCTGATCACCAGCCGGTCGCCACTCAAGCTCCGCGGGGAGCAGGAGCTCGATGTCCCGCCGCTCACGCTTCCCGATCCCTCCCGGCGCCCGGGTCAGGAGCTCCCGTTCGACTCGGAGGCGGTGGCGTTGTTCGTCGATCGGGTCCGGGCCCTGTCCCCGTCGTTCCGGCTCACGGACGCCAACTCGGACGCTGTCATCGAGATCTGTCGGCGGCTAGAGGGTCTCCCCCTGGCGATCGAGCTGGCCGCGCCGAGAACCAAGATCATGTCGTCCGCCGCGCTAGCGAGCCGGCTCGAGAAGCAGCTGCCCTTGCTGACCGCTGGACCGCGCGACCTGCCCGAGCGCCAGCGCACGCTTCACGACGCGATACGCTGGAGCGTCGACCTGCTGGATCCCGCCGAGCGCGAGCTGTTGTTCGGGATGTCGGTCTTCGTGGGCGGCTGCGACCTGAAGGCGGTCGAGTGCGTGGTGGAGTCGGTGGTTGGTTCGGACGGCAACGCGCTCGATCTGGTGACCGCCTTGATCGACACGAGCCTGCTGCGGCGGACGGAATCGGCGGATGGGGAGAGCCGCTTTTCCATGCTCGAATCGATCCGCGAGTACGGTGTGGCGGAACTCGAACGTAGCGGTCGCGGTCAGGTCTGGCGCGCGGCGCACGCCCGCCACTACGCCGCTTGGGTCGATTCGGGATGTCGCACCCACTACTGCACACCGGACGAATCGGGGTGGTTCGACCGGGTGACGGAGGAACACGAGAACCTGGAGGCCGCCATGCGGTGGTCGCTCGCGAGCGGAGACACCGAATGCGCGGTCCGCATCGCCACTTCGGTCGCGCATTTTTGGTGCGTGCGCGGGCGACTCGCGGAGGGCCGGACCTGGCTGGACCGCATCCTCGCAACAGAGGCCGGGGTACCGGAGCCGCTGCGGGTGCGGGTGCTGGCGGCCGCGGCGCATCTGCGTACCTACCAGGGCCTGTGGGACGAGGCGATAGCGCTGCACGCGGAAGTCGTCGCCTGTCGGCGATCGATGGGGGATCGCAAAGCGTTGGTGGGCGCCCTTCACAATCTCGGGACGACCCAGATCGAGGCCGGACTCCTGGAGGACGCGCGAGCGTCGATGACCGAGAGCCTGACACTTGCCAACGAGCTGGGGGACGATCTGAACGCGGCTTTCACGCTGACCGGTCTCGGCAGCGTGGCCCGGATGGAGGGCCGGCTTGCGGCCGCCAGATCCCTGCTCGACGAGGCGCTGGCCCGGGCCCGGAAGACCCGGCAGGAGGCACAGGCGGCGGTTATCCTGCGCGAGATGGCCGACGTGGCCCGTGCGGAGGGCGAGACCCAGGCCGCGCTACACCTGCTCGAGCAGGCAGGCGCGACGCTCGACGAGCTCCAGCGTATCGGAGACCTCGCCGCCACGATCGAGCGCATTGGGGACATAAAGGAAGCCACCGAGCCCGACATCGCACGCGGTCTCTATGCGCAGGCGTTGAGGATGTACCGCGAGAGCGGATACATGTGGGGAGTAGGTCGCGGGCTGGCGCGGTTCGCGCGCATCGCGCTCGATGACGGCCTCGCCGATCGCTGCATCGAGCTCATGGCCGGAGCCGAGGCGCTGTCTTCGGCCGGGGACGAGAGCGACGAGGAGGTGATCGATCGCGCGCGCACCGCGCTGGGCCAGGGAACGAGCGCGGCGTGCTGGGCCGCGGGGCAGGCCATGCCGCTCGAACGACTGCTGCGCATCGTCGACGAGCTTGTGCCGGCGATGGAGGTCGCCGTCGCTCCGGCGCTCGTCGGGCGAATTCCGGTTGAGTCTAGAACGTCTGCTGGAGCCGGCTCTGGAGGTGCTCCCGCCGGGAGCGGCTGAGCCGCAGCTCTGTCCCGTCGACCAGGAACACGACGAACGCCCCGTGGAACCAGGGTTGCATCTCCTGAACCCGGTCCAGGTTCACGATCGTCGAGCGATGGATGCGCACGAAGCGCTCGGGATCGAGCTGCTGCTCCAGGTTGGCCAGTGTCTCCCGGATGATGTAGGTGGCTCCCCGCGCATGAATCTTGGCGTAGTAGTCGGCGGCCTCGATCCAGTCGATGTCGTCGACTTTCAAGAACAGGATTCTATCCCCGTCCTTCACGACCATACGCGTTAAGAGACGCCGCGCTGGATCTACGATCGCCTTGTTCCCGTTGGTGTCCTCGAGAAAATCCATCAATCTGCGTCGGACGGCCGCGCCATCCTGATCTCTGAGGTGCGCCCGCGCGCGATCGAGCGCCTGGTGGAAGCGCTCGTCGTCGAAAGGTTTCAGGAGGTAGTCGAGGGCGTGAACGTCGAAGGCGCGCAGCGCGAACTCGTCATGGGCGGTGACGAAGATCACCACCGGAGGGTCCACCCGGTCCAGCGAGGCCAGGAGCTCGAAGCCCGTCAGCTCGGGGATCTGCACGTCGAGGAACAGGAGATCGGGATTCAACTCGCTGATGGCAGCCAGCGCTTCGGCGCCGTCGCCACACTGGTCGACGATCTCGACGTCGTCTTCCTGCTCGAGCAATGAGGCGAGGCGGGACCGTCCGAGGGGCTCGTCATCTACGATGATCGTACGTATTCGGTCCATATATATGCTCCCGATCTGGAGGAGGAGAGCAGCGGTCGCTCCCTGTGCTGGATAAACGACAGTCGCGCGCTCTCGTTTATTCAAGAGCCTGCAGTTCCACGGATATAGGACGGATTGCGGACCCCATAGGTTGCAGCATCGTCGGTAAAAGCTCTTCACGACCGCACTAGATGCGTGCCGGCGCGGCGTTCACCGCGCATGCCAGCAGCTCGCTGCTCGCACGCAGCCGTTCGCTGCATCGAGGGGTTTCTGGGCCCGGGGCCTGCCCCCGAAGCCACCGGACCGCCACCCTGCTTCGTCCCGCCGACGCTTCGCTGCAGCGATCGGCGCCTCGCTGCAAATCGCTCGTAAGTGGAAGCCTCTCCTGTCACAATGGTAGCGCAGGGAAAACCTGCGAAGACGCCAGCCTGACCGCCCGGCGCAGGAGCGAGTCCAGCGCCGGGACTCCACGCATCGAAGGAGAAGAGAATGCGAGAGACTGGTGCGAGAGGCTTTACAGCCCGAGTGTCGGTCCTTGCCCTGGGGGTGTTCGCGTTCCTCGTGTTGAGCGGGAGCGCGGCGTTCGCCCAGGTCACCGGCAAGGTGATCGGCACGGTCACCGACAGCGAAACCGGCCAACCCCTGGTCGGCGCGCAGGTCGTGGTCGAGGGCACCAACCTCGGCAACGTGACGAACGAGGACGGCTACTACTTCATCAACAATGTTCCGGTGGGTCTGGAGCAGCTGACGGCCCAGTACCTGGGCTATCAGACCACGACCAACGAACAGCGGATCCTGGCCGGTCAGACGATGACGGTCGATTTCCAGCTGTCGAGCGAGGTCGTGCAGGCCGAGGGCATCGTGGCGACGATCGAGCGCGAGCCCCTCGTCGCACGCGACAACACGATTTCGAAGTCGCGGTTTACAGGAGACGACGCCCGTAACCTGCCAGCCAGCGACATCGAGAGTGTGATCGAGCTGAGCTCCGGGATCTATGTCGACACGTTCAATTGCGGCATGGCGCAGGGGAACGGCTGTGGGTTCATAGTGCGCGGCGGCCGCGCAACCGAGTCGGCGACGTTCGTCGACGGGGTGCTGGTGACGGACCTCAATTCCCAGACCAACACCACTAACGTGTCGAACTTCGCGGTCGAAGAAGTGGACGTGATCACCGGCGGCTTCAACGCCGAGTTCGGCCACGCGCAGTCGGGCATCATCAACATCGTGACGCGCGAGGGCGGCCGGGAGTATCACGGCAACGTGCGCTTCACGACCGATGAGCTCTCCGACGCGATCGAGCAGAGCTATGGGTACAACAACCTGCAGGCCTCGCTCGGGGGCCCGATCATCCCCGACATGTTGACGGCCTACGGCTCGTTCGAGGCCACCGGTGCGGCTGACTTCTTCCCGGCCTCTGCCGGCTTCAATCCGGCGACAGGCGACCAGCTGGACAACAGCGGCTCGACCGAGGAGATCCTGCCGGGCAACCGCGGCGATCGCACCCAGGCGCAAGGCAAGCTGACGGCGTTCCTGCCGTTCGACGCCAAGGTGACCGGCACGTACCTGTATTCCCGCGACCAGTTCGAGAACTACCAGGTGAGCCGGCAGCTCAACCAGTTCGCCGGAAACACGGACTCTCGGACGAAGACGCACGACTTCATCCTGGGTTACGACCAGCAGCTGTTCCAGACCGGTGAGCGAAACCTCAACTTGCAGATTCGCGGGAACTATCACCTGTCGAAGTTCTTCCAGGGCACGACGAAGTCGGTTGCGCTGGCGGAGATCCTCCAGGACCACTATGGAGACTCCTGCGGCGCGGCGTGTGAGGTCGACGAGGATACCTGGAAAGACGACTTCCTGAACTACCGGCTCCACGACGTCGAGTTCTTCTTCGAGGACTCGCTGACCAACACCACGTTCAACCTTCCGACCACGTTCCTGACGAACCCCGATCCGGTGTTCGGCCAGCGGAACCTGTTCGCTACCCGGCCCGGTCTGACTTCGATCTTCACCAAGCAGAACGAGCGGCGGTACGGATTGCGCGTTGACCTCGACTCGCAGCTCAACCGCGTGCATCGCGGCAAGGTCGGAGTGGAGTGGAACTGGATCAACCTGAATCATGGTGGCCCGCACATCGATGACAACGTGTTCGCCGACGTGTGGGACGTGGACCCGATGCTCGGCGCGGCCTACATCCAGGATCGTCTCGACTACGGCGACCTGGTGATCGACCTCGGTCTGCGCTGGGATCACTGGGATCCGAACACGACCTTCCCGGCGCTTCCGGGCTTCGTCGACTGCTCGATCACGACGCTCGGCCCGACGCAGTGCCGCGAGGCCGAGGTCGCGGAGGCGCAAACGAAGGACGAGATCGCTCCGCGGCTCGGCGTGGCGCACCCGATCACGGACGCCACCCAGGTGCGGCTCAGCTACGGCAAGTTCTACCAGCTGCCCCAGCTGCAGCACTTCTTCTCGAGCTTCCTGACGGACATCGCGGCTTCGGGCGGCAACAACAACATCC
>JAICQP010000264.1 GCA_025937815.1 Gemmatimonadota bacterium
CGTGCGCGCGATCGACTGGAACGTGACCGCGCGGCGCGGGATCCCCTACGTCAAGCAGTTCTCCGAAGAGCGGGAGCTGACGGTGATCCTGGCCGTCGACGGCAGCGCCTCGACGCGCTTCGGCACCCAGGGCGCGCTCAAGCGCGAGCGCGCGGCCGAAGTGGCGGCGGTCCTCGGCCTGGCCGCGAATCGCAACAACGACCGCGCCGGCGCGCTCCTGTTCGCGGAGGGAATCGAGCGCTACGTCCCTCCGAAGAAGGGCAAGACGCACGTCCTGCGTCTCGTGCGCGACATCCTCTCCTTCGATCCCCCCGCGCTCGGCACCGACCTGTCGGAGGCGATCCGGTTCCTGACTCGCGTGCTCCATCGGCGGAGCGTCGTCTTCCTGCTATCGGACTTCCTCGATGAGGGGTACGAGAAGCCGCTGGCCGCCCTCGCCGTCCGGCACGACGTGATCGCGCTCGTCCTCGAGGACAGGCGCGACCGGGAGCTGCCGGACGTGGGCCTCATCGAGGTGGTGGAGCCGGAGTCGGGAGCGCGGCGCTGGCTGGACACTTCGTCCGGGCGGGTGCGCGAGGCGTACGCGGCCGCGTCCGCCGCGGCGACGGCTTCGCGCCGGGCGGCGTTCGCGCGGGCGGGCATCGACGCCGTTCCCCTCGACACCCTCGCCGACTGGGTCGACCCCATGCGCCGCTTCTTCGAGGCCCGCGAGCGGGCCCGGACGCGCGCGCGAGGAAGGAGGGCTCGGCGATGAGACCGCGGAGGGGGACACCGTCGCGCGGAATCGCAGGGCGGGCGATGGCGGTCGCGGCGATCGTCCTCGCGACGGCGGTGCCGGCCCCGGGACAGGAGGGCGCGGAGGCTCCCGCCGCGGTCTCGCTGCGGATCGTTCCCGATCCGCTTCCGGCCGGGGCGGCGGAGCCGACGGTCGGGGATCCGGTGTGGGCCACGGTGCGCGCGTTCGGCCCACGCGGCACCTACCTCCTTCCGGCCTCGGTGACAGCAGCGTACGCTTCGCGGCCCGAGGTCGCGGTGCTCGGAAGCGAGCGGCGCGACGGCCAGCTCCGCCTGCGGCTCGCCATCTTCCGGACGGGCGAGGTCGTCCTGCCCGCGGTCGACGCCCGCGTCGCGACGGCGACCGGCGATACCATCGTCGTGCCGATGCTCTCCGATACGTTCACGATGGCCTCCGTCCTCGCGCCGGGCGACACGCTCCTCGCCGACATCAAGCCCCTGTGGCCGGAGCCGGGCACCCCGCTCTGGGTCTGGGCCGCTCTCGCCGCCCTGGCCATGGCGCTGGCGCTGGCCCTGTTGTGGTGGTGGCGCCGCCGGCGCGCGCGCGGAGGCAGGGGATCCAGCGCGAGCGCCGTCGACCCCTACGAGGAGGCGCGGCGCCGGATCGAGGAGCTGGCGCGCGAGCCGCCGACGGCGGCCGAGCGGACCCTTGCGGCCGCGGGGAACGGCGACGCGATCCGCGGCTACCTGGCGGACCGCTGGAACGCCCCCGCGCGCGAGCGGACCTCGTTCGAGATCCTGCACGCTCTGCCGACACCGCTGGCGCAGGAGCGGCCTGCGCTGGGCGCGATCCTGAACGAGGTCGA
>JAICQP010000022.1 GCA_025937815.1 Gemmatimonadota bacterium
CGGTGCCGACGGTCAGGTAGAGGAAATCGGTCAGCCCCCGTGCCGCGCCCCAGCGCCCTTCGCCGAGCGCGGCGGCGTTCACGTCGGTGTCGAAGCCGACCGGGACACCGAGCGCGCGCACGATCGTCCCCGCAAGATCGAAATTCCGCCAGCCGGGCTTGGGGGTCGACGTGATATGGCCATAGGTGGCGGACTCCGTGCCCAGATCGAGCGGGCCGAAGGCCCCGATGCCCACGGCCGCCGGGGACGCGGCACGAAAGAACGCGACGACGTTCTCGAGTGTGGCATCGGGCGACGCGGTCGGAAACGACTCCACGACCAGGTCTTCGGGGGAGCTCCCCACCCCGCATACGAACTTGGTCCCGCCGGCCTCCACGCCGCCCAGGCGGAGACCGGTCGGCATGCTCAACTGAGCGCCACGTCGAGGACCATCATGACCGAGAAGCCGACCATCGTGGCGACGGTCGCGAGGTCCGCGTTGCCGCCGGCCTGGCTCTCCGGAATCAGCTCCTCCACCACTACGTAGATCATGGCCCCGGCGGCGAATGCCAGCGCGTAGGGGAGGATCGCGCCGATCAGGAGCACGGCCGCCGCTCCGGTCACGGCGGCGACCGGTTCGACCAGGGCCGAGAGCTGGCCGTACCAGAACGACTTGAGCGGCTTCACGCCCTCGCGGCGAAGGGGCATCGCGACGGCGATCCCCTCGGGGAAATTCTGGAGCCCGATCCCGACGGCTAGAGCGACGGCTCCCCCGAACGTGGCGCCGCCGGCCACGTCGAGGTTCTGCGCCGCGGCCGCGAACGCGACCCCGACCGCGAGCCCCTCGGGGATGTTGTGGAGCGTGATCGCGAGGACGAGGAGCGTGGCCCGGTGCCATGCAGTGTGCACGCCCTCGGCCTGCTCCATGCGCAGGCGCGGATGGAGATGCGGCAGGAAGTTGTCGGCGACGCGCAGGAAGGCGCCCCCCGTCAGGAAGCCCACCAGCGCGGGCAGCCAGCGCACGCCCCCCGCCGCGGCGGCCATGTCGATGGCGGGAACGAGCAGCGACCAGAAGCTGGCGGCGATCATCACGCCGGCGGCGAAGCCCAGCATCGCGTCCAGTACCGCGGGGCTCAGCCGACGGGTGACCAGGACGATCGCGGCCCCGAGCGCCGTCACCGCCCAGGTGAAGCCCCCGGCCAGCAGCGCCTGGAGCAGGGGATCGAGTCCGCGAAGCGTTTCGAGCATGCGCGCCCGCAACATCATCCGAAGTGCGCGGGAGGAGCAAGGCTCCTTGACTCCAGGCGCGCCCGCGGGCGACTCTTGCGCCTCTCGTGAAGCGCGTACTCCTCATCCTGTTGGCCGTCCTCGCGATCATCGCCGTCGTGGTCTACGCGGGCGCGATGTTGCTGGCGCCCCTGTTTCGCTACGGTCCCCGCGTCGACATCGATGCCCCCGCGATCCTCGTCCTCGACCTGCAGGGCCGGGTGGTCGAGCAGGCGCCGCCGGACTTCTTCTCCGCCGAGATGGAGGGCGCCCATCACCAGATGCACGACCTGCGGCTGGCCCTCGAGCGAGCCGCCCACGACGATCGCATTGCGGGCGTCCATCTGAGGGTCGGTGCCCCCGGCTACGGATGGGCCAAAGCGGAGGACCTGAGGGAGGCGCTAGCCGAGTTTCGCGCCAGCGGGAAGTTCGTCTACGCGTTCACTTCGATCACCGACGAGCTCGGATACTACGTAGCGCTCTCCGCCGACAGCCTGTTCCTGCTGCCCAACTCCGGAGTCGAGATGAACGGCTTCCGCGTGGAGACGCCGTTCGTCCAGCAGATGTTCGAGAAGGTGGGCGTCGAGCCCCAGGTGGAAGCGATCGGTGTCTACAAGAGCGCGGCCGACATGTTCCGGCGGACGAATATGAGCGAGCCCGACCGCGAGGCGACGCGAGCGATCCTGGACGGCATCTACGGCCGGTTCGTTGGCGCCGTCACCGAGGCACGCGGGGTGGATCGAGAGCGCCTGCAGGCGAGCCTCGACGAGGGCGTATACCTGAGTCGCGATCTCAAGGCCCTGGGGCTCGTCGATGGCGAGCTCCAGGACGCGGAAGTGCGGCGCCGCGCAGTGGCCCGCGCGCTCGATGCCGCGCCCGAGGATTTGTCGCCGGCGGACGTCGAGACCCACCTCGTCGACATCCGCGACTACGTGGCCACGCTGCCGGCAGGCCCCCGGAACGCCGAGGGCACGATCGGTCTCGTGTACGCGATTGGAGCGATCACGTCCGGGGAGAGCGGGTACGACCCGGTGTTCGGCCGGACCATCGGCGCGGAGACGATGAAGCGCCTCCTGGCGGAGGTCGCCGAGGACGGCGCGCTGGATGCAGTCGTGCTGCGCGTCGACAGCCCCGGAGGCGACGCGATCGCCTCCGAGGAGATCTGGGGTGCGGTGGGAGAGCTGCAGAGAGCGGTCCCCGTCGTCGTTTCGATGGGCGACGTTGCAGCTTCGGGCGGCTACTACATGGCGGCCGGCGCGGACGCGATCGTCGCCTCGCCGTCTACGCTGACCGGCTCGATCGGCGTCTTCGGCGTCCTGTTCAATGCCAGCGACTTGTACGACAAGGTCGGAATCGATTGGGATGTCCTGGAGACCAATCCCGCCGCGGACTTCCCTACGTCGACCCGGCCGCTGTCGGAGGAGGAGCGGGCGATCTTCCGGGGACTGATAGAACACACGTATCGGACGTTCCTGGGGCGCGTTGCGGAGGGCAGAGGAATGAGCGAGGCCGAGGTAGACGCCGTCGCCCAGGGGCGGGTCTGGTCGGGCGCCGATGCGGCGGATCGCGGTCTCGTCGACCGGGTGGGCGGCCTGGAGGCCGCGCTCGTGGCCGCGAAGGAGGCCGCCGGTCTCGACCCCGACGCGCCCGTCACGCTCCATGTCTATCCGCGCCGCGAGTCGCTTTTCGACCGGATGCGCGACGCCATGGTCCTGCGGCAGCTGAGCGGGGCGCGCGCCGGTGCGCCGTCCGCGCGCGAGAGCGCGGTCGTATACGCACTGGGCGACCTCGTGCGCGGCCTCTCCGGTTTCGCAGTCGCTCTGCGCCATGACCCGGGACGCGCGATCGCGGCCCTGCCGTGGGTTCCCGAGATCCGCTGACGGACCCGATTCCCGACGCTCCATCGGGCGCGCTGACGCTCACCGAAGCACACATGCGCGAGCTCGGCTACCGGGTCGTCGACCTGGTGGTCGACCACCTCGCCGGGATCCGCGATGAGCCGGCGGTGCGGCGGGGTCGTCGCTCCGACCTCGAGGCCGCGCTTCGCGAGCCGATTCCCGAATCGGGGTCCGATCCCGGGCAGGTCCTCGATCGCGTCGTGCGGGAGATCCTTCCCTGGACTGCGCGGGTCGATCACCCGCGCTTCTATGCATTCGTTCCCGGACCGAGCAACTACGTCGGGTTCCTGGCCGACGCGCTGGCGAGCGGGTTCAACGTGTTCGCCGGAACGTGGCTCGGCGCCTCGGGACCCGCCATGGTCGAGATCGTGACGGTCGACTGGCTGCGGCGGCTCTGCGGCTTCCCGGAAGGCTCGGGAGGCCTGTTCGTCAGCGGCGGCTCGGTGGCGAGCCTGACGGCCCTGGCGGTTGCCCGCGAGACGAAGCTCGGCTCGCGGCTCGCGGACGGCGTCGCCTACGCCTCCGACCAGACGCACTCGGCAATCGCGCGCGCCCTCCGCGTGCTCGGCTTCGCGGCCGCCCAGCTGCGCCTCCTGCCGGTCGACGAGGAGTTCCGGCTTCGGCCCGCCGATCTCGCACGCGCGGTCGCCGAGGACCGCGCCGCCGGTCGCGTGCCCTTCTGCGTGATCGCGAACGCGGGCACCACCAACACAGGCGCCGTCGACCCGCTACCGGAGCTCGCGGAGCTCTGCGCGGCCGAGGGGCTCTGGCTCCATGCCGACGCCGCCTACGGCGGCGGCGCTCTCCTCAGCGACCGGGGCAGGCTCGCGCTGGCGGGGATCGAGCGCGCGGACTCGCTCGCGCTCGATCCTCACAAGTGGCTATTCCAGCCCTTCGAGATCGGATGCGTGCTCGTGCGCGACGGGCGGCTCCTGGCGGAGGTCTTCCGCACGCGGCCCGACTACTTGCGCGACGTCCACCGGCCGGAGGACGAGGAACGGGAGGTGCACTTCTCCGACCTCGGCGTTCAGCTGACGCGCAGCTTTCGCGCGCTCAAGCTCTGGATGTCGCTCCAGGTGTTCGGCCTGACCGCGTTCCGGGAGGCCGTCGAGCGGGGGATCGCCAACGCCGAGCTCGCCGAGGCGCGGATCGCGGCGTCCGGCATGTGGCGGATCGTCTCGCCGGCGCGCCTCGGGACCGTGGCCTTCGGCTGGGCGCCGGGCGGTGTCGGGGAGGAAGAGGCGGACGCGGTGACCCACGGTCTCGCGGAGGCATCGCTGGCCGACGGCTTCGCGTTCCTGAGCTCGACGGTGCTGCGCGGACGCCCCGCGCTCCGGCTCTGCGCCCTCAATCCGCGGACGACGGAGGCGGACATTGTGGAGACGATCGAGCGGCTGGAGCGGCTGGCGAGGGGGTAGCGCCGGCCAGCGGCCGGGTCCCTCAGTCCCGGGGCCGGAAGCCGAGTCCGGCGAGCCGTTGCCGCACTTCCGCGATCCGGGGCGCGAGCTCGGGATCGGCGTCGCGCCAGTAGGCGAGCGCCGTCTCGTACTGTTCCTTGGCCTCCTCGGTCCGGCCGAGACCCTGGTAGATCTTCCCCAGCTCGACGCTGGCGAACGGGTCGATGCGGAACGTGCTGTAATACGGGATCGCCTCCTCCGGGCGTCCCAGGTCCACGAGCAGGTCGGCGATCGCCCAGCGCACGGCGTGGTTTACGGCTGCGGTCGGGCCCCAGCCGGTGTCCGCGCGCTGACCCTCGATCAGGAGATCGACCGCGCGCTCGCGCTCGCCCCGCTCGAGGGCGAGGAAGCCGTCGATCGTCTGGACCTCTCCGTCGACGACTCCGGCCATCAGCGTGTCGCCCGCGGCGAGGACGCTGTCGCGGAACGCGATCGCGTCCCTGCGGTAGGTCTGCACTCGCTCCAGCCGCCCGTCTTCGATCGCCATCAGGGCCCCGAAGAAGATCGTCGGGTACTCCTCATCGGCCGCCGCCGCCGCCCGCAGGCGGTCTTCGTCGACCGCCAGACCCCGCGCCCGCATCGTGTACAGGGCGGCGGCCTCGAACCCCGGACCCGGTGCCCCGCGACCCGCCCGCAACATCGCGTCCACTTCCTCGAGCTGGCCGCTGGCGATCCCCGCGATCGCCAGGGGGACGGCGTTGTCGCCGTTTTCGAGCGTTGCGCGCGCGCAGGAGACCAGCAGCTCGACGAAGCGGGGCGCCCCCAGCAGGGAGCAGAGCGGGATCTCGCGACCGGAAAGGGTGTCGAGCGCGGCGAGGACGGCTGCGCGCTCGGAGTCCGTGCCCCAAGCCAGCGCCGCCGCGCGGCGATAGCGGCGCGACTCGCGGGTGTCCCCGACCAGGGCTTCGAATTTCGCCAGGAGGTCGAGCGCGCGAGCGCTGTCGGCGCGGTAGAACGCGTACTCGATCGCGTGCTGGTAGAAGGGGGCGAAGCGGGGATCGAGCGCGATCGCCCGATCGAGCGTTCGCTCGGTGGTGCCCCGATCGATCAGGAGCTGGTCATCGAAGTGGGCGTAGTGTTCGCCCAGGAGGTAGATGAGCTCGGGGTCGTCGGGATAGCTGCGCGTGGCCGCCTCGAGCGGCTCCAGCATCGTCATCGAACCCACGACGAAGGCGCGGTAGGCGAGAACGAGCACGGACTCCCGCTCCGGGAGCCGCTGCGAGTAGCGGGCGGCCCGGTGGGCCGCCTCCCAGGGGCCGCCCGGAGGGCGGTCCTCGAGTGGCAGCCAGCTGATCGACTCCCCCATCCGGCGCCAGGCGAGGGCGAAGGTGGAGTCCGCCTCGACCGCGTCCCGATAGGCGCCGAGCGCTCCCGTCCAGTCGGCCCGCCGGTAGAGGACCTCGCCCTCGAGGTACGCCTTGAGCGCGGGGAGCGAGGCCGTCGTCACCCGGGCCAGCTCGATCCGAGGCAGGTCCCGCGCGTCGCCGCCGAGGATCGTTCGAAGGGTCTCGATCGACAGACGGTCGACGAGCATATAGACGGAATCGGGCGAGCCCTGGACCTGCGCCTGTCCGAGGCTCTTGCCGCTCGCCAGCTCGTAGATATCGGCGGAGAGCCGCAGATCACGCCCCAGCGCGACGGCGGAGCCCAGGACCGCATACCGGGCACCCGTGCGGCGCGCGACCTCGAGCGAAGTGGCGAGGTCCGGCTCCTCTCCATCCGGCACGGTCTCGCGCCAGCGCGCGAGCAGCGTGCGGCTGTCGATCGCCCGAAGCCCCGCGGCGCCGTCGATGTTCGATCCCACCAGGTCGACCGCGCCCTCGCGCCACACTTCCAGGCCGTCGCCCTGCACCGAGAAGGGCAGAACCGCCACCCCGGGCGCCGCATCGGCGAGCGCCTCGCCGGGCGCGAACGACCGCCCACGATCCTGGATGACGACGTAGAGGCCGGCGGCACCGAACAGCATCGCGAACGCGAACGCCCCTCCCGCGACCGCGCGGCCCCACGTCAGATGCGGGAGCTCGCCCCGGGATACCGCGCGGGCCACTCCCCGCAGGTCGATCTCGCGGGCGCCGGGAAGGTCGCCGCGGGCCCGTCCGGCGGCCGTTTGTGGCCGGGACTGGACCCAGGCGGTAGCCGCGACGACGAAGAAGCCGATCGCGAGCAGAAGCACGGTCAGGGCGGATACCCAGGCGGGGAGGTCGAAGGCCGCGCGAAGCGCGAGCATCGCGAGCACCACGCCCGCGGCGACCAGCGCGTAGACTGCCGCGACCGGAGCCACCCGCGCCACGCGTGCGCGGTCGAGGACGCCGGCGTCCGGAACGGGCGGGGGCAGGGCGGCGGCCTCCTCGTCGGGGATCTCGGTCAGCGCGTAGATCCGCCACTCCCCGGAGACACCCTTGAGCGCGCGGCGCCCGCGATCCTCGAAGCCGAAGTCGGAGCCCGCCTCGGCATCCCGAACCGTTCCCGAGACGAGGATCTCGTCGGGTCCGGCCAGGGCAGCGACGCGGGCCCCGATGTGAACCGCGATCCCGCCCACGTCTCCGTCCTCACGCACGACCTCCCCCATGTGGAGGCCGCAGCGGACAGACAGCCCGAGCTCCTTGACCGCTGCGCGGATCGCTCCCGCGCACACGAGGGCCTGAGCGGGACTGTCGAACACCGCGAGGAAGCCGTCGCCCGCGGTGGCGATCTCCTGACCGTGGTGCCGACGCAGCTCCGCGCGAACGGAGGCGTGATGGGCGCGGAGCACCTCCCGCCAGCGGCGATCTCCCAGATCCATCGCGCGCTCCGTCGAGCCCACGATGTCGGTGAAGAGGACAGTCGCGATCATGCGGCGCGGCTCCTTGCAACCTCGTGGTTCGAATCGCCGAAGGGAGAGCTCCGAATATGCGGGGTGGTGAGACGGAGTGGTAGCGCGCGCTGCCGGCTCAGGTCGAAAGCAGGAGCTTTCCCATCGTGCGCCGTCCCTCGAGGAGCTGGTGCGCGAGGGCGGCGTCCTCCAGCGGGAGCACGCGGTCGATCCACGCCCTGAGCGTTCCATCGGCCGCTGCCGCCATCACCGGAACGGCGAGCGCGAGGAGCTCCTCGCGCGTCTGCGCGTAGTCGAACAGCGACGCGGTGGTGAGTGTGCGACTCCCCAGCAGGCGGCGCGGCTGGATCGGATCCGGCGCGCCGCTCGCCTGTCCGAAGAAGAGCACGTGCCCGCGGATCCGCGTGGCGCGGACGCTGTCCTCGAAGGTCGTCTTTCCAACCCCGTCGATCGCCACGTCGACGCCGCGGCCGCTCGTCAGCTCGAGCACGCGGTCGGCGAAGTTCACCAGGTCGTAGCGGATCACGTGGTCGGCGCCGAGCTCCCGAACGCGCGCGGCCTTCTCCTCCGAGGAGCAGGTGGCGTAGACGAGCGCGCCCACCTGCTTGGCCATCTGGACGGCGAGGTGACCGACGCCTCCGGCGGCGGCGTGGATGAGGACGGTGTCGCCCGCGCCCAGCGGACGGATCTCGTGGGTCAGATAGCGCGCGGTCATTCCCTGGAGCGGAAGCGCGGCGGCCTGGAGGTCCTCGATCCGGGAGGGCAACGGAATCGCGCGCGCCGCGGCAATCACGACCCATTCCGCATAGGAGCCCTGCGCATCGAAGAACGCCACGCGGTCGCCGCGCGAAACGCCGTCGACTCCCGGTCCCGCGGCGTCCACTCGGCCGGCCCCCTCCTTCCCCGCGGTGGCCGGCAGCGGTCCAGGATCGTAGGCGCCCGTCCGCAGATAGGTGTCGACGAAGTTGACGCCCGCGTGGTCGACCCGGACGCGGATCTGTCCGGGGCCGGGCTCCGGTCGCGGCACGTCGTCGAGCACGAGGGCCTCGGGACCGCCGGTCCGGTGGAAGCGAACGGCGCGCATGCCCGACATCGTGGCCACCGGCGGTCCCGCCTGTCAACCGCGCTGAAACTCCGTCTTGCGCGCGCGAGACCACTCGCTTCCACCATCTTCCTGGTGGGGTCGCGGAGTCGACACAGCACACGCGTGACCTCGACCTGATCGATGTCAACCGCTGGCTGGACCTGCAGGGCCACCCCGAAGGGCCCCCGCTATTGCCACGGACCGCCCCGGTGGTAGATAATGCTGGGACGGACCCACAGGGACCCCTACCCAAGGAGAGGCAAGAATGGTGTTTCCGAAGTACATGCTGTTGGTTGCTGGACTGGCCGTGGTGGTGGCCTGCGGGGGAATGAGCGCGACGGGTGATCCCGATCACTGGCACGCGAAGGTGTACCGCGGGACCGAGGGCAAGGTCGGCGAGCAGAAGTCGGTGGCCCATACGAGCGCGACGAAGCTCTCCGAGGAGCGCACCCGGGTCAGCGTGACCCTGCCGGGCCTGATTCCTCGCGGCGACTATGCCTGGGGCGTCTACCAGGGCGGTTGCACAGGGACCATCATGGGCGCCGAGTCGGCCTACCCGAACATCGTCCCGGACGAGAACTCTCGCGGCTCGTTCACGGCGATGGTGGATGCGAACTTCGTCCCCGGCGGCGACTACTACGTCACGATCTTCCAGAACGGCGGCGAGCGCAGCGAGATACTGGGTTGCGTGCCGCTAGAACAAGGCGTGGGTGACTTCAGCGAGGATTGAGGTCGGTACGAGACGGGGGGCGTGAGACGCGCCCCCCGATCTCACGCCGCGACACCGCTGTAAGAATCCTTCTTGCTCCACCCCCTGATATCGAGTCCACTATCCCCAGGCGTCGCACGACGCTGGCGCCGTATCGCGCGGCGGCAGCCAGGCGGAGCGGCGG
This sequence comes from Gemmatimonadota bacterium, assembly GCA_025937815.1. Classification (GTDB taxonomy): domain Bacteria; phylum Gemmatimonadota; class Gemmatimonadetes; order JACCXV01; family JAHWKZ01; genus JAICNR01. Next base: position 9,390 of record JAICQP010000022.1, read on the forward strand.
CAGCCAGAGAGGAGGGCATCATGCTGCGCATTTTGAGCATCGGCTCGTTTCTGCTCTTGACGGGCTGCGCGTCGGGGGGCGAAACGGATTCGCGCCCGATCCCGGGCGCTTGGTCGGGCGATATTCAGTCACTGGGAGCGGAGGGCCACGCAGGGTTCGCCACCGTGACCCTGATGCCGGACGGGGAGACCCGGGCGAACCTCACGCTTCGCGGCGGGTCCGCGGGCGGACGGCATCCGTGGCACATCCATGCGGGTCTGTGTCCATCCGGAGACGCGGAATCGACACCGGTCGGTCCCGAGGTGGGAGATCCGGAGGCGTATCCCGTCCTCGAGCCGAACGACACCGGCAACGCGAGCGCTACCGCGGTGCTGTCGGTGCCCCTGGATCCCGACGCGGAGTATCACGTCGACGTCCATCAGAGCGAGGACGTCCCGGCGGTCGTCGGCTGCGGGGACCTGCAGCGGAGCTTCTAGCTCGAGGCGCGGGAGACTTGCAGCGGAGCTAGCGGGAGCTCAGCAGTATCGGCCCCGTGGGCCGCTCGCCCCCCGGCGCGGGCTCTTCCGTCAGCGCGAAGATGGCGCCGGCAGGAAGATCGAGATCCTCGATCTCGAGCCTGCCGCGCCCGGCCGCGTCTGAACGGAAGACGCCGGCCAGTCGAGCGTCCCCGGCCTCCATCGCCCACAGCGCGTACACGCGATCGGGACCGAGAGCCGGAAGTCCGTCCGCGATCAGGAGGCCGCGTCCCGAGCCGGCGGAGAGGAACACCCGCCCACCCGCCTCAGGCGCCGGATCGGTCCCGTGAAGCTCGTGCATCGTCGAACCGGCGGCGGCCATCAGCTCCAGATCCTCGCGCAGGAGCGACGAGCTCGCGGCCGCGGTTTCGGCGGCGGCTACGCGTTCCTCGAGACGCCCGACGTGGGCCCGCAGCTCGTCGCGCTCGTCCGCCAGCCGACCGGCCCACACCCCGAGCCCCACGGCCACCGCCGTCATCATCGCCGCCGCGGCCCAGATCCAGAACGTGCGAGGAGCCGCCGGCGGCGCGTCGGGCGCCGCCACCGGAGCGCCGATGCTCCACAGCACGCGCGCCCGGAGCGCGGGCGGAGGATCCGCCGGCGCGACCGCGAGCGCGAGCTCCCCGAGCGCCTCCCTGAACTCGCGCAGCATCGCGCCGGCCGGCGCGCCGCGGCGTGCGAGCTCCTCCTGGAACATGATCTCGCCGTTCACGTCCAGCTCCCCCAGCAGGTGGCTGATCGCCTGCTCCTCGAACTGGTCGTCCGACATCTTCGCCGGGCGGATCATTGCTCGGGCACGGGCGCCAGCCGCTCTCTGAGGCGCATCAACGCCGTCCGAATGCGGCTCTTCACGGTGGGCAGGGGCGTGTCGATGCGGTACGCGATCTCGCGCTGGGTCAGGCCCCCGAAGAACGCCAGCTCGAGCGCGCGCCGCTGGTCCCCCGGAAGCGCCCGCAACGCCTCGCGCACGGCCTCGGCGCGCTCGAGATGCGCCACCTCGCCGCGCGGTGGGCCGACCGGATCGAGCGGCCCGGGGAACGGCTCGTGGAGGACGAGGTCCGCGATGGCGTCCCGGTACGACCCGTCCGCGCGCATCCTGCCTACGGCGCGGCCGCGGGTCAGCAGCGCCAGCCACGACCATGCGGAGCCGTGTCCGGGATCGTAGCCCCGGGCCGTCCGCCAGACCTGGATGTACACCTCCTGAGCCACCTCTTCGGCGCTTTCCGTGCTCCATAGCATGCGGCGCAGGATCCCGAAGACGAAGACGGCGGTGGCGTCGTACAGCTCCGCCATGGCGCCTGCGTCACCGTCGGCCACGCGCAGGAGGAGGGGCTGGATCTCGTGGGAAGGCACCGGTTCCAACCTACCGCCGCCGCCCCGAACGGGCCGCCGCTTGCCGGCACTCGGGACGCTTCGCTACCCTCTGGGCTCGCGAATCACGGGGACATGGCGAAAGGGAGGGCGAGATGCCGAAGCGGACGGGAAGTGCGGAGTGGAAGGGGGGCCTCAAGGACGGGCGCGGATCCCTGTCGCTGGGAAGCGGAGCGTTCGAGGGAGGCTATTCGTTCGGCTCGCGCTTCGAGGAGGGCAAGGGAACGAATCCCGAGGAGCTGATCGGAGCCGCGCACGCGGCCTGCTTCTCGATGGCGCTCGCCGCGGCGCTGGGCAAGGCCGGGCACGATCCGAAGCGCGTCAGCACGACCGCGAACGTCGATCTCGACATGAGCGACGGCCCGCGCATCGCGACGATCACTTTGGACACGGAGGCGGAAGTTCCAGGGATCGAGGAGGCCGAGTTCCTCGAGCAGGCCGAGGGGGCCAAGCGGAACTGCCCGGTGTCCAGGGCGCTCGCCGGCGTCGACATCCGGCTGAACGCCCGTCTGGCCTGACCGCCTTCAGCCTGTCCGGTCAGCTCACAGTCCGTCCCGCGGACGCGCGCCCTGCGCCCCCGCGGGGATGGTGCTTCCAGTGTCGGGCCGGGACCGTGGCTGTGGGTCACGGCCCTGCTTGTGAGGGGGCTGCTTGGCGCGGGCGGCCCGCTCCATGGCTTCGGTCTCCGGATTCGGCGACTTGGGGCTCACTGTGATCCTCCCGTCAGGGGTCGATGCCGGCGGCCTCTCCCCGAGCATCGGATCTCGGGGCCGGCCGGCGCCAGTCGATTCCTGACAAGGTGCATCAGCCGCGGCGAAGGCCTTCCAGTCGGGCGATCGCCTGTCGGGCCTGGGCCACCTTGGGCTGGAGAGCGGGGTCGGCTCCCTCCCACGCGAGCATCACCCAGCCGTAGGCCTCCATCGCCTCTTCGCGACGCCCGGCCTTCTCGTAAAGCGCCCCCAGCTCGAGGCCCGTGAGCGGGCTTGGGCCGAGCACCTCGTAGTACTCAATCGCGCGCTCGGTCTGGCCGGCGCGGTCGAGCAGCTCGGCCGCCCAGATCGCCGATGGAGGGAACCCCCCGCTCCGGTACGAAGCTTCCAGGAGCTGGAGCGCGTCGGCGCTGCCGCGGAGCATCGCGTCGCGCGCCTCGATCGCCTGGACGATTTCTCCGATCTCGCCGGCGGAGACGGAATCGCCCGATGCCAGGATCGCCTGCTGCCCTTCGCGCATCGACCCGAGCAGCCGCAGCGCTGTCGCGCGGTCCCCGCTCTCGATGGCGAAGAAGGCGTGAGCCGCCATCAGCGGGCCGGGGGGCGTGTCCGCCGGGTCGTCCGGGAAGAGATCGTCAGTGAGGCCGTCCGGAAGAGGAATCCCGGCGAAAAACGCGGTCCCCAGCGTCGAACCCACGGCGGGAGGAGACAACTCTCCGCGCTCGATGACCTCTACCAGGGTATCCAGGTCGCCCCACCTGAGCAGAGCCTGCCCGTAGAAGAAGTCCACGAATCCCGCCACCGCCGCGTGCTCGGGCTTCGAGCGCACGGCCGCGCTCACCGCCCTGCTCTCTTCGCCGAAGCGCGGGTGGTTCAAGAGCACGGGAATGTGCCGTAGCACGTCGAAGGAGAGCGTGTCCAGTCCAGCCAGCGCGCGCGACTTCGTCGCCGAGTCGCCGAACGCGAGCGCGTGGCCGACCGAGTACGCGCGCTCGTACGCGGACCCGCGCGCCACTTCGCGGAAATGCGGTACCAGCGAATCCGCCGCGGCCTCGTCCGCGGCCATGAACGCGAGATCGACGAGATGGATCTCGGCGGGCAGGTACGTGGGATCGAGCGTCACCGCGCGTGTGAATGGCTCCCGCTTGGTCTCGGTCGTCGCGAGGGACTGGTGCGGCAGGTGGAAGTACGCCTCGCCGAGCAGGTACCAGGCGGCCGGGTCGTCCGGGTAGCGCTGGCTCGCCTCGCGCGCCAGACCGGTCGCCTCCGGGCGCTCGTTCGCGTAGGCGAGCGCGACGTCGAGCAGGTCGGCCTCGCGAGCGGGCAACCGCTCGGCGAACCGCTTGGCGGCCGCATACTGCTGGCGCACGATCGGGACGACTCCCTCGGTCCAGCCGTGCGCGTCGCCGAGGCGAAGATGCGCCAGCGCGAACGTGGAGTCGGACTCGAGCGCCTGCTCGTACGCGGGGATGGCCCGATTGAAGTCTCCGCGACGGGAGAGCTCCTCCCCATCGAGGAACGACTTCAGCGCCGGCAGCGAGGACGTCGTGACGCTGGCGAGGTCCAGCCTGGGAGCGGTGCCGCTTTCCTCCTCGAGGATGATCGCGAGGACGGCGATCGACAGGCGGTCCACGAGCCCGAAGATGCTGTCGGGGGAGCCCTCGACCTGCGACTGTCCGAGCGCCTCGCCGCTCTCGAGGTCGTACACGTCCGTGACGAGTCGCATCGACGCCCCGCTCGACACCGCGCTTCCCACCAGCCCGTACTTGCCGCCGGACCGCCGCGCGACCTCCAGAGCCGTCGGGAGATCCGCCACGCCGTCCTCCGGAACCAGCTCGCGCCAGCGAGCGAGGACCGTCCGGCTGTCGATGGCCCTCAACCCGCCGGCCCCGTCGAGGTTCGTCGACAGCAGGTCGACCAGTCCCTCTCTCCAGCGCTCGAGCTCCGGATCGTTCACGCTGAAGGGGACGACCGCCAGCCCGGGGCCCGCGTTTTCCGCCAGGGCGTCGGTGGGAGCGAGCGCGCCGCGATCGCGGAGGACGAGACCGGCGACAGCCCCCGCGAGCAGCAGGCCCAGCACCGCCGCGCCCGCCACCAGCGGCCGCCGGCCTAGCCCTGCGAAGCGATCGGGCCCGGCGGGCGCGACCCGCGCGGCGCTCGGCTCGGGCGGCGTCCAACCCTGCTCGTCCAGCACGGAGAGCGCGTGCGCCTGCATCGGCTGGCCGATCCCCTTGAGCTCGTGCTCGCCGCGGGGATCGAACTGGAGCTCCGGCCGCCGCCGCAGCTGGCGCCAGACGTCCTCGCTGACCCACACCTCGCCGGGAACAGCCGCGGACTGGAGCCGGGAGGCCACGTTCACGCCGTCCCCGTACAGGTCGCCGTCGTCCGTCACGGCGACGTCCCCCACGTGGACTCCGACCCTGAGGCCGCCGGCGCGCAGACCGGCCTCGGAGGCCGCATCGGCGAACGCGCCGTGGAGGGCGAAGGCCGACCTGGCCGCCATCTCGGTGGAAGAGAACTCGGCCAGCGCGCCGTCGCCCATCGACTTCACGATGCGCCCGCCGAACCGGTCCGCGACCGCGCGCGCGGCGCGCTGGAACGCGTGGGCCAGCCGCACGGCCTCGCCCTCGTTCTGCTCGGAGAGACTCGTGTACCCGGCGATGTCGGCGAACCAGACGGCCGCGAGATGGCGATGGAGGGTGGACATCAACGAGCGGAATATACCTCGCGGCGATATACTGGGGAGCCGTTTTCCCCACGCCGAACCAACAGCCCCAGCAACGGACCCTATGCGGATCGGCATCCCCAGGGAGACACGAGCGGACGAGACCCGGGTCGCGGCCACGCCCGACGTCGCGCGCAAGTACGTCGAGAAAGGCGCCTCGGTCGTGGTGGAGGCCGGTGCCGGACGCCTCGCGAGCTACGAGGACGAGGCTTACGCCTCGGCCGGGGTCGAGATCGGCGGCCGCGAGGCCGCATGGTCGGCGGACCTCGTGCTCAAGGTCCAGCCTCCCACCTCCGAGGAGGCGGCGCGGCTCGCGCGCGGCGCCACGCTCGTGTCCTTTCTGTATCCGGAATCCAATGCCGCCGCAGTCGCGGCCCTGGAGCGCGCGGGCGCTACCGTCCTGGCGATGGAGTCGATCCCGCGCATCGCGCGCGCGCAGAAGATGGACGCGCTCTCCTCGATGGCGAACCTGGCCGGCTACAAGGCGGTGCTCGAGGCGGCGAATGCCTTCGGCCGGTTCTTTCCGCTCCTGATGACGGCGGCGGGAACGATTCCGCCGGCTCACGTGCTCGTCATCGGCGCCGGCGTGGCCGGCCTGTCCGCGATCGTGACCGCCCGGAGGCTCGGCGCGGTCGTGCGCGCGTTCGACCCGCGGCCCGCGGTCAAGGAGCAGGTCCAGTCGCTCGGTGCCCGCTTCCTCGATCTCGAGCTAGAGTCCGGAGAGACCGCCGGAGGGTACGCGGCCGCGCAGTCCGAGGAGTTCCTGGAGCTAGAGCGCCGGCTCCTGGGCGCTCAGATGGGCGAAGTCGACGTCGTGATCTCCACGGCTCTCGTGCGCGGTCAGCGCGCGCCGGTCCTCGTCACCGACGAGATGCTGCGCGCCATGCGACCGGGATCGGTGATCGTCGATCTGGCCGTCGAGCAGGGCGGCAACTGCGAGGGCTCGCGACCCGACGAGGTCGTTAGCGTCCACGGCGTCACCGTGATCGGCTGGACGAACTTCGCGGCGCGGGTGCCGGTCCACGGGAGCATGCTCTACTCCCGCAACGTCCAGCACCTCGTCCTTCATCTCTGGGGCGAGGGCGGGCTCGCGCTGGACTTCGACGACGAGATCGTGGCCGGCGCTACGGTAATCCACGAAGGGCGCCGGCGGGGCGGGGAGAGCGCGGCCCCGGCGGCGGCTTCAACAACGGCGACGGGGCAGCGATGATGGAGAGCTTCTTCGCGCACTTCACGGTATTCGTCCTGGCGTGCTTCGTGGGGTGGCAGGTGGTATGGAAGGTGACGCCCGCGCTCCACACCCCGCTCATGTCGGTGACGAACGCGATCAGCGGCATCATTCTCGTGGGCGCGATGCTGGCGGCCGGGACCGGTGTGCTGGACCTGGGCGGGTGGCTGGGGCTCGCCGCCGTCTTCCTCGCGGCCATCAACGTGGTCGGGGGATTCTGGGTGACCCACCGCATGCTGAAGCTCTTCCGGCGCCGGTGATCCGCCTGGCCTATCTCGCCGCGGCGGTGTGCTTCATCCTGTCGCTCAAGGGGCTCTCCACGCCGGCCACCGCGAAGCGCGGGAACCTGTACGGCATCGTCGGGATGATGCTGGCGATCGCCGCCACGCTGGCGGTTCCGGGACTCAGCGCGTACGGCAGGATCGCGGTCGCGGCGCTGGCCGGCGGCGCGATCGGCGCGCTCCTCGCGAGTCGCGTGCCGATGACCGCTATGCCCGAGATGGTCGCGCTGCTCCACTCGTTCGTCGGCGCGGCCGCCACCCTGGTCGGACTCTCCGCCCACTACCACGGAATCCATCCCGAGGTCGTCACCCGCATCGAGGTCTTTCTCGGCGTGGTGATCGGTGCGCCGACGCTGACGGGATCGCTGATCGCCTTCGCGAAGCTCAAGGGGACGATCGGCGGCAAGCCACTGCTCCTGCCGGGACGGCACGCGCTCAACATCGCGGGGCTGGCGGCGCTCGTCGCGCTGGGCGTCTGGTACGTGCGCGAGCCCGCCGCGCTTCCGCTCTGGCTCGCCGCCATCGTCGCCGGACTCGTCGGGGCGCACGTCATCCTCGCGATCGGAGGAGCGGACATGCCGGTCATCGTCTCGGTCCTCAACTCGGCCTCCGGCTGGGCGGCCGCCGCGACGGGATTCGTCCTGGGGAACGACCTGCTGATCATCACGGGCGCCCTTGTCGGCGCCAGCGGCGCGATCCTCTCGACGATCATGAGCCGGGGGATGAACCGCTCGATCGGCTCGGTGCTCGTCGGCGGCTTCGGCGAGGGCGACGCGGGAGGTCCCGTCGAGGGGAGCCCGCTGGCCGAGGCGGTGGCGAGGGGCGTCAACGTCGGCGACGTCGAGACCGCCGTCGAGATCATGCGCGGGGCGCGGAGCGTCGTCATCGTCCCGGGCTACGGGATGGCGGTGGCGCAGGCCCAGCACCCCACCTGGCAGCTCGTCCAGCGCCTCGAGGCCGAGGGCGTCCGCGTCCGCTTCGCGATCCATCCGGTGGCCGGCCGCCTGCCCGGGCACATGAACGTGCTCCTGGCCGAGGCCGACGTGCCCTACGACCAGGTGTTCGAGATGGACGACATCAACCCCGACCTCCCGGAGACCGACGTCGTGCTCGTGCTCGGCGCCAACGACATCGTCAACCCGGACGCGCTCGACAAGCCGGGCTCGCCGATCTACGGCATGCCGATCCTCGAGGTCTTCCGCGCCGGCACGGTGATCGTCGTCAAGCGGAGCCTGAGCCCCGGCTTCTCGGGCGTCGACAACCCCCTCTACTACCGCGACAACACGATGATGGTCTTCGGCGACGCGCGCGCGGTCGTCGAGGCGATGGTCAAGGAGCTCAAAGGCGCTCCCGCGCACGCGTGATGTCGCAGGCCGCGCGCTGATGTGCGGGATCTGCGGCTTGGCGACGAACGACCCGGGCCGGCCGGTCGAAGCGACCATCATCGCGAGAATGACGGCCGCCCTGGCACATCGGGGGCCGGACGGGGAGGGTGCGCACGTCGCGCCGGGAGTCGGGCTCGGAGTGCGCCGCCTGGCGATCGTCGACCTCGAGACGGGCGACCAGCCGATCGCGAGCGAGGACGGATCGGTGGTCGTCGTCTGCAACGGCGAGATCTACAACCACGTCGAGCTGCGCAAGGACCTGATCCGGGCCGGACACCGCTTCCGCACGCGCTCGGACGTCGAGACGATCGTTCACCTGTACGAGGATCTGGGCGTGGACTGCGTGCAGCGCCTGCGCGGAATGTTCGCGTTCGCGCTGTGGGACGCGCCGCGAAAGCGCCTCGTGCTGGCGCGCGACCGGCTGGGGATCAAGCCGCTCGTCTGGGCGCGCACGGCCGACGGCATCGCGTTCGCGTCGGAGTTCAAGGCGCTGCTCGCGGCCGGCGTGGTCGAGCCGCGCCTCGACCCCGCGGCCCTCGACGATCTGTTCGCCTGGGGCTGGGTTCTTCAGCCGCGCACGATGTGCGCCGGCGTCGAGCGCCTCCGAGCCGGTCACGTGCTCGTCTTCGAAGCGGGTCGCGAGGAGATCCGTCGCTGGTGGTCGCCGCCGCTCGTCGACGAGAGCGACCGCCCACGGCTGACCGAGGAGGAATGGGCGGAGGGGCTCCTGGCCCGCCTCGAAGACGCCGTCCGGCTGCATCTGCGGTCCGACGTCCCGGTCGGCGCGTGGCTCTCGGGCGGGGTCGACTCGAGCGGGGTCGCGGCGCTCGCGGCGCGGATCCTGGGGCGGACCGTGGACGCGTTCAGCCTCGGGTTCGACCATCCCGAATTCGACGAGGTGGGCTCGCTGGCCACGCTGGACCGCTTCCCCGGATACGACCTGCGCGCCCACCGCGCGCGCCACACCACCGAGGACTTCGGCCTCCTGCCGCGCTGCGTCTGGAGCGGGGAGAACCTCGTCGGACGGGGCTTCGGCAGCGTGCGCCAGCGGATCGCGCAGATGACGTCCGCGAAGGTGAAGGTCGCGCTCGCGGGCGAGGGCGCCGACGAGATTCTCGGCGGGTACTGGTGGTACAAGGCGGACCGGCGGATGCGCGGAGTCTCGCGGCTGGTCGGGTTCACGCGGCGCTGGCGGATGCCGCCGCCGCGGACCGAACCCCTGGAGCGCGCGCTACGCTTCGCGCGGGCGCCCCTCGGTCCGGGGGCGGAGCGGTTTCGCGCGGTCGCCGGGCCGCTCGGATCCGAGATCCGGAGCCGTCTCTATTCCGCCGAGCTGGCGCGCGCGATCGCCGACCGGCCGCCGGCCCAGCCGGTGCCGCCGGCGGGGCTGGCGACGAAGCACCCGGTCGACTGGGTCCAGTACTGGGATCTCACGACCCGCATGCACGACTACATCGTCGAGACGCTCGATCGCCACACGATGGCGTGGTCGCTCGAGGTGCGGGTGCCGTTCCTCGACCACGAGGTGGCCGAGTGGTGCCTGGCGATGCCGCCGGAGCTCAAGCAGGCCCGGCGCGAGAAACGGGTGCTGCGCCGAGCGCTGGCGAACGATCTGCCCGCGGAGATCCTGGCGCGGCGAAAGCGCGGGCTCGGCAGCCCGTCCGCGGAGTGGCTCAGGGGCCGTCTGCCGCCCTTCGCGGAGGAGCTCCTGTCGGCGGAGAGCCTCGCGTCCAAGGGGTGGTTCGAGCCGGCGCGGGTCGCGCGCATCCGGGCGGCGCACCGAGCCGGCCGCGTGAACCGCCAGGAGCAGCTGTTGAGCATCCTCCAGGTCCAGACCTGGGACGAGATCTTCCTGCGCGGCCGATCCCCCGGCGATTTCGACGGGGGCGCAAGGGCGTGACCCGGCGGCGCGAGCAGGCGCGCGTCCCGCGAGGCGCCGTCCTGGCGTGCGCGCTGGCCGCGAGCTGCGGGAGCGGCGACCCCTACGACGCGACCGTCCTGGCGGCGGCCTCGCTGAGCGAAGCCTTCACCGAGATCGCCGCGTCGTACGAGGGCCGCCACCCGGGCGCCGAGGTCGCGCTCGAGCTCGCCGCGAGCTCCACGCTGGCGGCGCAGGTCCGGGCCGGCGCGCCGTTCGACGTGCTGGCCACCGCCGACGAGCGGACGATGGCCGACGCCTGGCGCGCGGAGCTGGTCGAACGGCCGGAGGCCTTCGCCACCAATCGCCTGGTCATGATCGTGCCGGCGGACGATCCGGGCGAAGTCCGAACGGTCGAGGACCTCGCCCGTCCCGGCGTGGACGTCGTTCTGGCCCACCCCGGGGTCCCCGCCGGAGCCTATGCGCGGCGCGCGCTGGCGGCGCTGGGGATCGGATCGGCCGTCGAGGCGAACGTCGTCTCGAACGCGTCCGACGTGAAGGTGGTCGCCGCGGCGGTCTCGCTGGGCGAAGCGGACGCCGGGATCGTCTACGCGTCGGACGTGACGCCCGCTCTCGCCGCGCGCGTGCGCGTCCTGCCGATTCCCGAGCGCGTCGGGGTGCGCGCCGTGTATCCGATCGCGGCCGCGGCGGATCCGGAGCATCCGCGCGGCTCGCGGGCGTTCCTGGATCTCGTCCGCTCGCCGGCGGGGCGGCGGATCCTCGCGGCGCACGGCTTCGGCGCGCCGTGAGGACACCGCGTTTCGTCGCCGCCCTGGCGGCCGCGGCGGCCGCCTTCTTCGCCCTGCCGCTCATCGGGCTCGTGTTGGAAGCGCCGTGGAGCTCCGTCGGCTCGGCGCTCCTGACGCGCCAGATCGCGCGCGCCGCGGCTCTGTCCGCCGTGGCGTCGACCGCGGCGGTCGGTATCGGGCTGGCGCTGGCGTTCCCGCTCGCCTGGGTCCTGGCGCGGACCCGCTTCCCCGGCCGGCGCTGGCTACGCGGCCTCGTCGTCCTGCCGATGGTGCTGCCACCGGTCGTGGCCGGCGTGGGCCTCTTGACTGCGTTCGGGCGCCGGGGGCTTCTCGGTGGAACGCTCGACGCGATCGGCGTCTCGATCCCGTTCACGACCGCCGCGGTCGTGATCGCGGCGACGTTCGTGTCGACGCCGTTCCTCGTCGTTACGCTGGAAGCCGGCCTCGCCTCCCTCGACCGGCGGCTCGAAGACGCCGCGGCGACGCTCGGCGCCTCCGACGCGCGCGTCTTCCGTACCGTCGTCCTGCCCGGCCTGCGGCCCTCGCTCGCGGCGGGCGTCGCGCTCGCATGGACGCGCGCGCTCGGCGAATTCGGCGCCACGATCACCTTCGCCGGGAACCTGCAGGGCCGCACCCAGACCACGCCGCTCGCCGTATACGAGCTGCTCCAGACCGACGCCGGCGCGGCGATCGCCCTCAGCGTCGCGCTCCTCGCCGTGTGCCTGGTCGCGGTCGTCGCGGTGCGGGGCGGCCTGTTCCGGGAGCCGCGGTGAGCGCGGGGCTCGAGGCCAGGATCCGCGTCGTGCGCGAGGGCTTCACGCTCGAAGCGGATTTCTCGGCACCGTTCGGCGTCACCGCGCTCCTGGGCCCCAACGGCGCCGGCAAGTCGACGGTGGTATCGGCGCTGGCCGGGCTCGCGCCGCTTTCGGGGGGCCGCGTAGTGGCGGGCGGGCGCGTGTGGGAAGACGTGTCGGCGGGGGTTCGGCTTGCGCCGCGCGAGCGCGGCGTCGGGATCGCGTTCCAGGAGCCGCTCCTCTTCCCGGCCCTGAGCGCGCTCGACAACGTCGCCTACGGCCCGCGCGCGCGGGGGGTGCCCCGCGCGGAGGCGCGTCGGCGCGCGGGGTCGTGGCTCGAACGCCTGGGGGCCGGGCATCTCGCGTCCCGCCGGCCGGCCGCGCTCTCGGGTGGCGAGGCCCAGCGGGTCGCCGTGGCGCGCGCTCTCTCGACCGAGGCCGACGTCCTCCTCCTCGACGAGCCTCTATCGGCCCAGGACGTCGAGGCGCGCGGCGCGAGCCGGCGCGCGCTCGCCGACGCGCTCGCCGCGTTCGAAGGCGTCGCGCTCGTCGTCACCCACGACCCGGTCGAGGCGCTGACGCTGGCCGGCCGCGTCGCCGTGCTCGAGTCCGGCCGCGTCGTCCAGCAGGGAGACGCGGACGCCCTCCGCCGCCGCCCGGCCTCGCCATGGGTGGCGGCTCTGGCCGGTGTCAACCTGCTCCGCGGCCGGCTCGAGGCCGCGGGGGCCGAGGTCGCGCTCGTCTGCGAGGGGCTGCGGCTGGCGGTCCTACCGGGCGCCATGGCGCCCGGCGCGGACGCGGCCGCCGTGGTCTCGCCGCGGGCGTTCACCCTGTCCCTCGACCCGCCCCGGAGCTCCGCCCGCAACGTGATCGCCGGCGCGGTCGCGTCGGTGGATCCGGGGATCGACCGCGTCCGCGTGACGCTCGACACCCGCCCGCCGCTGACGGCCGAGATCACCCGCGAGTCGCTGGCCGAGCTCGGCATCGTGCCCGGGATGCGGGTCCACGCCGCCGTCAAGGTCACCGAGATCGAGGTCTTCCCGGCGTAAAGCATACTTGACATAGAGACAAGATAACTTTACACTGGGGAAGCGGCTCCAGTGGCCGGAACCCCAATCCGGAAAGGACCTCGTCCCATGGAACACGCCCGCTCCGTCACCCGGCGGCCCGTCCGGTGGCTCTACCTCACGGGCTGCCTCACCCTAGTCTCCGTGATCGTGGTCTCGTGGGCCCTGGAGCACGCCTCGCTCCAGCCGCCCGCGCGCCTCGCGCTCGCCCTGGTGCCGGTCGCGCTATGGGCCGGCGCGATCGCGTTCGTCGTCCTCGCCCTTCGATCGCTCGACGAGCTCCAGCGGCGGATCCAGCTCGAGGCCCTCGCGATCGCCTTCCCCTCCGCGATGCTCCTCGGAATGCTCGTCGAATACCTGCAGAAGGCGGGGTTCGCGCGCGACCTGGCCGTGGGAGACGTCTGGCCGGTCATGTTCCTGCTCTACGTTCCGGCGCTGCTCTTCGCGCACTGGAGATACCGGTGAAGAACCGGCTCCGACTGCTGCGCGCGGAGCGCAGCTGGTCGCAGGCCGAGCTGGCGGAGCGCCTGGGAGTCTCTCGACAGACGATCAATGCGATCGAGAAACTGCGCTACGACCCCAGCTTGCCGCTGGCCTTCGACATCGCGCGACTGTTCGGACTCTCGATCGAGGACGTGTTCGAACCGGCGGATGCCCCGGCGGCGAGCCAGTCGACATAGCGCTGGGTATACTAGCGCGCTTGTCCGGATCGCCATCACGAAGAAAAAGGAGCCATGCCCGAATGTCCCCGACCAGTCCGGCGCCGCTGATCGATCGCGCGGTGTTCTTCGGCAACCCGCGGATCGCGGGCGGTCAGCTCTCGCCCGATGGCCGGTGGCTGTCGTTCGTCCAGCCCCTGGACGGCGTACTCAACGTGTGGGTCAAGCGGATCGAGGAGCCGTTCGCCGCCGCGCGCCCGATGACCGACGACCGGAACCGTCCGGTCGTCCAGTCGTTCTGGAGCCGGGACTCCCGCCGCCTCCTCTTCGTCCAGGACCAGGGCGGCAACGAGAACTTCCACGTCTACGCGGTCGATCCCGAAGCGCTCGTGCCCGCCGGCGCGCGTGTGCCCCCGGCTCTCGACCTGACGCCGGGGGCCGAAGTCCAGGCGCGCATCTACGAGCTGCCCGAGAACGATCCCCGGCACGCGATCGTGGGGATCAACGATCGCGACCCGCGCCTCCATGACGTCTGGCGACTCGACCTGCGGACGGGCGAGCGGGAGCTACTGCTCGCGAACGAGGAGAACGTCGCCGAATGGGTCGCCGACCTCGCCGGCCGGCTTCGACTGGGACACCGTCAGCGTCCCGACGGCGGATGGGAGATCCTGCGAGTCGACGGTGGGGGGCTCACGCCCGTGTTCGAGTGCGGGCCCGAAGAGGAGTGCGAGCCGATCCGCTTTCACGTCGACGGCGCGCGGCTCTACATGGAGACGAGCCGAGGGGCGCCCGACCTCTCGCGGCTCGTCCTGCTCGACCCGGCCACGGGTGAGATCGAAGAGATCGAGAGCGACCCCGAGGGGGAAGTCGACTTCGGCGGCGCGCTGTTCGCGGCCGACACCCAGGAGCTCATCGCCACGTGGTACACGGGTGATCGGACCCGCTGGTATCCCCGCGAGGCCCGCTTCGCGGAAGACCTGGAGCGCGCCCGCCGCGACCTTCCCGACGGGGACCTGGGCTTTCGCTCGATGACCCGCGACGGGAACCGGATGCTCGTCTCGGCCATCTCCGACGTCGAGCCGGGGGCGTCGTGGCTCTTCGACAGGGAGGCGGGAAGCTTCGAGCTGCTCTATCGCACCCGCCCGGACGTGCCGAGCCACCACATGGCGCGGACCACCGCGGTGCGGTACGCGGCCCGGGACGGCGTGGAGATCCCGGCCTACCTCACGCTTCCGAACGGAGAGCCGCAGCCTCTGCCGGCTGTCGTGTTCCCCCACGGAGGTCCGTGGGCGCGCGATACGTGGGGCTTCCACAACGTGGTGCAGTTTCTCGCCAATCGCGGGTACGCGGTCCTGCAGCCCAACTTCCGCGGCTCGACCGGGTTCGGGAAGCGGTTCCTGAATCTCGGGAACCGCGAGTGGGGAACGGGCGCCATGCAGCACGATCTGACGGACGGCGTGCGGTGGCTGGTCGAGCGCGGGATCGCGGATCCCCAGCGGATCGCCATCATGGGCGGCAGCTACGGGGGCTACGCGACGCTCGCGGGGGTCGCGTTCACGCCCGACCTGTACGCGGCCGCGGTCTCGATCGTCGGGCCATCTAGCATCCCCACCATGCTCGACTCGATTCCGCCGTACTGGGAGCCCGTCCGGCGCACTTTTCACGTCCGCGTCGGGGACCCCGAGGACCCCGCTGATCTCGAGCGGATGCGCGCTCAGTCCCCGCTCTACTCGGCGGAGAGGATCCGGACGCCCCTCCTCGTCGTTCAGGGAGCCAACGACCCGCGAGTCAAAAAGGCGGAGTCGGACCAAATCGTGCGCGCGCTCCGCGACCTGGGCCGCGAGGTGGAGTACCTGGTGGCGGCGGACGAGGGCCACGGCTTCGCGAGCGAGGAGTCGAACCAGGCGCTGTTCGCCAGGGTCGAGGCGTTCCTGGCGCGCCATCTCGGGGGCCGGTGCCAGGCGGACATGCCGCAGCGCGTCCGCCATCGACTCGAGGAGCTGACGGTGGTGATGGAGGACGTGTAGGATGGGTCGTCGAGTCGGAATTACGGCTGTGCGTTACGCGAGGGCGGGCCCGGCGGCTGCGTCGCCGGAGTCGTACGAGGCGCGCGGCGTGCCGCCGTCGGCACCTGCCAGCTGGCGGGCGCGCCGGCGGCACCGTGCCGCCGCTTCCAACCTGCCGACGTCGGCGAGAACGCTCGCCAGTGTATCGAGCGCGCGCGACTCTCCCGCCGCGCTCCTCGCCCGGTGATATGCCCAGCGGCCGCGCCGATAGTGCGCGATCGCCACGCGGTGATCGCCGCTTGCGAAGGCGATCGTCCCGAGGTTCATCAGCGCCGTGGCCTCGCCGCGAGCGTGGCCGCTGGACCGCGCGAGCCTCAGCGCCAGGTCGAACCGGCGAGCGGCCCTGTGAGGGTCCCGGGCCTGGTACGCCATCGCGCCGAGGGCGTTGAGGCAGTCGACGACTGCGAACGGTCGGCCGAACCGAACGGCTTCGCGCGTGGCTTTCCGATAGAGATCCGTCGCTTCGTCCCAGCGCGCGGCGGATCTCGCCGCTCGAGCGCGTCGGATGATGTCCTCCAGGCTTTCGATGGGCGTGAACCGACGAATCACGGCCCCTCCCTCGCGATCTCGGATGCGAGACGTTCGACGCGCGCCAGGGCCCCGTCGGCTCCCAGGGCGCGGTAGGCGGTGCGGGCCTTCTCGATCTCTCCCGCAGCCTCCTCCAAGCGACCTCGATCGATCCTCGCGCGCGCGCGGAGCTCCCGCGCGTCGGCGGCGGCCAGCGGGTTCCTTCCGCCCTCAGCGGCTTCCAGAGCGATGCGGATCCAATCCTCCGCCTGCGCCCATCTGCGCTCGACGCGGGCGATCGCGGCCAGGGCGCATGCCAGATCCGCCAGGACCGGCTCCCCTTCCATTCCCTCCGCGAGCACGCGCGCTTCCGCCGCACAGACCCGGGCACGACCCAGGTCACCCCGATCCGTCGCCGCTCTCGCGGTGTTGATGAGAACCGTGAGCAGGAGGTCGGCGTCCCCGGCCCGCCGACTGGCCTTCGTTGCCTCGTCGAACCACTCCCGCGCATCCATTGATGCGCCCTCCTCCATCATGGCCAGGGCGAGGTTGTTCATGACGCGGGCGGCACAGGCCTCTTCCCGGTTCGCCCGGAAACCGGCGAGTGCCGACGCGAAGAGGCGCCGCGCGCGCGCGGGCACGCCGCGAGCCGCCCAGAGTGCGCCTTCGTTGTTGTCGATCCTGGCGACCAGAACTCGATCGCCGCCGGAATGCGCGAGCAGTCGCGCTTTGGCGAACAGCTCCAGCGCCAAGCCCCAGTTGCCGCGCTCGAACTCCACCGCCCCGGCTACGTTCAGTGACTTGGCCTCCCGCCCTATGTCGGCGAGGCGCTTCGCGCCTCGAAGGGATGCCAGGGCGTCGGCGGACGCAGCACGCCAGTCACCCAGCCGCATGGCGGCGATGGAGCACCAGCGGCGCGCGTCGGTCGCTCTGGCGCGGTCCCGCAGGAGGGGCGTGGTCTCCACGGCCGCCTGGCGGAACAGCCTGCGCGCTTCGACCCATCGTCCAGCGTTGGCCGCGTCACGCGCGCGGTCGAGGACGTTGTCGACAGTCGACACCGTTTCGTCCTATTCGATGAAACGGGCGTGCGCGGGGTCGCCATCCACCGGATCGGCGGAGGTCTCACCGTCGAGGATCCCGACGAGCGTCGGCCTGTCGTAGTCGCTCGAGCAGGACAGTTCGGTCGGGCTCGCGGCAGGCAGGCGCAGGAGGAATCCGCAGGAGAACGATGTTCGTGAGAAGGACGCGTTCATGAACCCTCCGAGGGTCGGGATGGTGTTGTTCGTGTCGGTGTAACGCTCCATCAGCAAGCGCTGGGCCCGCCCCGTCCCGCGATTCCCCCCGCGCAGGCTCAACCCGTGATCCAAGAAGGAGTTGCAGCTGCAATTGAGCCGCGCGGGCGATTGCGAGGAGAGAGCGGCGAGAGACGCGGACTGCAACAGATTAGGGCGTGCCTTGGAGCGCGTGGAAGCGCGATTCCGTTACCAGGGAATACGGTTGCCGCTTCCGGACCTGCGGCTTGCCACCAGCTCCGCCGCTCGAATGCTCGCGGCCGACGCGGGGGTCATCCGGAGCCACAGTCTCTATACTCTATAGGCGTGAGAGGCCGAGAAGCGAGCCACGATGCGGCGGTGGAATACCGGGCGGTCTTCGAGGCCGCGCCGGACGGTATCGTCCTCGTGGGGCCCGACGGAGCGATCGTGGACGTCAACCCCTGCGCGCTTAGCATGTTCGGATACGAGCGCGACGAGATCGTCGGCCGGGCCGTCGAGATGCTCGTGCCGCGAGAGCTGCAGCGGACTCACGTCGAGCACCGCCATCGCTACATGGCGGCGCCGCGCACGCGCCCGATGGGCGTGGGGATCGAACTCCGGGGTCTGCGGAAGGATGGCAGCGAGTTCCCGGTCGAGATCAGCCTGAGCCCCGTGACGGAGCCCGGGGGGGACTACGTCATCAGCATCGTTCGCGATCTGACCGAGAGACGGGCGCTACAGGCGTTCGGCGCGGGCGCCGTGCGCGCGGCGGAGGAGGAGCGCCAGCGGATCGCGCGCGAGCTCCACGACGACACGGCGCAGAGGTTGGCGGGGCTCATGCTCATGCTCAAGGTGGCCAGCCGGACCGAGGACGCGAAGGAGCGTGAGGCGCGAATCGAGGAGGTGCGCGAGGAGATCGGCGCGGCCGCGGATGCGGTGCGGCGGATCGCGCGGGGGCTGCGGCCGCCGATCCTCGACGAGTTCGGGCTCCCGGCCGCCTTGGAGTCACTCGTCCTGTCTCTCCACCACGCGCACGGGCTCGACATCGATCTGGCGATCGAGCGGCCGGTCGGACGGCTGCACCCGGACTCCGAGCTCGCCATGTACCGGATCGTGCAGGAGGCGCTCTCCAACGCGATACGGCATTCGGGCGCGTCCCGGGTGTCCGTTTCCCTGCACGAGGAAGATCACGTGCTGCGCGCCGAGGTGCGCGACG
>JAICQP010000231.1 GCA_025937815.1 Gemmatimonadota bacterium
ACCGCGCACGGTGGCCACGTCACCTTTCCAACCGATCGGGCGCACGACCAGGTCCCGATCGACGCCCCGAACACCCGTCAGGTCGAAGGTCACCGCGCCGCCGGGGGCCGCAGTCGCGACGATCGCTCCGTAGTCGATGCCTTTCGAGCGCAGGACCCGCCGGACGGACGTCCCCGGACTCGCGGTTGCCTCCCGTTCCGCGTCGGCGCGGGCCGACTGCAGCTCTTCGGTGATCTCCTGCGCCAGGAGCTGGACGATGCCGTCACCGAACAGGGAGGTAGTAGATCGCACATTGAAGGGAGGAACGCCGTCGTTGTCGGGATCGCTCGCTCGATTCGTCGTCGCGAGGCCGGCGGAGGTGCCGACCGGCGCGTTGTGACACTCCCCGCACGACTGGGACGAGATCATCCCACCTGCTCCGCCGCCTGCGGGAACCACGCTGAAGCGTGGAATCGTCGAGCCGTCGGGCAACCGCGAGACCCCCACACCGTCCAGGCCGTTGAAGGGAGTATGAAAGAGATCCGCTCCGGCCTCGAAGAGCTGCTCGAAGCTCATCTCTCCCGCGGCGATCGCGCTCGATTCGAGGTGGCCGCCCTCGAGCGGGAACGCCGGCCCCTCCGACAGACGGATGACGGGAAGGTCCGGCCGGGTCGTGTCCGCGCTGGCGGTCGTATCCGCATCGACGCTCGCTCGCGCGCCGGCGCCTACGTCCCGTCTCGACGCGCAGCGCGCCATTGCGAGAGCCACGAGCGAGAGGGAAAGTCCGGCCGACAGGAGCCGGCGTTTCTTCACGGTCATCGCTTTTCCTTCTGCTGGAAGAATGGCGGGGTCCGAACGGCGCTGCGAGTCGCGCCGATCAATCAGGCTAGGCTGACGGGTGTCGCCGTGTCAATGGGGCACACTGCACCCGTTACGGATCATCTCTCGGCAGAATCGGCCCGGCCCGGAAGATCCAGGATCCACAGATCCGACCGTGACCTGAGCCCCCAGCAAAGAAATGTCCGGCCATCGGGTGTGAGTTCTACCCCCCATGGGTGGGGGTCTCCGCACAGGACAGTGAACACGGTCTCGGCCGGTCCTCCGTCGAGGGGGACGCGAACGATGGTTCCGGGGTCGAGGTGTCGAGCATACACGGCGTCTCCCTCGGGGGACCAACCGACCGGTAGCTCTATTCCGTCGGTCAGCTGAACCGTTCGACCATCCGCAATCTCGATGACATGGAGGCCGGGACCGTCCTTCACACGGTGCACCGCGACACGCGAGCCGTCTGGGGAGTAGCGCGGATGTGCCATCTCTCCGGTCTCTTCCGCGACCAGTGCTCTCTCCACGCCAGTGCTCGGGTCGATGACGCGAAAGGCCCTTGTCGGATCCCGAAGGAACAGGATCTCCCGGCCAGGAGCCCACCGGATCTGAATCGTGCCCTCGGTCCCTTCCATCGGCAGCGGCGTGCCACCGGTAGCGGCGATCCGCCAGATCCGGGAGGTTTGGCCCTCGTGCACGACGAATGCGATTTCCCGACCGTCAGGCGACCAGACGGGAGACATGAGAGCCGCGTCAGAGAAGGATGTTAGCTGCATCATCGATCCGCCATCGAGCGGCATCCGATAGAGGTTTGCCAGGGACGTCTCTCCGCCAACGAACGCGATCTCCCGTCCATCGGGGGAGATGCTCGGATCCCCGGTCAGAATCCCTCGACTGGGTATCTGCCGTACCGCTGGACCGCCTGAACCGGGCGCAGCGTGAAGGCTCAACTCCGACCAGTATTGACCGACGACCGCCAGGGCGATCCGTCTGCCGTCCCGAGAAAGGTCGAGACCCGCGATACCCTTTTTTGTCAGCACGGCGCGTGGCGAGGAAGTCGGCGCGCCGGTTTCACTCGAGATTTCGATCCGGAAGAGCGTTTCGTCGTGCGTATAGTAGATGCCGCTTCCGGTCGGGTCCCAGCGCGGACCTAACATCGACCCCCAAGCATCACCTTCCAGGACGCGGTTGAAGCGTGGGCCACTAACCTGCACGGTCCAGATCTCCCTGCGCTTTGGCGCGGGAAAGGCTTGGAGCGCGATCCACTTCCCGTCGGGGGACACGTCGAGCGACTCGATGAAGTCGAAGGAATCCGGCAACGGAATCGGGCGCGTGTTATCCGTTGCGAGATCCACGACCTCGACGCGCGGGGGCTCGAATGGGGAGGCGGTGATCAAGCTTCGACCATCGGGCGAAAAGCCGGCCAACATGGAGCCCGATCGAACATGACGCAGAGCTCCGTCGCGTACAGAGACGAGCGCTCCTCCATAGTATCCCTCCGGGAGGCGGCCGAAGGCATACAGCTCGGTTCCGCTCGGCGACCAGCGGAGCGTGCGGTCGAAGTAGCCCCCAAAGCGCGCGAGCTCCCTCGGCTCGCTCCGATCGGTGATGTCCTGGACGACAATGACGGTCTGGCCGTCGTCCGTATAGGTCATGTAGGCGACCTGCGTGCCGTCCGGAGAGAGCGCGGGTTGACGGACGTCGCCCGTGAAGGTCAACTGGAGCTCGGCTGGCTTGGAGCTGGAAGATGCACACTGCGGAACCGAGCCCGCGAGTGCCAGGAGCAGAAGCGATCGAGCCCCTTGCTTGATTTGATCGATGAGCTGGGTGGGTTGAAGACGGTCACGCGGAAATGCGTAGGCCACGGCTCATCATAACTGAACCGGCGATTCCAGTCAAAGGCGCCCGGACGTGGCCCTTCTCCGCCTAGCCGAACGTGCCGTCCTTTCGCTGGTGTAGCAGGATCTTGTTCCCGTCCGGGTCCTCGACCACGGCCATCCAGCAGACC